>JBKPOU010000001.1:0-37194 GCA_046733255.1 Pseudomonadota bacterium
CGAGCTCACCGGGCGCGCCCAAGACTCGCCTCAGGACAGCGATGTCCATATCGGCCCGGTGGCCATCGAAAGGGCCGGCGGTTGAACCATAGAATTCAGTCCGGCGTCGTCGCGGGGTTCGTCCTGCTCTGCATCCTTTTAGGTGGAAGCGGTCAGGGCGTCTGGACCAACATCAGCCTCCAGCTTGCCGGAATTGCCCTGATCGGCCTGGCCGCGACCGCAGCTTCGCGCGCTGGGGGTGGCGGGCGGGTCTCGCTGCTCCACCTGATTCTCATCCTCGCCCTGCTTTTGGTCCTGCTCCAGCTCATCCCATTGCCTGCGGGCGTCTGGACGAGCCTCCCCGGAAGGGCCGCCATCGCCCACGGGTTCGAATTGCTGGGCTATCCGCTAGTGCCGATGCCGGTGTCCGAGACGCCTTATGCCTCGGTGCTGGCGCTCTTCGCTGCCATTCCCGCGCTTGCCGCGCTGGTTGCGACGGGACGGCTTTCGCCCTCGCCGCGGGCAATCGCTCTTGGAATTGTCGCCGGAATGGTCGCCGGTATCTTCGTCGGTGCGCTCCAGGTCGCCGGGGGACCGGATGCCTGGGCCTATTTCTATCCGATCCACAACGCCGGAGCCGTCGGTTTCTTCGCCAACCACAACCACATGGCGACCATCCTGCTCATCGGCATTCCGATGACGGCGGCGCTGATGGTGTCTGCGACATCGAAGCGGCGCTCGTCCGCGGTGACCAGATACGGCCTGGGCGCCGCCGTCTTCCTTCTGACCCTCGTCGGCATCGTCCTCACTGGTTCGCGGGCCGCCCTGGCTCTTTCGCTCCCCGTCATTCTCGCCAGCGCGACTATGTTCCCGCTGGCGAGCCGGTGGCGGGGGCTCGCCCTCGGAGTTTCAGTGATCGCGCTTCTAGGGGCCGTCGTCCTCGTCGTGTCCGATCCGATCTCCGCGAGCGCGGACGAATCGAGCAGCTCCCGGCCGGAAATCTGGAGGACCGCGGCGAAGGCCATCGAGGACAGCTTTCCGGTCGGGACCGGCCTCGGCTCATTCGAAAGCGTCTATCACCGCTATGAAGATTCAGGGTCGGTTTCCCGCCAGTACATCAATCACGCCCATAACGATTATCTTGAAAGCGCTCTGGAACTCGGAGCCGCCGGGGTAATCCTGATCGCAGCCTTCCTGCTCTGGTGGACGGTCACTGCGGTCCGAATCTGGATGTCGCCCGTTAGCACGCCCTTTGCGCGGGCAGCAACGATCGCGACGGCCGCCGTCCTCGTTCACAGCGCGGTGGATTTTCCGCTCCGCACGGCGGCAATCTCGGCGATCTTCGGCGCCTGTGTCGCCTTGATGGGCCAGCACCTGCGGCCAGCCGTGACCAAGAGGGACGACAAAACGCGCCCGACCCGTCATGTCTCCCTCGGCTAGGAGGACCGCATCACCTTTTCCTATGCACCCCTTGGCGATTCCATGCGTTAAGTTCCGTCTGCATTTTCGAGGGGTCGGCCGGTCGCACATCGCAGGATAGCAACTTTCGTTACGTTGCATCCCTTTCGGACGGTAAGTAGACATCGTGCGCGAAGACGGGCTGACCGGAGAAGCGGGTGGAAATTGCATGCAAGCCGATGCACTAGGCTCCGATAGCCAATTGGTGACACTTTGAACCGCGATCTCATCGTCAGCCGGGACGAAGGCTGGGACGTTCTACCGCATCTCGATTCGATCGGCCCGCGCACCGCGCAGGACGTCCAGTCGGGAATGGACCTTTCCCGGCTCATCCGGATCCTTCGCGAATGGCGTGCAGTCATCCTCGCGGCCGGCGCTGCCGGACTGCTTGCAGCGATCGCAATCACGCTGATCACGACGCCTATGTACCGGGCGCGCGTGGTTCTCGAGGCCAATCCGCCTTCCGTCCAGGTCATCGACGAGCAATCCGAGTCATCGAACGGGCCGTCGATGGATACGTGGCAGTTCGTCGCGACCCAGCTTGGCTTGCTCCAGAGCCGGGGGCTGGCCGAGCGGGTGGCCCAGGATCTTGGACTGGCGAACAATCCGCAATTCGCAAGCCAGGACGCCGATCCCGCGAGGCGGGTGAAGCAGGCCGCCGACAAGATCGCGGACAACCTGGAGGTGTCGCCCCAGGCTGACGGGCAGCTGATCCGCTTCGGCTTCGTGTGGGAGACGCCGGATACGGCCGCGAGAGTGGCGAATGCCTATGCGGAAGCCTTCATCAATGCGAGCTTGCAGAGGCGCTACGAAGCGTCGGCCTACGCCCGCAATTTCCTTCAGCGGCAGATTGCCAGCACCCGTCGCGAGCTCGAGAAATCCGAGCGTCAGCTCGTCCGTTACGCGCAGCAGCAGGGGATCATTGACACGAGTACGGGAGGAGTCGATGGGCAGCGCAATAGTGACGCGACATCGCCCCAAGGACAGTCCCTGATCGCCCTCAACCAGGCGCTGGCCGAGGCGACGGCTACGCGGGTGGCTGCGGAGGGGGCCTACCGCCAGGCGCAATCGGTCGGGGTGACCGCGGACGTCGCAACGAGCACTCAGGCTCTTCGTCAGGCTCACGCCGAGCTCCAGGCGCAATATCAGCAGAAGCGCGCATTGATGAAACCGGAACATCCGGAAATGGTCAGCCTGCGCGCCCAGATCAGCGAACTGGACAAGCAGATCGCGAAGGAAAATGCGAACGTCAGCAACAGCCGCGTGAACACCGCTTTAGCCGAGTATCGGGCGGCCCGTTCGGCGGAACAGGCACTTCAGGCAAAGGTCGGATCGCTCAAGTCCGACGTGCTGAACCTGCGCGGCCGGAGCATCCAGTATGCAATCCTCCAGCGCGACGTCGACACGAACCGGGCGCTCTATGACGCCCTGCTTCAGCGCTACAAGGAAATCGGAGTCGCGGGCGGGATCGGCGCTTCGCCCGTCTCCATCGTCGATCGCGCCGACGTCCCGGTGGCTCCGTTCAAGCCCAACATCGTCCTTAACCTGATCCTCGGGCTCGGGCTCGGCCTGCTCGGCGGGGTCCTTGCGGCGATCGGTCTGGATATCCTCAACGATACGATCCGGACGCCTGCGGACGTCCGCAGCAAGCTCGGAATGGCCTGTCTGGGCGCGATTCCGAAGCGTTCCGGAAGCGCCAAGAGGACGGCGCTGCTCGACGAGCTCGAAGACCCGGCGTCTCCGGCAGCCGAATCCTATGCGACCCTCGCCACTTCGCTCGGTTTCACCACCGAGGACGGCCTTCCCCACGCGCTCCTGGTGACGAGCCCGAAGGCGGGCGACGGCAAGTCGTCGACTGCGCTGGCGCTGTGCCACCATTTCGCGCAACTCGGGAAAACGGTCCTTTTGATCGACGCCGATCTTCGCAAACCCAGCTTCCGGGGTCACTCGGACAGTAAGGGGCTGACGACCCTTCTGACCACGGAGCAGCCGCTGTCAGAGAATGTCACGCGAACCAAGTACGAGAATTTCTGGCTGCTGCAGTGCGGCCCGGAACCGCCCAACCCGGCGACCCTGCTGTCGAGCAGCCGCTTTCGGTCGGTCATCGTCGAGGCCTGCGGTACATTCGACTTCGTCGTCATCGATTCGCCGCCACTGCTTGGCCTCGCGGACGCTCCTTTGATCGCCTCGGTGGTCAGTTCGGTGATGCTGGTCGTCGAAAGCGGGCGGACGCGCACGCATGCGGCGATCGAGGCGATTCATCGGCTCGCCGCGGCCGGCGCCAATATCCTCGGAGTTACGCTCACCAAGACTAGCGTGAAGCATAGCGGCTACGGCTACGGCTATGGCTACGGTTATGGCTACGGCAAGTACGGCTACGGCAAGGGACGATATGGCGCCGTCAAGGATCGCGATCTCGTTTCGCTGATCGAACAGCAGGACTGACGGACCCGGAGTTGTATCAAGGACTCAGCACGTATCGACTTCGAGTTCTGGCAGACAATTCAAGATGACCTCTAAAATCTTCCCAATCGAACTATTTGACCGCTCGACGAGAAGAGCGCTCCTGATCGCCTCCCTTTGGATTGACGTAAACTCTTACTGGACCACCAAACTGGACGGGAGCTAGTTGCACCTTAGCCGCGGCGAGCGCCGGAGCGGCTCTTCGATGGACGCGCCACCCCTGCAGGTATAGCATCGCGCGCCGTCCGCTGGCGCCGTTCGGTGATGGCGGCCTTGTGGAAAGGCGTCGATCATGGCCCATGATTCAAGGAAAGCAGCCGAACACTTCATCGACAATGTGGTCATTCCGCGTCGTGCAGTGAGGACCAGGGACGCCGGCGCGGCGCGCGCGAAGGCCGAGCTGGCTCGCAAGGATCTTGAACTTGGCAAGCGCGCACTGGCGGCAGCCGGAATCAATCCGGAGCATCTGGAAACATTGGCGACGGAGCGCTCCAGAGAGCACAAGAAGCTTGCCGAAGACGCACGCCGGACGGCAACTGAAGTGTCGGCAGCGGTTGCAGAACGACTGAGGGACCTAGTTCCAATCGTTCTCCCGGTCGACCCCATCGACACGGTCATCGACCAGGTAACGTTCATTCGCGGATACGCCGGCCAAGGGCGTCGCGGCGAATGGAATATTGATCACGGGGATAATTGGGCGAAGTACAAGCTCGATAGTGGAAGCGATGACGACGGCCTGCCCGGTCGCCTGAGCTTCTTCACATTATGGCAGAATGAGCAGGACGCCCCCACCGTGCTGACTGCCCGGCCCAATCTGATTGTGAATGCGAACCTCTCCTGCGAGGCGGAATGGAACGCCTATCATTCGTGGCTCGGTGCCACGTCGCAAGCAACGGCGACAGTCCGGGCCAGAACCACGATTTGGAGCATGGATTCAAGCGTGAGCTCAGTCGTCAATGATCAGATCCTGACCTCGGCGGCCGCGCGCGGCAATTTCTTCGGCGATGACAGCAGTCGATCGATCGCCTTCAACGAAATTCTGCCGGCGACAGGGGTCTCAATCGCTCCCCAAGCCTACTCGCTGATCGAGGTCGAGCTAGTAATCGATTGGCAGGAAATTAGCGGCTCAGTCGTGCTGGATGCTGAAAGCGGATCTCACCGAGTCGACCTCCCACAGCTGATTCTGACAGAGGTACGATCGCCCGCGCCGCCGCCGATCTCGCTCCTGGCGTCTGTCAGCTACCAGACAAGCCCGGCAACGGTCTCACTTGTTTGGGTCGGCGCCACTACGGGCATGGTCGATATTTACCAGAACGGCGTAAAACGAGCCAACGGACCGAATGACGGCGCCGCGAGCTTTCCGCTCGCGCCCGGCACCTACGTCTTCCGTATCTGCGAGCTGAATTCCAGTGTTTGTTCGAACGAATCGAGCGTCACAGTAACGTAGTAGGATCGCAGACGCGTTACGTCAGCGAACACTTGATCGTGGCGTTCTAACAGCACGCACTGTTGGGCCCGTCGCATCAGAGGCCGACCTTGCGAAGCTCGTCGAGATAGGCAGTCACAACTCCGGATTCGGAAAATTCCCGCTCGGCCTTAGCGCGCGCCGCGGCACCCATCGCGGTCCGCTGATCCGGCGGCATATCGGCGAACTGTCCAATCGCCGCAGCGAGCGAATTGACGGACCGGGCCTCGCAGAGCAGTCCGGTCACGCCATCGTCGACCGCCTGCCGGCAACCCGGAACGTCGGTCGCAATCACCGGAGTCGCCATCGCGGCCGCTTCGAGGACGACCTTCGGAAGCCCTTCGCGATAGGAAGGGAGTACGACGCAATCGGCTTCGGCGATGAATGGCCGGACGTCTTCGACAGGGCCGAGAAGCTCGATGGCCGCTTCCGCGGCATGGGCCTGCATGACGTCGCGAGGAGCGGCCTTGGGGTGATTGTCGAGAGCACCGAGCATTCGAAAGCGCGCTTTCCGGCTTTTGCGGACGATGGATGCGGCTTGCGCGAACTCGAGCGCGCCCTTGTCGGTTAGGAGACGCCCGATGAAAAGGAAGGTCAACGGTTCTTGCCTGCCGTTTCGTTCAACCGCGTAGAAGTGGCCCAGGTCGACGCCAGACCCTGCGACAAGGGTGGCCTGTCGGGCCGTAACGATGCCGTGTTCGACGAATAAGTCCCTGTCTTCCTCGTTGTGGAAGAAGACTCGCTTCGAGCTTCCGAGGCCCCATCGGTAGAGCCGGGTAACCAGCCCTTCGAGAAGGCTACCGGTGAGGAAGCCGGTCCCAAGGCCGCTGATCGTGTTGATAACGGGAATTCGGAGCCGCGCGGCGGCAATGGACGCATAGATGTTGGGTTTGATGGTGAAGCCAAAAATCAACGCCGGCCTGATAGTACGCAGGAGCCGGTAATAATCGCGCAGCAAGCGTGTGTCGCGAAGCGGAGAGAAACCGCGCGCATCCAAGTCAATTGGATGGACTTCGACTCCAGCGCCACGAAGCCTTTCCGCTCCGTCATCGTCAGGCACCGCCGCGGCTACCTTGTAGCCCCTTTCGTTTAGCGCGGCGATTATAGGACCGCGAAAATTGGTGAGGTTCCACGACGAGTTCGCCATGAACAGCACAAGCTTCGGTTCGGGCGAACGCATCGGTCGAGAACGGTTCCTTTCTCGGGCGATGCTGAAATAGTCTCTAGAACCGAACGGCTCAATCGAGACATTGTTTTGGAGGCAAGAGAGACTGTAGTGTCTCGAGAAGTACGACGGATTCACTCTTGAGGTGATCTGGGAATTGAACCTACCAGTGGAACCTGTGACCCAGCGCAAACGACGCCCAGCGCAAGAGCGTCGGTGGATTGCGACGCGACGGCGGTTCCAATTCGCAGGTGCTTTGCTGTTCGGAACACTAGTCCCCTGGGGGATGCGTGGCTCCATCCTTCCCGGCAGAATGCTCGAAGTCGCGGGCACGAACGCGCTTGCCGGGAATGTCATCGCCATCGTCATCGCCTTTTGGGCAAGGCTGTCCGTGGAGACCTATCCCGGCATCCGTCGCAGTTATGTCATTCTTCCCTCTGCACTGACGGGCCATGGAATCGTGGTCGTCTGGTTCCTCCTGACCCGCTTTCCCTACGACCGGCTGGGATTGCTGCTCGGCTTCCTGCTACACGTCTTATGGCTTTACGTCCTGTACATGTGGGCGGAGCGGCAGACGAAGACATCTATCGCCGTGGTGCCCTTCGGATCGACTGACAAGCTGCTTGCAATCGACGACGTCAGATGGGTCTCGCTGAAGCGACCGAACCTTGCCGACACGCGGTCGTGCGAGGCGATCGTCGCCGACTTTTCAAGCGAACTCCCCGACGAGTGGGAAGCGTTTCTTGCCGACGCGGCTCTCGCGGGGAAGGTGGTTTACCAGCGCAAGCAGCTCGCGGAGTCTTTGACGGGGCGGGTCGAGCTCGAGCATCTGTCAGAGAACAGCTTCGGCTCCCTCGTGCCGGTAAGAAGCTACTTCTACCTGAAATCCACAATCGACTTCGCTTTCGCGTTCCTGCTGCTGCCGGTCGTGCTTCCGCTGATGGCAGTCATCGCGATTGCCATCAGGCTGGATAGCAAGGGGACAATCTTGTTCCGGCAGAATCGCGTGGGCCACGCCGGAAAGAACATCGTCGTAAACAAGTTCAGGACGATGCGAGCCATCGAGGTCGAGGACGAGCGTCAGGCTGCAATGACAACCGAGGGGGATTTCCGTGTCACCAGGGTCGGCCGAACCCTTCGGAAGCTGCGGCTGGACGAGCTCCCGCAAATCTTCAATATACTCAAATGGGAGATGAGCTGGATCGGGCCTCGGCCGGAGGCGGAGGTCCTGTCGGTGTGGTACACAAGCGAATTGCCCTTCTATCGCTATAGACACGTCGTGAAGCCGGGCATTTCCGGCTGGGCGCAGGTGAACCAAGGACATGTCGCCGAGATCGAGGATGTCCACCGCAAGCTCCAGTACGACTTCTACTACATCAAGTACTTCTCTCCGTGGCTCGACATGCTGATTTTTCTTCGAACCATAAAGACGATGCTGACTGGATCGGGTGCGCGCTGATGCTAGGCGTGTCGGCAACTCCGCCGCGGCGGCAGAAGATCTTCGCGGATTTCGAATGACCAAGCCCTTGGTAACGAGACAGGCGTCTGCCGCTTCCGACCTCGCCGTCTATGACTTCGCCAAGGAGACTCCTCGCCAACGGCTCGTTCGGCGGGTCTATCCGGAGACGAACGTTTCCGGTTTTCCGCATATCGACCAGGAAGTCGCCTTTTTCAGCCAGGTCGCGGCGTTGCTTCACCCCGACCACGTGGTTCTCGATTTCGGGGCGGGACGGGGCGAGTTCGTCCACAATGACCCGAGCGCTTTCCGGGTCTGGCTTCAGAATTTCCGCGGTCGCTGCGTCCACGTCGATGGCTGCGATCCCGATCCGATCGTGACCGAGAACCCGACTCTCGATGCGGCGTACGTGATGAAGCGCGGCGATCCGCTGCCTTACGAAGACGACCGGTTCGATCTGATCGTGTCGCGCTACGTCTTCGAGCATGTTGAAGATCCGGAAGGGACGGCGAAAGAACTTCTGCGAGTGCTGAAGCCGCGCGGCTGGATATGTGCGATGACTCCGAACAGGTGGGGATATGTTGCGCTGGCATCGCGGCTTCTTCCGAACCGGCTCCATCCGCGCGCACTGTCACGCGTTCAGCCCGGGAGGTTGGCGAAGGACGTCTTTCCGACGGTTTACAAGCTGAATCGTCCCTCGGCCGTCCGACGGGCGTTCGGACCGGCCGCAGAGATTTTTCACTACAGCACGTCCGCCGTACCGTCGTACTACTTCAACAGCGTCGTTTTGATGAGGCTCCAGCAACTCGTTCATCGGTTGACTCCCCCAATGTTCGACGTCGGCTTGAGATTTTTCATCCGGAAGCGGTGAGGCATCGGCAGTACAATGGTGAGCACAGCTGAAATCGCCGCGAGCGGACCGCCGGCCGTGCCCGGCGGCTCGTCGCTCAAGCGTGTCCGGATCGGGGCCCCTGGCGAGCTACAACGGATCCCGGGGGTCTTCCAGCTCGTTCTGGGTCTCTACATCATTCTTACGAGTAGCTTTCCGACGATCGTCCAGGGGGTTGCCTTTGGAGTGGACGGCGCCGCCGGATCGGAATTCGCAGTTGCCATGGTGGCGTCTTTCGTTCGGGACCTGCTGATCCTCGTCCCAGTGTTGATTCTCGCCAACCATCCGCTGGGAATTCTTCATCCTTTGCTCCTCGGTGTCGTCGTCTGGCCGCTGCTGGTCGGACTCCCCTCGGTGATCCAGGAATATGGAGGCTGGGCCGGAATCATGGCCGGCATTCCGGTCGCCGTTCCGTACTTCACAGGCCTGCCGTCGCACGCAGCGGCCACGGTCTGGATCGCCATCGCCAAATATAACGGGCTCGAGATCCTCGGCCTGGTTTGCACCTATGCGGGTTTCTGGTTCTTCAAGACCGCACCCAAAACCCGAATCCCTGTACCTCAAGTCAATCCGCAGGCGATCCGATTCGTCTTGATCGGCTTGATCGGATTCAGCGTCTTCGTCTTGCTGTTCCTCGTCTATTCCCGGGGAGGCATCGGCGATCATCTCGCGTCGCTTGGACAAGGGCGCTTTCGCGCCCTCTCGAGCGTCGGGTTCGTGATGGTCATCACCGATCTCGGGGCGGTCGGACTATATGTATGGATCGCAGCTCGTCCCGACGACGTGAAGTCGCCACTGTTCCTGTTCTTCTTCGCAGTTGTCATGGTTGCGCAATTCGTGAGCAACGGCTCCCGAAGCTCCGCTCTGACGGTGCCGATGATGGTCGGGCTGACGTGGGCATTGCGCAAGCAAAAGGTCCCATGGCGGACTGCGCTTGCCCTCGTACCAATCTTGTTTCTCCTCCTCGGCCTGCTCGGCGCAATTCGAACCGCAAGCTGGAGCGGGCAGACGGCCGGCGAAGTGCTTTCTAACGCCGGATTTGTCGACTCTTTCTCCAACGCGCAGAGAGAGGTCGAGTCGCGCCGCGCCCAGTCCGCGCCAGTCCCGATCGTCGAGAGGGGATTCGAGGTGACCGGCGGCCCCATGCTAGGGCGATCCTACGTCGCTGTCCTGGTCGCCTTCATCCCACGTAATGTGTGGGAGGATAAGCCGCGCGGGCCGGACTCGCTCTATGCGCAATATTTCCTTGGAGCGCCTCGGGAAGGGCAGGGGATCCCAGTTTCGGCCACGGCAGAAATGTACTGGAACTTCAATGTATACGGACTCGTCCTTCTTTCCCTCATTTACGGCGGATTGTTGCGAGTTGCCTACAACGCCTATTGGCGGCGCTATCCGAGCCCTGTCGCGATTGTGTTTTACGGGCTTGTCGTCACAGCCTTTCAATTCGCGACGAGTCGGCTCGTCGAGCTCGAGCAGCACCTGGTGCTGCTTCTGATCTGCAATATTGTTCTCACGGTGTTCCTCCCGAGTGGCCGCAATTCGGTTGCGCCCCATCAATTACAATTCGGCGATAAGAGCTTGAGAAGCGGATGAAACTGCTGTTTGCGCACGATCATAGGTTTCAGCGCAACGCTCGGGGAGAGGTGTACTCACCGAGCTCCTTCCCGGCGATATTCTGGGATCGGTATCTCAAGCATTTCGAACGCGTCCATGTGATTGCGCGCGACGGAGGCATGATGGCCCCCGGAGCACGACTGGCGCGCACCGATCGCGAAGAGATCGAGTTCGAATTCGTTCCGAGCCTCGCGTCGTTGCGTCAGCTGATTTCGCCGTCGCGCGAAATTGACAAACAGGTGCGCTCGGCCGTCGCCTCGGCCGACGCCGTCGTTGCGCGTCTGCCCAGCGAATTGGGGCTGCTCGCCGTTCGACACGCGAGGAATCTTCGAAAGCCCCATGCGATCGAGGTCGTAGGCTGCGCGTGGGACAGCTGCATGAACAACGGCTCGATGGCGGCGCGGCTGTACGCGCCGCTCGCGCTTTTTCGCAATCGGTCGGCAATCGCAAAGGCCCCGCTCGCGCTGTACGTGACAACCTCCTGGCTTCAGCAGCGCTATCCGACCAACGGGCAACAGGAAGCGGCTTCGAACGTCTCCTTGCTGCCACTGACCGACGTTGAGCGAAGTAACCGCGAGGCGCGCCTTGCCGCGATTGCGAAAGGACGAGCGCCGGTATTGGGCACCATCGCCTCATTGCAAGTAAAGTGGAAAGGCATCCAGACAGCCCTTTCGGCGCTGTCGCGCCTGCATTCCGAGGGACTGGATCTGCAGTACCGGATATTGGGCCCGGGCAAGGCCGAGCCCTGGCAACGCCTCGCGGAAAGCCTTGGCGTTGCACATCTTGTGCATTTCGACGGTACTCGAAGTGCCGGGGTAGAGATCAATGACTGGCTCGGTAAAATCGATATCCACCTTCAGCCGAGCTTCCAGGAGGGGCTACCGAGAGCGACGATCGAGGCGATGAGCCGCGGAGTGGCTTGTATCGGCTCGACCTGCGGCGGCATTCCCGAGCTGCTTCCCGGGGACTGCGTCCATTGCCCTGGCGACGTTGCGGGACTTGTCCAGCAAATCCGCCGTCTCGCGAGCGATCCGGCAACGCTCGCCGCGGCTAGTCAAGCGGACTTGACCTGTGCCGCTCAATTCGACCCGGAGCTCCTGGAAGAGCGCCGGACCAGGTTTTTCTCGCGGCTTCGAATCTTGGCGGAGGCTGGTATCCCCTCCGGCGGCGACTCCGCACCGGTTTCCAACGGCACAGAGCCGTGGCATGGGCGAGCCGCATGATGGACGCGCTTCGGCAGCATGTGAGGACAATCGGGCGGCATGTCCGAGAGCCGCGGAAGCTCGCTCACCTTCTGACGTCCCGCGCCGGGCTCCACGCGCTTAGATATCTGATCGCGCCGCCGAGGCACGGGAGGATTGAAGACCGGGACGAGGGGATCGCTGCGCGTCGGTACACGAATTACGATGACTATGTCCGGCATCAGCGGTCAAAGCTGGCGATCGTCGACCTCACCGACTACGATAAGGATTTCCGCGCATATCTCGCCGAGCGGCTGCGCGAAGGCGATTGGGCCGGACGGTCGGTCCTTTGCCTCGCGGCGCGAATCGGCACGGAAGTGCGAGCATTCCACGATGCCGGCGCGTTCGCGATTGGAATCGATCTCGAGCCCGGCAAGAATAACCGTTGGGTCGTTCCCGGAGATTTCCACAATCTCGTCTTCCCCGATTCCTGCGTCGACGGAGTTTATTGCAACTCGCTCGATCACGCGCTGGACCTGAAGCGCCTGCTCGCCGAGATGAAGCGGATCCTGAAGCCGCAAGGAAAGCTGCTGATTGATGCCCAGGACGGCAGCGAAGAATTTGATGACTGGGCCGTCACGGCTTGGAAAAAGATCGACGACCTCGTTGAAGTCATTGAAAGCTGCGGATTCGCCTTGTCGGAGCGCAAACCAATCGTCTTGCCCCAACCGGGCGAGCAGCTCCTTTTCGTCGTATCGATGGCACGCTAAGCCTTTCCTGCACGAGCCATTCATGGCGGGTTTCGGACTCACCGCTCAAACTCGGTCTCGATGAAACCGTTATTGGAAGTCGATCGCAGGTCAGTGCTACTTGGCAGCTCTGCAGCAGGCGCAACCGGCCTTTTTTTCGGGGGCGCACCGGTCGCGGCCTTTCAACGTGCGCCTATTGGCTTGGTCGTCTCGGTGACGCAGTTCGGCGCACGCTCGAATTCGACCCAGGACTATACGACGGCCATCCAGTCGGCGATCCATTCAGTGGAACGCAGCGGTGGTGGGACCGTCATAATTCCAGGTCGGTTCCGGTGCGGGAAGATCGTGGTTTCGGGTTCGAACGTGCGAATCCAGGGGCAGGGGGGATGGCTGGTCGATGCTCGCCTGACCATCGCGCCGCACGCAACGAACGTTGAAGTGGCGGACCTCGGCATCGTCGACACCCGCGGTGACCGCCGAACCTATCTGATGGAGGTCTCGGGACGAAACTGCCGGTTCAGGAACGTCCAGCTCGTCAAGGACCCGATCGCCGGCGGAGTGCAGATGTACGTTCGCCAACCCGCGGCGGGGTGCCACTTCACGGGGCTTCGTCTGAAGGGATCGAACGGAATAATCATCCAGGGCCGCGACCATTTGTTTGAGAATTTCGAGCTCGAATCGACGATGGCGAAGGAGAAACTGGGCGGAGACGACGCTTTCGCCATCGATGCGCTGGACGCGATCAGCGAGAACATCACCATCCGCGACGGCATAGTTCGCGGATATTCCGCGATCGTCTCGTTCGGATCGGCGATCGGCACCCGAGGCGGACCCGGCGGCCGCTTTGGCGCTGTGCGCAACGTCACCGTCGAGAATGTCACCGGCGATCGTTGCGTTCGAGTCGCCTTCTTCAAGCCTGATGCACTGGACTATGCCTGGCACGACGGGCTGGTCGAAGGGATCAGATTAGCGAACCTCACGCTCCGGGATCCGGCCGGAATAAAGTTCCGCTCGGGGATCGTGATAGTCGCCGGCCGTGGAGCGACAATACGGGATGTGGCGGCACGGCAGATCCGGATTATCGCCCGCGCGAGGGATCGCGGGGTCGCTCCGACGGCCGCGATCGACATCTCGCTTCGCGACAAGGGCAAGCCGGCGAGGATCGAGAACGTCGAGTTGCAGGTCTCCTACGTCGATCCTTATTCGGGCGCTCCCCATTCCCCGAGCGCGCCGGGCCATCCCGTCGATTACATCGTCAGGATCGAGAAGGAGAAAGGCCCAAGCGGATCGATGTCGAATATCGTCATCGACGTAGACGGGCGCGGATCCAGTCGAGGCGGCATCTTTGTTGGACCGGATCTCGACGATGCTATCAATCTGAAGCGGGCGGTTCTTGCTCGAGTCGCGACCGACCCACTGACTTCGCGCGGCGGCGGAGGGATATGGAGCAACTCGAAGGTGAAACTCGGCGAAACCAGGATCGACTCCGTGAAACTGCCCGACTTTGGAGGCAGCGCGTTCGCTCTCGGCAAGCCCTGAGCCCTACTGTTCACGTCACGCCGCACATCGACCTAGTCGGCCCGAGTCACGTAAGGCTGGAGCCGGGCGCGTAAATGGCCGCGTGCCTGAACGATATCGCCGCTGACGATACTGGCCGGGGCGAAGGCGAGGACAAGAAGCGCGGCTACGCCGAAGACAAGGGCCGGGACGCACTCCGCCAACAAGCTCTCGCTCGGAAATAGCCAGCGGACGGCTAGCGAGAGAGCGAGCGGCGGAATCGCTACGAGGACACTCTTGAATTGGACCCGAAAGACTTCGCCCAAGGGTGGGTGCAACAAGCGCTGCACAAGCACCAGGCAGGCTATGTAGAATAACCAATAGGCTGCGCACACTCCTGCCGCGGCGCCGACGATACCAAATTCAGACCCAATAATCGCGCCGACAGCCACCAGGGTGAGCTGGACCGCCTCCCTTAGGGCAGCCGCGCGACTCAGGCCCAGCGCCAGCGGCACCGCTTCTGCGACCAGCGCCGCACTCTTGGGTATGAAGCCGAAGAACAGGACCTGGACGAGCGGCACCGTCTGCAACCATCGCGGCCCGAGCAGAATTCTAACCGCGACCTCCGCGTTGACGAAAAAGAAGGCCGAGACCAGCACGGAAGCGATGAGAGATAGCGAAAGCGAGCGCTCGTAGGCTTTACGCAATCGGACCGGGTCGTGCTGCATCTTTGAAAAGCTCGAGAACAGGACCCGCATCGGACCGGCGCCGGCAAGCTGTCGCGCCGTCCTCAACAAGGTTGCGGCGCGCGTGTAGAAACCGAGCTCTGCTGCTCCCAGCATTCGGCCAATGACGAGGCGATCGGCGCTGTTCGCCGCCCACTGCACGACCTTGGATAGGGTGAACATTCCACCGGTGCCGAGGACCTCGCGCATTCCGGCAACCGACAATGTCAGCCGGTACTTGTTCCAAACCGCCAGCAATTCGAGAATCGCGTCGACCGCCCATTGCAGCACCTGCGCCCAGACGAGAGACCAAAGGCCCATTCCTGCAAGGGCGAGTGCGATCGCAGCGACGATGTAGATCAGCTGCGAAATGAGGCCGAGCATGCTGAGCAGGCCGAACTGCAAGGATCGCTGCAGGAGTGCGCCCGTCACCGTGGTGACGGCGGTCACCGGTAGCATCGCAGCAAGGACCAGGAGGACGTCGCGAAGCTCCGGAAAATTGAACTCGCGCTCGATAAGTGGAGAAAGGATCGCAATCCCGCCGGCGAAGATCGCCGCCAGCGCGGCCGAAAGTAGGAAAGTAGCACCGATCACGCTTGGCGAGATCTCCTTGCGCTGGATCAGCACCATCCCGAACGAGCCGTCGACGAGCGTATCGGAGAACGTCGCCACGACCATCGCGATCGCCACGATTCCATATTCCGAGGGTGTCAGGATGCGGGCGAGGACCGCAACCCCGACGAGGGTGAGAGGAGCCTTGATCCCTCTTGTCGCCGTCAGCCAGAAGATTGCACGCAGGGTAGGGCCGGAAAGGGAGCCGTGTTCCTTTTCCTTCGACTCCTCTTGTCCCAAATTGACCTCGTACCTTCGTGAAATTGAAAAGGTGGGGGAGAATTAGCCTTTTGAATATCCGAACGTATCGAAGTCTTCAGCATAGATTCGCTCGATGAGCGCCTTTTCCTCGGGTGCGAGATCCCCGGCGCCCGTTCGGCTGGACTTGTTGAGATGCGGAATGTCTGGAAGCCGGACGTGTAGCCGCTCGCTCATGTCCGCCACAAACTCGCCGGGATCTTCGACCCGGTAGATCTTGTCTGCCGGAGTTTGGCGGAGCCAGTCCGATTGCGGACTACACTGAGACAGGCCGCGCACATTGTATGGTCCGATACGGTCGTAGAAACCGTCCGCGAGGAGGTCCAGGAATTGGTGAAACGTTGGCCGTTCGTGCCAATTGGGAATGACGAAGGTGTGCGAAAGATAGCGGTATAGCGAAATCGCTCGCGCATAGGGGTCGCGAGTGAGGTCGAATTTGAAGGCCTTAGCGACAAATTCCAGCGAAACGATTCCGGCATCGACAAGTGACCCGACCGCCATGTGCCCGAACGTCACCCGGCCCTTATTCCGGAAGGAGAGACGGACTGAGCGGGGCGTTTTCAGCTTCACGAATCCATGCTCGCGAAGGATCGCGTGGATCGACGTGCCGGCGTTCTTCGGAATCCAGATGAAGATGGCATCGCCATATGCGGAAGCGCGACCGGCTTCCGCCCAAAGTTTAATGCCATCGAGCAAGCGCGATGGGTAGCTCTCCGGCGCGGAAGGACTTTTCTCGTCAGCTTCGGTCAAGTCCGAAGCACCTTGAGCTGCGCTAGCTCGCCGTTATCGCCTTGAATAACCGAGGGTCTCGAAATCGTCGGCATAGATTTCCTTGATCAACGCTTTTTCTTCGCGGGCAAGGTTTAAGTCACCGTCGCGGCACGTCCAGTTCATGTGCACGAGATCGGGCTTCGGTATGCTCCATCGCTCGCTGATGTCGGCGGCGAAGTCGGATAGATCCTCGACCCTGTAGATCTTGTCGGGCGCAGTGTCCCGGATCCACGCCATTTGCGGATTGCAGGGCGACATGCTGAGGCTGTCGTACGGTCCGATCCGGTTATAATGTCCATCGGCAATCTGGCGCAGGAATTCCCCGAAGCTCGGCTGGCGATGCCAGTTCGCGGTCATCTTGCGTTGGATCCTGTAAAGCGACGCGGCGCGTGCAAAAGGATCGCGGCTGAGCGCGAACTTGAACGAGCGGTTCACATAATCCTGCGAAACCAAGCCTAGCTCGACCAATGAGCTGATCGCCATGTGACCGAATGTCACCCGGCCTCGGTTGCGGCAGAAGAGCTGAACCGCCCGCAATGTGTTCAGCTTCACGAGCCCGGCCGAATGCAGCATAGAATAGACCGATGTCCCCCCGTTCTTCGGAATGTGGATGAAGATCGAGTCCTCGTGCTGGGCCGCTCGCGTCGAGTCGATCCACAGCTTCCCCACGGCGATTGCCCGGGACAGGTAGCTTTTGGGCAGCCTGTTCGGCACTCGCTTGAGCTTGTGCGGCGCATTCTTGACAGGCTGCTCAATCATCGCAAGTCCACATGCGCGGTACCCTCGTCGGCTCGTTCCCCTGCCTCGAGCTGTTCGTAAACCCGCTCATGATGGCTGACTACTACTTCGGGGGTAAAGAGGCGGGCCGCGGTCGCAGCACCTTTGCGGCCTGCTTCGCCGGCACGTTTGGAATCACGGCAGTAGTAAACGATGGCCTCCGCCATGCCGTCATAATCACCGGACCGCACGACAGTCCCGGCTCCGCCCGATTCCTCGTCTAGCAATTCATGGGCGGACGAGACGTCGAAGCTTACTACAGGCCGGGCACAGCTCATTCCTTCAAGCATGATGCGGGCCAGGCCCTCGTGGAAGGACGGGACGACCACCACCCGGGACTGTGCAATCAATTCCGGAATATCGCTTCGATATCCGAGGAACGCCACCGCATCTCCATGGGCCTGCGCAGCATGCACGCAGGCATCCCCATAGGAGGGCTGCTTGAGATCGAAGTCGCCGGTGAAGCAGATTTTCACCCCGTTTTCAGCGAGAATCGGAACAACTTGGCGGATGAAATCGAGTTGGCCTTTCGTCCGCCAGAACAGGCCGGATACAAGTACGAAAGGCTGCGCTTCGGGGTCGATGGGCGAAGGCTGGAACCGGGACGGATCGACGATCGAATAGGTGACGCTGAATGAGCGCGTCGCGTTCGGCGCAACTTCGTTCCAACGGCGCGCCATATCCCTGGAGAGGTAAAGTACGTGATCAGCTGCGGCGAAAAACAGCCTATATTTCAGGCGAGGCGGGCGGTGACCTGGACCGACCGTGCCGCGCAGGTTGAACACGAGCTTCGCTCCGGTGACCTTCGCGGCGGGAATTGAAAGCTGCAGGGCGACAGGATCGTTTGCGTGGAGGATATGCGCGCCGCTGCTTCGGATCAATTCCGTCAGTTTTCCGTAGTAGCGGATCTGGGTCGACGCATATTCGAATGGGGCCCGCGCAAGCGTTTTCCCGGTTTCGGCGGGAGCGATATGAACCTCGATTCCGCTTTGCCGCCAGGCTGCCGCGAATTCATTGTCGATGTTTGTCAGCACGATCGCGCGATGGCCCTTCAGTCGGCGCATGATCTCGCCGATGCTTTGAATACCCCCGTTTGACCGGGCGCCGGTTTGCATCACGACGAAGATGACCGGTGGCTGTTTCAAGCGGTCCGTCCAACTTCGGCGCGATAAATTTTGTCGAGCTCGTCTATGCAACGGCGGATCCCGAAACGGCTCACTTCGACCTCGGAGAGCGACTGCTGCGGGTCGGGGGAGGGCTCCCCGAGCCGGCGCTCGAACGCCTTACCCCAGGCTTCTGCACCTGTGTACAGCGACAGGAATTCAATCGCTCCGGGAATGACCGAGACTTCTCGGGGGACGGCGTCCGAGACGACCGAAAGCGTTCCCGCGGCCTGGGCTTCGACGCAGACTATTCCGAGTCCTTCGCTGAGCGATGGCAGCGCGAGCAGATCGAACATAGCCATGTAGGCTGGGACATCGTCGGTTGTCCCGGGAAAAAGGACTTTTTCGCCAAGTCCGAGCGCAGCCGTTCGAGCAATAACCTCGCGCCGTGTTGGACCATCGCCGACGAGGACCAGGCGGGCCTCGGGGCGAAACTCGAGCAGTGCGGCGAATGCCTCGAGCAGGAAAACATGGTTCTTGACCGGCTCGAAGCGCCCGACGTGGCCGATGACCGGAGCGCCGGTAATTCCGAGGCCGAGGCGAAGGTCCCGGCCGCGATCAGCCGCTCCGACGTACCGGGTAAAATCGAACCCGTAGATCAGCACCGACGCGCGGGGATCGGAGCGCCACTCGCGCCCCGCGATTTCCTCGATTGCGGCATCGGAGATGCCGATCCGGCGCGTCGCCGACTGCCGCAACCAGCGAATTGCGGCCGCTCGACGTAGCCGGTGCCACAGAGTCTGATGATCGCGGCCCTTGCTTCGCGCCGTGTGGCAGTGGGCGATTCGGACCGGGACGCCAGCGGCCTTGGCGGCGGAAAGCACCGGCGCGCTGAAGAGGTAGGCGTGGGAGTGAACTGCGTCGAATGGTCCCTTCTCTTCCAGGAAGCGGCGGAATCCGCGGAGCCAGGCTGTCCTGCTCCTGCCCATCAGCAACCTGTGAATCGGAATGCCCACGCGATGGACTTCATCTTCATAGGCTCCGGGCTCCGCCCTCGTGAGCAGAACTTCGTGATAGACGGAGAATTGGTCGCGGTGGCGGAGCATGTGGACGAGCCATGTCTCGATTCCGCCAAGGGTCAGCGAAGCGAGGACATGGAGAACCCGTGGCTTCCGATCCGCGGCTCGCTGCTCAGGACTCATAGGCCGAAGACTGGCCCCCGGATCGCTGGAATTCCGCCGTTCTCCTGATACCCTCCTCGAGAGGAATCAGGTCGCGTCCCAGTGTCGCGACCATTCGCGAATTGTCCGGCCTTCTGCGGGTCATGTCGCCTTCAATTAGCGCCGGAAGCTGGACGATCCTGCATTCGGGATTGACTAGCTTCCTGACGAGCTCGGCGAGCTCTCCGATCTCGATCTCGACATCGGAACCGACATTGACGGTTTCATTGACGAACAGGTCCTGCTCCAGGCACCGCACCTGAAATTCGACGCTGTCGTCGACGTAGCAGAAGGTCCGCGTCTGCTTGCCGTCGCCGTATAACGTCAGGTCGTCGCCCTTCAGCGCGTGACTTACGAATTTCGAGATGACGAAGTCCTCGCTCTGCAGCGGGCCATAGGTGTTGAAGAAACGGAAGATCGTGTAGGGCAGGCCGAACTCGCGCTGGTACGTGCGGAAGTAGATTTCGCCGAGGTTCTTCACCACAGCGTAGGGCAGCTTGGAATTGAGCGGAGTCGTCTCCTCGCGCTGGGGAAGCTCGACCGGTTCGCCATAAACTTCCGACGACGAGGAGTAGAAGACGCGGCTGACGTTCGTGCCCTTGCTCAGCGTAAGGACGTTGCGCAGCCCGTCAATGTCCTCGAGCACCTTCATCGGATTCTTCAAGGTGCGGGCGACGCCGACGACGGCGGCGTAGTGGAACACAATGTCAGGCTGGTAGGACGCGAAGATCGGAGCGACGTCGGTGTACCGGTTCACGTCGGCCCGGATGAAGCTGATTCCCTCTTCCCTGGCCGGCAGCTTTGCCATGGAGCCCGTATCGAGATTATCGACGACCAGGACTTCATACCTGCCGGTCGAGGAAAGATGCCGCGCGAGGCTTCCGCCGATGTTCCCGGCGCCGCCAGTGATCAGGACCTTCGCTTTGACCATGACCCAATCCTGCGGAGGAAAACTGACACCGGCTCCATTCTGGCGTGGATTGTGGGTTGGCTGGCGTCTTTTGAGAAGTCAAGCTGACCCGGTTCGGACTTGTTTCAGCTCGACTGCCGCCGTTTTTCGATTGACTTGGGGCGGAACCGCCCGCCACTCCTGTTGTATCGCGCGCTCGCGAGTGTCTGGGTCCCTGCATGAGTCCTCCGACGGACGAACCGCCAATCAGCATTGCAATGCCGGTGTTCAACGCGCTGCCGTATCTCGACGAGGCAGTGGCGAGCATCCTGGCGCAGACATGGTCCGACTTTGAATTCGTCATTTACGACGACGCGTCGACGGACGGCTCTTCCGACAAGCTTGAGGATTGGGCACGCAGCGATTCGCGGATCAAGCTAACCCGGGGCGAGCGCAACCTTGGGCCGGCGGGAAGTTCGAACCAAGTGGTTCACCTGTCCTCGGCGCCTGTCATTGCACGGATGGACGCGGACGACATTTCGACGCCGGACCGTCTTCAGCGGGAGTGGGATATCATGTCTTCCAACCCCAAGGCCGGGATTGTCGGATCGCTTTGTGACGTCATCGACGCCGACGGCCGAACGCTTCGCGGCCCCGAATTCTGGCGGCTTGCGCGAAGCGTCTTCAAGCCTTTCCCGCATGGCTCGATGATGTTCCGGCGCAAAGTCTTCGACGAAATTGGCGGCTATCGCGAGGAGTGCGAATTCTGGGAAGACCTGGATTTCGTCCTCCGCGCCTCCCGCGTGTGTACGGTGCTCGTGCTCCCCTGTTCGCTTTATCGCTATCGGCAGTCGCCGGTCAGCACCAGGATCGCCTCCGACCAGACCCGTGTCGAAAATGCGATCGACCGCAGGTATCGCGCCCTTTCGCAGCTGCGCGCGACCAACAGCTACGATGATGTCCTCGAAGGCGCCTCGTCAGACGAGACGAAACGCGTCGATCCGAGAGTGTTCGTGTCCCTCGGCTCACTTGCGCTCTGGTCGCAGCGTCGGCCGAGGGTACTCCGGCGCTTTCTCCGCAGGGCGAGGTTCGGGTTCGATTTCGCAACGGCGATCTCTGCGGTCTGGGTGTCCTGGGCGTCGTTCAGCCCTGGTACCTTGCGAAGTGTCATGAACATGGCATCGTCGGTGCGAAGCCTGGATCCGCGGCGCAAGGTCTCGGTCGACGAGCCGGTAGAATGGCTTCGCCCCGACGACCGGAGCTGAGATCGATCGCCTAGGAGCTTGCTGGTGTCGCCGGCCGCTTCCAAACGACCGGGTCCTTGCCTCTCAACCCCGACCTGGCGACGAAATTGCGGATGGCGAGGATACCGCGGAGGAAGGCGCGCAGCGATCCGGGGCTGGTTGTCGCCCAGGCCGTCCAAACGATTGCCGCAAAGCTCCGCCAGTTGAACGCAAGGTTTGACCGCCGCAGGCAGCGTCGAAACAACTGGGGGCGCGCGCCCGACCACAATGTGACTGACCCCAGCGCAATGAAGACGCTCGGATCGATCTTGTCCTCGCGGGGGCTGAGTCCAAGTATCGACCGATAGGCGAGGTCCATCGCCGTCTCGAGCTTGTCCTGGTCAACGGCAGCGCGTGTGCTCGTCGCTGTTTGCCTGACGCGGTAAAGCGGCCGCGGGATCGCCACCACTTTGGAAACGTCTGCCATCCTGCTGACGAGGTCTTGGTCTTCCCAATATTCGGAAGCCATCCTGTAGCCTCCGACGCGTTCGAACAGCTCACGGCGGTACATCATCGCTCCGTGCGCAAACGGAACCGCGGTTGATCTTCGAACCAGCCGCCAGAGATCTGGGGCGCGGACCGGCCTTCCATGAGCGTCGATGCCATCGCTAAGGCAGCCGACGACGCCGACATCGGGTTGGTTCGCGAGGATCTCGAGCTGCGACGCAAGCCTGCCCGGGTTTGAAATATCGTCGGCGTCCATGCGTGCAACGAGCGGAGTGCGCGCCGCGCGCGAGGCATATTCGGAGCTGGCGGCGGGGCCGAGATTCTCCGTGAGCTCGATCAGCCGGATTCGTTTGTCCTTCGCCGCCCACTCGCGAAGCCTTTCGGTCGATCCGTCGGTGGATGCGTCATCCACAATGACGAATTCGAACTGCTCGAACGATTGCCGAAGGATGCTCTCGACCGCCTCATCCAGATAGGGCAAGGCATTGTAGACCGGCATCACAACGCTGATCGCAGGGACGTCTGCGCTACCCAAACCGGAGTCCTGCACTGCTACCCATCTGATCGCGCCGCCTTTGTTGGTCCCGCGCGTGACTTGACGGTATCGTCGGTGGAAACGATCCGCCCTCCTTCCAGCCTGACGACCATGTTGCACCGCGCGATTGTTGAGCGCCGGTGCGCGATAATGACGATCGTCCGGCCGTCTTGCCTGAGCTCGTCCAGAGCGTCGATCACAGCGGCCTCGGTCACTTCGTCCAGCGCACTGGTGGCTTCATCGAGCACCAGCACTGGCGTCTGCTTGTAAATGGCGCGCGCCAGACCAAGCCGCTGCCGCTGCCCGCCGGACAAGCGGATACCGCGTTCGCCGATCACCGTATCGTACCCCTGCTGAAGCGTTTCGATGAAATCGTGGAGCTGGGACTTTCTGGCAGCTTCCATCGCGCGCGGGAGATCCAGCGGCTCTTCGCTTAGAGAAAGCGCGATGTTCCGAGCTATGGTTGTATCGGCAAGGAAGATAGCCTGCGGCACGTGCGCGATGCTTTTTTGCCATGAGGGGGCACTAGCCGGCCCCAGCGGTATGCCATCCACGCAAATTTGGCCGCCGCTCGGCTCAAGAAGCGCCATCAGCAGGTCGGAGAGCGTCGACTTTCCGCTTCCGGTCTCACCGACCAGGGCGAGCATGGTCCCTGCCGGAATTTCGAAACTCACCTCTGTCAGTGCGGGGCTATTCGGACGCGTCGAATAGGTGAAGCTTAGATTTTCGACGGTTATCGAGCGGCGCAGAGGCAGCGGGCTGGCGCCTCCTTCGCCTTCACGTGGCAGCGGTAGGCGAAGAAATTCGACGACCTGGCTCACGATTGAGCGATGGCCCGCGACACTCGACCAGCCATTGTATACGTTCTGCAGCAGGGGAAGTAGACGCTGTGCGGCAAGCGCAAGTGCGCCCAGGAGCGGCAACGCCATCGCCACCCCGCCCCGTCTTGATGAAATGATTACTGCCACAACCGCAATCACTACAATTGCGGCGCTCTCGATCAGGTAGCGGGGTGCGGCAGCCATGAAGGAGGTCGTTGCGCGCGCGTGACCCAGACGCCGATTCACATCGTTGAACAGGCCAAGGTACATAGGCTGCGAATTGTCGATGATGACGTCGCGGATGCCTCCAAGGCTTTCCTGGACGATCTTGAGTCGCTCGTGGAAGCCGCTTCCCACCACTGCGGAATTCTCCGCCAAGCGTCTTCGTGTGAAGGCCGAAGCCAGCAGGTAGATCGCCGAAAAGGCGGCTGCAGCAACGATTGCTGTAACTGGGTCGATGAACAACAGCGCGACCACGATAAACGCAGCGACGACGCCCGAAATCACGGTCTGCATGAGAGGCAGCAGAAGGTCGAACGCGAAAATTTCGATCTTGTCGATGACCGAAATCAAGGTGCTCGTGTTCCGATGGATGTGGAAGCGGTAAGGCTGGAAAAGGATGCGACGCTGGGCGTCCAATGCAAGTTCGTTGCCAAGGCAATAAATGAAGTTCTGGCTAAGCCATGTCAGCTGGAGCCTGACACCTCCGGCGAGGATGGCGAAAAGAACGAATACAATTGCTGCCGCAACGAGGCTGTTCAGCCCAAAATCCTCGCCAACGAATGCGAACATGGTCGCGGGCCAGGAAAGCTGGATCGATGCTTGCTTCGCCGAGAGGAGTGCGAGGAAGGGGATCACCGAGCCGATCGTCGCAAGCTCGGCAAAGCCTCCGACAAGCATGAGTCCAAGAACCGCGACAAATTGCCGCCGGCGTCGGGCCGACATATGGGCGTAGACGACCCGCAGCCCCTCCGGGATTCCAATCGGCTCGCCGGTGGCGCCGTCAGGAATATCCTGCGTGTCCGATGGAAACATCGTTCGGTTCAATCGCTCTTCGTCCTTCCATCCGAAAGTAGCAGGATCGCGATACAGTCCAAGGCGTTGCGTGCGGCTGCCCCATGGCACATATCGAGACCAAAAGGATCGTGGCCGGAGCACCGAGAGCGTCGTGACGAACGATTGCGTGACCCTGTGGATTGGTGATTCCCTTGGGCCGGTTGAACGCGCGTGCATACGCTCCGTAATGCGGCAAGGGCATGGAATCGCGCTTTACTGCTACCGGCGACCCAAGGGCATCCCCGATGGCGTGGACGTCCTTGATGCCGCGAAGGTCATTCCCGAAGACCGGATATTCCTTCACCGCAACGGCAGTGTTGGAATATTCGCCGACTGGTTCCGGTACGAGCTTCAACGGCGCTCACTCGGTACTTGGGTTGACCTCGATAATTACCTGATTGCCCCTTTCGATATGCGCCGATCGTATCTTTTCGGTCAGCAGCTGGATGTCGATCGGCCCTTCCGATGGTCCGCCAAACGGCCAGGGGAAATCGCCATCGGGGTGCTTAGAATTCCCAGCGATTCGCCGATTCTTCCGCCACTGATCGCGCAATTCGAGAACCGGAACACTCCAGCCTGGCTTCCTTGGTATTATTACTGGCCGTCGCGAGCTCTTGAGGCAATTACGGGCAAGGCGAACCTTTCGCGAATGCCGTGGGGGACGACCGGTCCTTACGCCCTGACCGCGCTCGCGCGCCGCTTTGGCCTGAGCGGCGAGGCGGCTCCGGCGGAGGTCTTCAATCCGGTTTGCTGGCGCGATGCCGCCTGGATCCTCGATCCGGAGACCAAACTCGAAGACGTTGTTACCGAGCGTACAGTCAGCGTGCATCTCTGGAACGCCTGTATCCGGGGGTACAAGAACAAGCGGGCACCGAAGGGCAGCTTCCTCGAGCGGCTCCAGCTGGAAGGGCGGGAGTAGCATGGAAAGACGTCCTCGACCGACGGTGGCCATTATAATCCCCTGCTATCAGCAGAAGCACTTTCTCGCGGGCGCAATCGAGTCCGCCGTGAACCAGACGGTGCCGGCGGAAGGGATCATCGTCGTCGACGACGGTTCGACCGAAGATCTGTCTGACGTGATTTCAGGATTTTCGGGTATCGAACTGATCAAGCAAGAGAATCTCGGCCCGTCCAGCGCTCGCAACGCCGGTCTGAACGCGGCCGCCAGCGACAAGATCATCTTCCTCGATGCGGACGACTTGCTGCTTCCTTGCGCGATTGAGGAAGGTCTAAATTGTTTCGACAGGCATCCTGAGGCCGCTTTCGTGTACGGCGCGTTCGATGAGGTGCGGGGCAAATCCAAGACGCGGGCGTTTTGCCGAGTTACCCGACACCGCGATCTGGTGAAGTGCAATTGGATCGGAATGCTCGCGACGGTGATGTTCGATCGTCTCATGCTCCTTGAAGAAGGCGGCTTCGACGCAAACGTATCGATGGCCGAGGACTGGGATACCTACTTGCGGCTAAGCCGCCGTCATCCTTTTGCAGCACATCCGCAAGTGGTCGCTCGCTATGTGAAGCACGATTCGAACAGATCGAAAGACCTTGCCGAGCTCCGGAAGTGGACGGAGGAGGTCCGGACCCGCGAATGGGAGCGGGGCCTCGATAGCGCCGGTCAGCGCGCGTGGCGCGAAGGAGCTGATCTCTGGCGAGAGTTATTCGAGCCCGGCTATCGCAGGCGCCCGGGTGTGGGCGAGCGTGCACTGAGAAAAGTGGGCCTGATTTTCGAAATGATCGCTCAACGTGGCTGAACCGCTCGTCTCGGTCATCGTGCCGGCATGGAACAGCGAACGGACACTTAGGGAGACCCTGGAGTCCGCTGCTGCGCAAACTTATCGCAACATCGAGATCGCGATCGTCGACGACGGGTCGACGGACCGAACGGCAGCTGTTGCGGAAAGATTTTGCGCCACCGATCATCGGGCTCGAATCGTCCACAGGAAAAATGGCGGGCTGGCCGCTGCTCGCAATTCCGGAATCGAAAATTCACGCGGTGACTGGATTGCTCCGATCGACGCGGACGACCTGTGGCACCCGACAAAAATCGAAAAGCAGCTGCGCGTCGCGCTTTCGTCGCCGGAGCCAGTCGGGTTCGTCTACTGCTGGTATCGGCAAATCGATGAGCAGGAGCGCGTTCTATCTTCTGGTCCGCGTGTGGCGCTGACCGGCCGCATCTTTAACCAGCTGGCCTATTTCAACGCGGTCGAGAACGGGAGCGCGCTTTTGCTGTCGCGCGAGGCCGTGGCCGACGTGGGCGGCTATGATGAGAGCCTGCCTGCATATGAAGATGTGATGCTACAACTTCGAATAGCCAGCCGCTGGTCGATTGCGCTCGTACCCGAGCATCTGGTCGGCTGGCGACGCCACTCGACGAACATGTCCGGCGACATCGACCTTATCGCGAGCTGTTCCCGGCTCGTTTACCAGCAGTTGTTGACTGAAGAGGTGCTCCGGTGTCCAGCGGCCGCTCGTTGGGTGGCAGGACGAAATGCCTTTGACACGGCCGAGCAACGGGCCGCTGCCGGGCGCCCACTCGCAACACTCGGATGGCTCGCGAAGTCGTTGCGCCGCGATCCGGCCCGGAATGCGCTGCAGCTCCTCTACCGCACGATCCGGTCGACCAGGAGGCACCTCAGCCACGCGGGCACGGTTGGTCCGATCCAGCAAATGTTTGTCGATGTTGAACCGTCGGCCGTATTGGTTTCGGATGCTTTTGCAATGCCCCGCCTGGCGGCGATGGTCGCTGGCCTCGATCGCAGTCGGCTGCGTCAATTGAGCAAATTGGACGCGCGCCATCCGACAGCGTCAGACTGCGGCCAGCCGCCGGCCGAATTCGCGGGCGTCGCAGTCGGTCACCGCGATCCGCGGCAAGGCAAAGAGAGTTGATCCGCGACTCACGGGCCGTTCGTCGGTCGCGCACGCGCATGAGTATCCGGCATCCTTGACCAGTCGCTCGCTCTCCGGGTCCCGGTCGCCGAAGGGATAGGCAAAGGTCAGTGGATCCGACCCGGTCAGCGCTTTGCAGCGCTCACGGCTCTGATCGATCTCGATTGCCTTTTGAGCCGACGTGAGTGCCGGCAGCGACGGATGAGTAAGCGTGTGCGAACCGAACTCGATCAGGTCGCCGGCCATCGTTCGTATCTGCTCCGGCGACATTGGCGGCTCGAGCGGTCGCCATTTCGCCGTCTTGGCCTGGGCGCGAAGGTGCATCATCGCAAGGTCGAGATCGGCGGGCGATTTTCGGTGGAGCACGGCCCACAGGCGCTCGAAGGCAAACTGGCGAGCTGTTCGCGGGGGGACGAACGCCCGCCATTGGCCGTCCGCGGGGGTGCATGGACCGAGATGGAATTCTTCGCCGTCGAGTTCGATGGCCTCTCCATCAGACCCGAACACAATCGTCTGCAAATCGTCCCACCAGAATGGATCGCCTCGCTCGATCAGCTCGGCCGGAAGATAGACAGTCGCCGGAACGCCTGCGCCCTCGAGGATGGGCGCCGCATCGATCAAAGCGCTCGCATAGCCATCGTCGAATGTGACGGCGACGGAATTGGATGGAAGAGTACCACGGCGATGGCGCTCGGCAAATTCGGCAAGACGAATCACGTTCCGGTGTGCTGCGAGCCAATGCATCTGGCCGGCGAAATTGCTCGGCGACACCGACAGGCCCCAGGGATCCAACGGGTCTTCGGCGACCCGGTGATACATGAGGATCAGCGGGCGCGGTCGACGTGGAACGGCACGCAATGCTCGCCGAACGGCCGCAGCAATGCCCCGGCCTCCGGGAAATTGCCTGACTAGCGCGCGCATCAACTCGCAACAGCTCTGGCGAGGATTGTAACAGCATAGCTTGGATCGACGGACAGGAGCTTGTGCCTGTTCACTTCCTCGACTGCGGCGCCGTGAAGAAAGGCTGTCGCTGCGTAGAGATTGCCACGAGCAACGACATTCAGACCGGCTTCGTCGAAACTGTCCGAGAGCAGGCGCCTGAGCGAACTCGCCGTGAAATGCCAATAATGCTTCTCTTGCCACTCATCCGCGCAAATCGGGCCGAGTGCCGGTGCCGAAAGAAGCAGGACTCCACCCGGCTTGAGCGCCTTTCGGATATTTCCGATCGCCGCCGGCAAATCGAAGACATACTGCAGTGTCTGTGTCAGAACCACGCAATCAAACGCGTTGCCCGGCAAGGTTCCCGGTGCGGCAAGATCACCGATTATCGTCGCTGCAGAATTGCCCGTATGCACGTGAAGCAGGTCCTGCTTGACGATCCGATCACCACCGAACCTGCGCGAATAGGCGTCATCCGCCACCTCCAGAACATGTCCGCGAATATCGTTGGCATGCTGGGCCAGGAACGCTTCAATATAAAGTCGGTCGATCGGTGTTCCCCGATCGTAGCCATAGAGCCTGCTGAGCGGCTTTTCGCTACTGATCTGCCCAAGACGCAATGCCAGATGCCCGCGCACTCGCCGAAGACGGTGCAGGAGAGGGCGCAAAAATCTCCTGGTCCGGCTATTGTTCACTTGTAACACGTGATCTGTGCCGATCGGTTGGCGCCGCCTTCTTTACGACCTCGCGGACGAGCGGCGATTCCTTCGGTAGAGCGAGAAGGTTTTCATAACAGCGGTCCTCGGCTTCGCGCATCAGCCTCAACTCGGGCGTCCCGCGACGTCGTAAATGCCAACGAAGGATCGACCAAGGACTGCCTCGCGGCGCTGAAAACCGTGGCTCGACGATGATATAATCCGGAAGGCAGGCCGCAATTTCCTGAAGGTAGTCGGAGCCCACGAAATAGGGGACATACTCGAACGAGATCAAAGGCTGGTGCGTTCGAATCGTTTTGCCTAGGCCTCGCAACACTTTCAGTTCATCACCTTCGACGTCGATCTTTATGTAGTCGATGTGATGCATCCCCACTCGCGAAATCGCTTCGTCGCCGGAAAAAACCGGCAGGTGGGTGATCGTGTACCGTTCGGCAAAAGTCCGGTTGAAGCCGCTTCGTCCGAGGTTGCCCGAGCTGTTATCGTAGAATTGGCCAATGCCGTCAGCGTCCGACAAACCGAACCGGTGAACGACGACATTGCTTGCATTGCTCAAGCGGATATTGAGTTCCAGTCGTTCGATGGCTCGCGGGTTCGGCTCAAAGCAGTGGACCTCCTTGGCGCCGGCCGCCAGATAGATGGCGTGGTTGCCGATATTTGCGCCGACGTCGACGATCAGTGCGTCGCGGGGCAGAATTGCCCGTATATATTCGAGGAAGCGGCGTTCGTAGAGGCCCTCGCACGCGATCTCCTGGTCAATGAATTCCGAAGGATCGAGCTTGAAGACCGGACCCAACGGTGACCGAAAGACAAAGCTGTCCTTGCGGCTTCTGAAACGCGCACGGCGCAGGGGCGCCCCCAGGATTCGGTGAAGAGCCTTCGCGGCCACGAATCTCGATGCATCCAGCAAAGCTGGCACATAGCACGCGGACTCGCCCGATTTTTCAAGAGCGGCGAGCGCCTAGCGCGCCGTCGGAAATGCCGGCCAGCGGTGCTGGGCGAGCATTTTGAGCGATGCCTGATCTTCGCCCGTGAGGCCCTGGTAGACCCACAGGTTCCGCATCACCGCAGGAACGTAATAGCGCGTTTCCCAATAAGGCAGGCTTTCGATCCACAGGACCGGGTCGCCCTTGTCAGGGATAGTTGCCCAACGCCCTACGGGCAGCGGGCCGGCATTGTAGGACGCGATCACCTTGGGAAGCTGATCCCCGGTATAGGGCGACCGGCGCATCCGCTCGATGAAGCTCTGACCAAATTCGAGATTGTAGGTCGGGTCAAAGAGAGCCGAAGTCGAGTAGGGTAGGCCTGCGGCGGCGGCCTCGTCGGAGGCGCTTCCGGGAAGGACCTGCATCAGTCCCACCGCTCCGGCCGGGCTGACTGCGGCGGAACGGAAGTTCGATTCCTGGATGATATGGGCATAGGCAAGCGCGGGATCGACCCGCCAGCCTCTCACCGGCGTCCACGACGGGGTCGGATAGCGGTTGGCAGCGTCGATCCGCACTCCGGGCTGGCCGTTGGTCGCCAGCCAGTATTGGGCCCCCGCGAGGTTGAGGCGCTTTGCGACTTCCAGGAGGGCCGGCTGATCGGAGGGGGAGCCGATCTTCGCCTGGTGCATCAGCATCTGCTCCGCCAGCGAAACCTCGCCGATCGCTGCGAGCTGGACGGCTCGGCGAACGTTCGGAAGAGCCTCAACGGCGGCGGTAGGGACCGGAGCCGCGCGGGGGATGCGGGTGTCCATGCCAAGAGTCTCGCGCGCGATGAGCCCATAGAAGCTCTCCGGAAGTGCGGCAGCGCCCTTCAGCAGGCCCTGCACGGCCTGCGGGCGCCTGCACGCCTGCTCGGCGCGCGCCGCCCAATAATAGCCTCCTGCTGAAAGCTCGCGCTGCGTTGCCGTCGAAGCGACCTCGCGGAAGGCGCGCGAAGCCGCATTGCAGTCGCCGAGACGCCACGCAGCCAGGCCCGAAACCCACGCCGCCTGGGACCCCCATTCGCCCCTTGCGCCGGTTCGCCAGTAGTCTGCGACCCGGCGAGCGTCGAAATCGCGGCCAAGGGAATAATAGATCCACGCCACCCGCTGCGCGGCTTCCGTCCGGGCGTCGGCGGAAAGATAGGGCGCCTGGGTGAGGAACGCGGCTTCGCCGTTGGACGCATCGTTCGCCTTCACATACTCGTCGAGCTGGGCGCGAAGCGCATCGGCGTACGGCTCGCCTGCTACAGGCTTGGCGCGATAGCGCCGCGGGCCGCTTCCAAGCCCTACGACAGGTCTTTCCTGATAGATCGCCGGCGGCGTAGTCGCACCGCGGGTCATCGCAAGCCGCGCGAGTTGATCGGCGTCCGGCAGTTCGGGCGCTTCGGCGAGCAAGGCCTGAAGCCGCCCGAGGTCGACGGCCGGGGAGCCCTTCGCCGTATACAGCTCCGCCTTCGCGAGCGGTGTCAGCACATCGGGCGGAAGCACGGAAATCCCGGCCTGCGCGCTGGCCCATTCGCCAGACCGGATCGCAGCGAACACGCCGCGCCAGTTTTTTGGCACCACGACCGGTCGCGGGGGCGGTTGAACAACGACTGGTTGAACAACGATTGGTTGGACGACGATCGGTTGAACGACGGTTGGTTGGGGCTGAGTCACGACCGGCTGAGGCTGCGCGATCGGCGGCTCGGCCGGCGCAGTTGCCTGCGCCTGAGGAAGAGGCGCGAGCGGATCGGGCCCGCTCGGCTGCATGACGGCAACGGTGGCAAGCAGCAGAGCGATCACGGCGCTTCCTCGGTGAGCAAAAGCAGGTCCTTCCATGCGAGGGATTTGTCCGACGGGCGCTTGAGTAGCTGTCGGGGATGGAAGGTTGCGACGGTGCGAACGCCTTCCACCTTGTGCACATGACCACGGGCCTCGACCAGCGACTTGCCGAGTAGGGCGCGGCAGGGCGCATCCCCAAGGAGGAGCAGGCGTTTCGGTCGCGCCAGGGCGACGTGGTGCCGTGCTGCCGACGCGCATTCCTCCAGTTGCTTTGGCGAAAGCCTCGCTCCCGGAGAGTGGAAGCAGGCGAGATTGGCGCTGTAAGCCTGGCCGGCCATCGAAATGGCGGCGAGCATCCGTTCCATGAGTTGCGCGGCTTCGCCTCCGATCGGCCGTCCGGCTGCGAGCTCGTCGCGTGTCGGCGGCTCCGACAGGAGCATGACTTCTGCGCCCTCAGATCCAATCGGCAGGATCGCCTTCGATCGTTCCGAAGCGAGCGGCGCTAGCGGGCCGGCGAGCCAGTCGTGGAAAGCTCCGAGGGTCTGAGGGAGTGCGGCCTGCTGCTGCGGCTCCTCGACTCGGGGCGGCGCGGACGCACGCTCGAGCCAGTTGCGCGGAGCTTCCTGGGTCGCGACATCGACGCCCATCTCCAGCCACCAACGCAAAGCGCTGGCGGCCTCGCGCTCATCGATCGCGATGCCACTCCCACCCATGAGCCGTTTGTCTCCCACCATTGCCGGTGGCGTCAAGGAACTCGGTGGGCCATAGAGAGCCGAACTGCCCCCGGGGCAAGCCAAAAGGAGCAAGAGTGAGCGAACGCGAGTCGATGCAGTACGACGTCGTGATCGTCGGTGCCGGGCCAGCGGGGCTGTCGGCCGCGATCCGGCTGAAGCAGCTCGCGAGCGAAGCCGGGCGAGAGCTTGCCGTCTGCGTGCTTGAGAAAGGCAGCGAGGTCGGGGCTCACATCCTCTCGGGCGCGGTGGTCGACCCCAGGGCGCTCGACGAGCTCATTCCCGACTGGAAGGACAAGGGCTCGCCGCTCACCGTCCCGGTGAACGAAAACCACCATTGGCTCCTGACCAGGACCGGCAAGTGGGGCTTCCCGCATGCGTTGCTTCCCCCCTTCATGCACAACAAGGGCACCTACACCTTGAGCCTCGGCAACCTCTGCCGCTGGTTAGCGGGCCAGGCCGAGGAGCTTGGAGTCGAGATTTTTCCCGGATTCGCCGCGGCCGAGGTGCTGTTCAACGAGGACGGATCGGTCAAAGGCGTCGCCACCGGGGACATGGGGGTGGCGCGCGACGGCTCGCACCGAGCGGATTACCAGCCCGGCCTCGAGCTGCATGCCCGCTATACGTTCTTCGCGGAGGGCGCGCGCGGCCACCTGACCAAGGAGCTGACCCGGATCTTCGATCTCCGAAAGGAAAGCGGGCCACAGGTTTTCGGCCTTGGTGTCAAGGAGTTGTGGGACGTTCCTGCCGAAAACCATAAGCCTGGACGAGTGATCCATACCCAGGGCTGGCCGCTGGACGATGCGTGGGGCGGGGGCTTCCTCTACCACCAGGAGAACGGGCAGGTCGCGCTCGGGTTTGTCGTCGCCCTGGACTATGAGAATCCCTTCCTCTCGCCGTTCGAAGAATTCCAGCGCTGGAAGACCCATCCCGCCATTCGCGCCGAGATCGAGGGCGGGCGACGTGTTTCCTATGGGGCAAGGGCGATCAACGAGGGGGGCTGGCAGTCGGTACCGGAACTCGTGTTCCCGGGAGGCGCCCTGGTCGGCTGCTCGGCAGGCTTCGTGAACGTGCCCCGGATCAAGGGCAGCCACACGGCGATGAAATCCGCGATGCTGGCCGCCGAAGCCGCGTTCGAGGCGATCGCGAACGACCGCAGCGGCGACCGGCTCGACGCCTATCCGAAAGCCCTCCGTTCCAGCTGGATCGCAAAGGAACTCAAGACGGTCCGCAACGTCCAGCCGGCGGTCGCGCGCTGGGGGGGGCTGGCCGGTACGCTATACGCCGGCTTCGACATGTGGCTGGGTCATCTGGGCATCTCGCCGCCCTGGACGCTTCGGCACCGGCATGCCGATAACGAGACGCTCAGGCGCAAGGCGGCGGCTCGCCCGATCGATTATCCCAAGCCGGACGGGGTGATCAGCTTCGATCGGCTATCGTCCGTGTTCGTTTCCAACACCAACCACGAGGAGAACCAGCCGGTTCACCTGACGCTCAAGGATGCGGATGTACCCGTTGCGGTGAACCTCGCTGACTATGCAGGCCCGGAGCAGCGTTATTGCCCGGCCGGCGTCTACGAGTTCGTGGAGGAAGGCGGGCGCCCACGCCTGCAAATCAATGCCCAGAATTGCGTTCACTGCAAAACCTGCGACATCAAGGACCCTACGCAGAACATCAACTGGGTCGTTCCTGAAGGCGGAGGAGGTCCCAATTACCCGAACATGTGAGCTCGCTTTCGGATTTGCCCTATTCTGCGCTGCCATGCCGGCATCGGCCAGGCTGCCCGCCGTTTCACCCGATCCCGCCGCAGCTTATGTCGCGGCGCGCGCCGCCTCGATCAGCGGCAATCATGCCCAGGCTGCCGAGATTTATGCCCGGCTCGCGTCGACTCCGAATGGCGCGGGGCTAACCCAGGATGCGATCTCCGAGGCGATCAGCGCCGGCGACATGAAGCTCGCGCTGCGCCTGATCCGCCAGGCCGGGCAGCCGACGTCGGTCGATTCCAAGCTCCTCCTGATCGCGGATGCCCTGAAGCGCGGCAAGGACGCCGAGGCGATTCAATGGCTTACGGCCAAGGGAGTCGGCGGCAATTTGAACTTCTGGGAGCCGATGGTCCGTGCATGGGACGCTGTCGACCGGCGGGACCCGGCCGGCGCTCTAGCTGCCCTGGCACGTGTACCTCGTAGCAGCGCTTTCGCGCCTTTCGTTGATGAGGAAAGCGCCTTCGTCCTCCTCAAAGCCGGCAAGAGCGCAGAAGCGGAGCCATATGCACGCCGCGCCATCGCCTCCGCAGGACCTCGCGAGTATCGGCTGAGGCTTGCGCTCGCAGCGGGATTCGTGGCTGCGGGCGACCGCGCTCGAGCGCTTGCGATGTTCGAAGGCATGACGGGCGACACGACCGCCGTCCGTCAGTCGCTCGACGCGCGGACGCTCAAGAGCATTGCAATCGACAGCGCTGCAAAGGCCTTTTCAGATCAGCTCGTGGCACTCGCGCTTGAAATGCGCCATTCGCAGACGCGTCCCGAGTCCGGCCTCAACATCGTTCAGGTTGCCCGCTTCGCGGCCCCTGACAGCAGTTCTGCCGCAATTCTCCTCGCCAATATCCTTTCCGAGGAAGACAGGCTCGGCGAGGCGCAAGCGGTCCTCGCGACCGTTGCCGCCAACGACCCGTTGCGGCCAGAGGCGATCGACGCCGAGACCCGAGCGCTTGTCGATGCCAAGCGTTTCAACGAGGCGCTGGCGGTTGCGAAAGCGGCGGCAGACCGCTCGGGCGCAACCAGCGACGACTTTGCACGCCTGGGCGACGTCTACGGGGAAATGAAGCGTCAGGACGAAGCCGCCGCCGCTTATGCCAGGGCGATCGAGACCACCAAGGCGGACAAGTCGCGCGTTTGGCCGTTGCTTCTGCTGAGGGCCAGCGCGCTCGAAGAGGCTGGCCGCTGGCCCGAAGCGAAGGCGGCGCTGGTCTCGGCCATGGCGATCGCTCCGAACCAGCCGCTGATCCTCAATTTTCTCGGCTATGCAAAGCTCGAGCATGGTGAGGAACTCGACACGGCGGAGGCAATGATCCGCAAGGCGAGTGAACTCGCGCCCGACGACGCGTCAATCACCGACTCGCTTGGCTGGGCCCTGTACAAGCGCGGCCGCCTGCCGGAAGCGATCGACATTCTCCAGAAGGCAGCGCTCAGCGATCCCGTCCAGGCGGAGATCCAGGAGCATCTGGGCGACGCTCTCTATTCGGCAGGCCGGCGCTTCGAGGCGCGCTTCGCCTGGCAGGCCGCGCTTGCAACCGCGGAAGGCGAAGACACCGCCCGTCTCAAGGCCAAGATCCAGACGGGCCTGACGCAGGCGACAGCCGCACCTTGAGCCAGCCGGGCGAAACGGCCTACGCCAAGGTCAACCTGGCGCTTCACGTCCGCGAAAAGCTGCCCGGCGGCTACCATCGAATCGAGACGATCTTCGCCTTCTGCGAAGACGGCGACAGGCTTTCGGCGGAGGACGCTCCAACGGCATCGTTGGAGGTCGCGGGCGAATTCGGGGCGAGCCTCCCGGAGTCCGGCAATCTCGTCCTCAGTGCGGCGGATGCGCTTCGCGAGGCTAGCGGAATGGACCGCGCAGCAGCCATCCGCTTGACGAAATGTCTTCCGGTGGCGTCGGGCCTCGGGGGGGGCTCAGCTGATGCAGCGGCCGCGCTGCGGCTGCTGAACTACCTCTGGGACCTTAGATTGCCGCTTCAGGAACTGGAGGAAATTGGCCGCGGGCTCGGCGCCGATGTGGCTGCGTGCGTTCACTCGACGACGATTCGAGGTGACGATCGGGGCGACGAACTGGCAGCGATCGACCTCGATCTGGCCGGAACGCCGATTCTCCTCGTGAACCCCAGGGTCGAGCTCGCCACGTCGGACGTATTCGCGCGGTGGGACGGATATGACCGCGGCCCTCTCAACGACTGGCGGCATGGACGGAACGACCTCGAGGCCGCTGCAAGCACGATGGTCCCACAAATTGGAAGCATCCTCGCTTGGCTGTCGACGCAGCGCGGCGTGTCTTGCGTCCGTATGTCGGGAAGCGGTGCGACCTGCTTCGCACTGTTCGACAGCGAGGCCGACCGCGACAGTGCAGAAACTGGAGTTCCGCGCGAATGGTGGCGCCTGGCGACCCGGCTGCGCTAAACGCCGCGTCATGTCCTGGCGCCCGATCCTTACGACCGAAGCTATGCGAGCAGCCGAACAGGCTGCGATCGATGCAGGGACTCCCGTGGAAACGCTCATGGAGCGCGCGGGCACCGCGCTGGCCGAAGCTGCGGTTCGCTATGCCGGCCCGCTTCCCGCGCTTGTCCTCTGCGGCCCCGGGAATAATGGCGGGGACGGCTATGTCGCCGCTCGGCACTTGGCCGAACGGGGAATCGCTGTTCGAGTGGCGGCCCTTGCGGACCCCAAGAGCGAAGCCGCAATTTGGGCGCGCCGGCAATTCGACGGCGAGGTTGAAGAGCTCGCGGAGAGCACCCAGGCGGCGCCCCTCGTCATCGATTCCATGTTTGGAACAGGCCTTAAAAAGCCCCTCGAAAGCTTTGCTTCGGAACAGCTTTGCAGGCTCGCAAGCGCTTCTTCTGTTCAGGTCGCCTGCGATTTGCCGAGCGGCGTCGCCAGCGACAACGGCGAAATCCTGAGTGCCATCCCTGAATTCGACGTCACCGTCACTTTCGGCGCGCTGAAGCCCGCTCACCGCCTGATGCCGGCGATGCACCACGGCGGCCGGGTCGTTCTTGCCGACATCGGCAT
>JBKPOU010000002.1:0-11860 GCA_046733255.1 Pseudomonadota bacterium
CGTCGAGCCCGACAGTTCGCCGATGGTCGAGCGGCCGGTCGATGAAGAGCCGGCCATCGCCGAGACGGAAGCGCCCGCGGAGGCTCAGCCGAAGCCGCGCCGCTCGCGCAAGAAGAAGGCCGAGGCCGAGGAGCCGGCGCCGCCCGAAGCTCCGTCTGCCGAGACCGCCGGCGAAGAGCCGCCGATAGCCAAGCCGAAGCGCCGGACAAAGGCGAAAGCCAAGGACGAGCCTGCTGCGAAGGTTGCGGGCCCTGAGGAAGGAACGGCGGTCCCCGAGGCGGACAATGACGCCAACGGGGGCGATGCGTCGGGCGAACCGAGGCGCGGCTGGTGGCAACGGACTTTCGGATGAGCTAGCCCACGGGCGGTTTCATTCGCTGTTCAGGCCGCGGGTGTGAAAGGGAGTCGATGACCTCCGCGCTGTCCCGACTGACGCGCCTTTTGATGATGGCGCTGCTTCTGGCGCTGTCGACCGCCAGGCCGGCGCTCGCCCAGGATTCCGAACCCTCGGTGCTTCGCGATACCGAAACGGAGCTGCTTTTCCACGACGTGAGCATGCCGCTCATCACGGCGGCCGGCCTCGATCCGGAAAGCGTCCGAGTCGTCCTTCTGAACGACCCCGAGATCAACGCGTTCGTCGCCACCGGCCAGACGGTCTACATCCAGTCCGGCCTTCTGCTCGTGGCCGACAATGTGAACCAGCTCCAGGGCGTGATCGCTCACGAACTCGGTCACGTCGCCGGCGGCCATTCGATCCGCATCCAGCAAGGAATGGGCCAGGCTACGGGTATTACGATCGCGACGTTGATCCTCGGCGCGATCGCCGTCGCTGCCGGCGCGGGCGAAGCCGGAATGGGCGTCATGATGGCGGGCCAGAGGGCTGCGTTGGGCAGTTTCCTCGCCTTCAGCCGCACCCAGGAAAGCACCGCCGACGCCGCCGGCGCCACCTATCTCTCCAAGGCCGGAATCAGCGGCAAGGGAATGCTGTCCTTCTTCGGCAAGCTTCAGAACCAGGAGTACCGGCTCGCGGTCTACGACACGGACAGCTACGATCGGACCCACCCGCTTTCGGCCGAGCGCATCGACGCCCTGGAGCATAAGCTGAAGTCCGATCCGTCGTGGAACAAGCCGGTCGACCCGAAGCTCGAAGAGCGTTTCGAGCGCGTGAAGGCGAAGCTCCAGGGATTCATCGATCCCAAGCAGGCGCTGATCAAATATCCGGAGCGGGACAAGAGCATCCCCGCTCACTATGCGCGGGCCTATGCCTACCACCTCGGCGCTTATCCCGATAAGGCCTTGTCCGAGGCCGAGGCTCTTCTCGCGGCCGAGCCCGACGATCCGTTCTTCCTCGAATTGAAGGGGCAAATCCTGCTCGAAGGCGGCCACCCGGCCGACGCCATTGCGCCGCTGAGGGAAGCAACCCGCGAATCGGGCGACGCCCCGCTAATCGCGTCGATGCTCGGCCACGCGCTGATTGCCACCGAGAAATCCGACAATTTCGCCGAGGCGAAGCAGGTTCTGAAGACCGCCGTCAGCCGCGACAACGAGAATCCCTTTGCCTGGTACCAGCTCGGAATCATCTACGATCACGAAGGCGATTCCGCGCGGGCCGCGCTTGCAACCGCCGAGCGGAGCAATCTCGAAGGCGATCCGAAGCTTGCTCTCGCCAGCGCCAATATGGCGATGAAAGGCATTCCGGCCGGATCGCCGGACTATCTTCGGGCGCAGGATATTGCGATGGTCTCCTGTGCGGAGCTGACGAAAGACGGCAGCAAGCCAAAGAAGGAATACAAGGCGCAGTGTCAGAATTAACGACGCCGACTTCCAGGCGAATCGGAGCGGCGGTTGCGGGGGGGATTGTCGGCGCTGCCATAATGGCCGCGCTACTCTTTTTCCTGGCGCCGCAACTGATCGGCAAGCGAATCGTCCGGGAGGGGCTGCTGGCCGACCCGAAGGTGCTGGTCGACGCCAGCGACGCGCTTCGCGACAAGCAGTACGAACCCGTGCTGGCGCAGCATCGCGCCGAGATAGAGACGCCGTTCGGGACGTCGTGGAAGGGCGCGAGCAAGCCGGACGTCACGCTCGTCGAATTCTTCGACTACGCCTGTCCCTATTGCAAGGCGAGCAACCCGGCGGTCGAACGGCTGCTCCGGGAGGACAAGGGGCTGCGCGTCGTCTATCGCGAATTCCCGATCCTCGGGCCCAGCAGCGTGATGGCCGCCCGGCTGTCGCTGACGGCATCCAGGGCGGGCCGTTTCGCCCAGTTCCACGACACGTTGTGGAACGCCGGACGTCCTGCGCCGGAGACCCTGGCAACCGCGAGCGCGGCTGCGGGAATTGCGACCGATCCGGCAGAGAGCCCGGACGTCGAAGCGGAGCTGAAGAAAAACTACCAGCTGGCGGGAGCGCTGGGCGCGACAGGCACGCCGCTGTTCGTCATTGGCGACAAGGTAATCAACAGCGCGGTCGGCTACGATGATCTCAAGAAAGCGGTCGCGGACGCCCGCGAGAACGGCTGACGCCTAGAGGATCCGGTGCGGATGGGTCTCGCCGTGCCAGCGCCGGGCGGCGCGCGAGAAGCGCTGCATCGCGAGATAGGTGTAGGACGTCGACCAGCCGATTAACACGAGGCCGTTCAGCGACTCGATTGCGGTGACGATCCTGATCGGTCCTGCCGGGAGCACGTCGCCGAAGCCGAGCGTCGTGTAGCTGACCGCCGAGAAGTAGAAATAATCCATCGATCGGCCGGTCATCTCGCCCGTCAGCGTCCCCAGGCCCAGGTGGCCGTGCATCAGGTAGAAGGCGACCGCGTAGAGGATAATTTCAAGGATGTGCGCCGCGAAGATCGCGATGAGCAGCCGAAGCATTCCTATCCGCACGCTGATCAGCTGATTTCGCACCGGCCACCGCGTGACCAGGAATTCGTAGTGGATAACGACGGTCGCGACAGTCAGCACGACCGAGATCAACAGCGCGTAGATGTTGGAAAGCACCGACGGACCCCCTCCGATTCGATTTCACGAATATCCTACGCGTTGTCCGGGAATCTCCAACTGGGGGCGGACGGGACGCCGTTGTTGTCCGCTTGGCGAGCACTAGGGCTACAGTGGTAGGTAGAGCAAAAATGCGTGGTAGGAGCGCCGATGTGCATTGCTAATGTATTAGCAGTGTGCTAATCGATTCGCACTGCGGAGGCGTGTGCCTTTGTTAGGAGTCGCAGATGAGTCGAAGCAAGCACTCCGATCCCGCGGCCCGGCTCGGCAAGCGCGAGCGGCAAATCATGGACGTCCTCTACAGCCGAGGCAGCGCGAGTGTCGCCGACGTGCTGGAGGCCTTGCCCGACCCGCCGTCCTACTCCTCGGTGCGTGCAATGCTCCGCTACCTGGAGGACAAGGGCTATGTCCGGCACGAGGAAGCGGGCCCGCGCTACGTCTACTCTCCCACCGCGGCCAAGGCGGAGGTTAGAAAGTCGGCGCTGGGGCACGTCGTCAGGACGTTTTTCGACGGATCGGTGAGCAGCGCGGTCGCTGCCCTGATCGAGGCCGATCCGCTCACTCCGGACGAATATGAGCGATTGTCGCAACTGCTTGACGACGCAGCGCGGAAGGAGGGCCCGAAATGATCGACGGTGCGATGTTCGACCTCCTGCTGCGTTCGCTGGTGCTGATGGCGGCCTCCTGGGGATTCGCGATCGCGATCGACAGGGCGGGCGCCTCGGCGGCAATGCGCCATGCGGCTCTGCTGTTCGGTTTCGTTGCCGTCGCGTTGCTGCCGATCCTGTCGGCGGTGCTTCCGGATTTGCCCGTGGCCGTCCTCCCGGCGGCGCAGGCGGCAGCGCCGGAAATCGCCCGGATGGACACACCTGTCGGCGCAGCCGCTCTGCCGTCGCGGCCTGACCTCCTCGCGCTGCTCTATCTGGCCGTCACTGCCTGCCTTCTCTGGAGGCTCGTCGCCGGGCGAATGCTGCTTTCCCGCCTCTGGACCAGCGCAAGTCCGGTCGAGCATCTCCCGATGCTCGAAATCCTGGCCCGGCGGTTCGACGTTCGGCGGGAAATTGCCGTTCGAATCTCGACTGGCCCTACCGTGCCCATGACCTGGGGCATTTTCCGTCCGCGAATCCTGCTGCCCGCCGAAGCAGTCGGCTGGAGCGCAGAGCAGTGGCGTGTGGTGCTGCTCCACGAGCTGGGCCACGTCGCCCGCCACGACAGCAGCGTCCGCACCTTCGCCGCAGTTCTTTGCGCGCTCTATTGGATGAACCCTGCGATATGGTTCGCCGCGGCGCGGATGCGGCGCGAGCAGGAGCATGCGTGCGACGACCTCGTCCTCTCGAATGGCGCGGACGCGGCCGTTTACGCCCGCAACCTCCTGGCCGCCGCACGCTCGTTCCAGGCGCCCCGCGCCTGCCTGGCGGCGGCGATGATCGGGCGATCGGACCTTGAGCGCCGCCTGGTGGCGATCGTCGGCGACGTGTCGCGCAGCGGCGCCGGGCGCTGGTTCGTCGCCTCCGGCGCTGCAGCCGCGCTTTCGGCCGCAAGCCTTGCCGCGGCCGTCGTGCCGGTCCCCGCCGAAGCGCCCGAAGCCCCGGCCGCCCCTCGCGCGTCAGCCTTCGAGGCTCCGGCCGCTCCTGCGAAATCGGCCCTGGCGGAAGCCGAGGCCCCTGCGCCCGCGCCCCCCGCCGACCGCCCCGTTCACTCTTCACATGCTGCTGCTGCTCCAAGGGCGACCGTGGCGGAAGCGGCCGCTCCGGCGGTTGCGCCCCACGCGAGCGACTATCAGGCCGCACTGGCCCGCTATCGCGACGAAAAGGCGCGCTATCTCGAAGACCTCGGCGCGTATCGGGCGAAGATGGGCACGTACCAGGCTGCGATGGACCAGCATCGCCGCGATCTCGCCGAGCATCGCCGGCTGGTGGAAGCGGTTCGAGCGCTGCCGGAGGGCGACCCGAACAAGCTCGTGCCGCCCGGGCCAGTCGCGCCGGTTGCTCCGGTCGCTCCGACGGCCCCGACCGTGCCGCCTGTGCCCCCCGCTTACGACCACAGCTGATTCACCAACGGAGGCTCGCAATGCGCTTCGTCCGATTCCTTCCGTGCGTCCTGTTCCCGCTTGGGGCCGCCGTTTCGGCGCAGCCCGCGACTCAACCGCCGGCCATCGAAGGTCTGTGGGTTGCGGAGGTGCGCAGCGGTCCCGACGTCCGAGGCACGCTGATGCTCGTTCCGCGCGGTGGCGGACTTGTCGCCAGCATCGCCGGCCTCACGGTCACCGTGACGCAGCAGGGCAAGGCGCTTTCGTTCGAGCTCCCGGACGGGAAGGGCCGCTTCCGCGGCATTCGCAACGGCCGCACGATCGAGGGGCAGTGGATCCAGGCAACGACGATGGGCAGCGGCGCGCGCTATGCGACGCCCATCCTGCTGCGCCCGGACGATCGCGGCCAGTGGCGCGGCGAGGTGGTCCCCGACGACGACCATATGACCTACTATCTGCCGGTCACGCGCACTCCTGACGGCCGCTATTCCACTTATCTTCGCAATCCGGAACGCAACCAGGGAGTCTTCCTGGGCGTCAGCACAATCGAACTCGACGGGGATGTCTTGCGCCTGGTCGGCACCCGGCGCGGCCAGAAGAAGCAGGAGGTGATCGCAAGCGGGCGCCGCGATCCCGAGAGCGGGATCCTGTCGATCCCGATCCAGGGAACGACGTTCGATTTCGCTCCGGACAAGGCCGACAGCAGCCCCTTCTATCCCCGGGGCAAGTCGCCCGAACGCTACCATTATTCGCCGCCGGTGCAGCTCGGCGACGGCTGGCCTGTCTCGACACTGGAGAAGGAAGGCATCGATCAGGCGGCAATCGAGCGGTTCGTCCAGAAGCTGGTCGACATGCCTCAGGAGGGCGTCAGCACGTCGCAGGTCCACAGCCTGCTGATCGCTCGTCACGGCAAGCTCGTGCTCGAGGAATATTTCCACGGCTACGACCGCGACACGCCGCACGACCTGCGGTCGGCGTCGAAGAGCTGGACCAACGCCCTGATCGGCGCGGCGATGCAGTCGGGCGTGCCGATCCGGCTCGACACGCCCGTCTATCAGACGATGCTGGGCTCGGTTCCCGCGGACCTCGACCCCCAGAAGAAGAGCATGACACTCGAGCACCTCATCTCGATGACGGCCGGCTTCGACTGCGACGACAGCGGCGACCGGCCCGGGGACGAGGACGTGATGCAGCAGCAGAGCGCCGAGCCGAACTGGTACCGCTACGCACTCGGCGTCCCCATGGCGTGGAACAACGGCGACAAGATCGTCTATTGCAGCATGAAACCGAACCTCGCCGGCGGAATGCTCGAAAAGATCGCCGGGGAGCCGCAAACGGAATTGTTCTACCGGCTGCTCGGCAAGCCGCTGCACATGAGCGATTACCATCTGTTCCTGCAGCCGACGGGCGAGGCCTACGGCGGGGGCGGCCATCGCTTCACCAGCCGCGACTTCATGAAGCTGACTCAGCTCTACCTGAACGGCGGCAAGTGGGAGGGGCGGCAGATCGTCAGCCCCGAGTGGGTGCGCCAATCGACCGCGCCGCTGCGGGTCCTGTCTCCGAGCAGCGGCCAGACCTACGGCTATCTATGGAACTCGGTCACCTACAATTTGGGCGGCCGCAAGCTGTTCGCCTACTTTCCGGGCGGGAACGGCGGCCAGGTCGCAATCGGGATTCCGGACCTCGACCTGCTCATTACCTTCACTGGCGGGAATTATGCCGACGCGGTGATGTTCCGGTCGCAGCGCGAATTCGTGCCCCAGGACATATTGCCCGCCATCAGGCCTTAAAGCCCTGAGCGATGACGTACCATTCGGACGAGTCCTTGCGGCTCGCCGGCGGCTTGGCGTGCTTCACGGTCGCGAAATGGCGCTTGAGCTCGGCGACGAGCTGGTTATCGGCCCCGCCCGCGAGCACCTTTGCGACATATGTCCCGCCAGGCCGCAGCACCTCCTTCGCGAACTCCAGGCCCGCTTCGACGAGCGCCATCGTCCGCAAATGGTCGGTCTGCGGGTGGCCGACGGTGTTCGCGGCCATGTCGGAGAGGATCAAATCAGCTGGACCGTCCAGCTCCGCCTTCAGCTTGTCCGGAGCCGCTTCGTCCATGAAGTCCATCTGCAGGATCGTCACCTTTTCGATCGGGTCGGTCGGCAGCAGGTCGATCCCGACAACCCTGGCATTGGGCGCCCGGCGGCGCACCACCTGGCTCCATCCGCCGGGTGCTATGCCGAGGTCGACGACGGCGGTGGCGCCCTTCAGGAGGCCGAAGCGCTCGTCGAGCTCAAGAAGCTTGTACGCGGCCCGGCTCCTGTAATTCTCCGCCCTGGCTCGGCGGACATAGGGGTCGTTCAGCTGGCGCTCGAGCCATCGAGTGGATGAAGCGGAGCGCCCGCGAGCGGTGCGGACCCGCTTGCGGGGCCCGCGGCCGCTGCTCACAGCACGTACCCGTCTCTCGCCATCAGCGAGCGCAATATGCCTTCGCGAATGCCGCGGTCGGCTACTCCGAGCTTCCTGGCGGGCCAGATTTCGAGGATCGCTTCGAGGATCGCGCAGCCCGCCACGACGAGGTCGGCCCGGTCGGGGCCGATGCAGGGCAGGCTCGACCGTTCCTCGAAGTCCATTTCGGCGATCATGGTGCTGATCGCCCGCATCGCCTCGATCGGGACGTGAAGGCCGTCGACCGCGCGCCGGTCGTAGCTCGGAAGCGCGAGGTGGACGCTGGCGAGAGTCGTCACCGTGCCGCTGGTCCCGAGTAGGCGGATGTCGTCGCGGCCCTTTGGAAGCGTCTTCTCGAACTGGTCGAAGGAACGGCGCACACGCTCGCGCATCCTTTTGTAAGCCTTGACCCGGTCCTTGCCCTCGATCGCTTCACGGCCTTCGCTTTCGGTCAGCGAGACAACTCCCCACGGCGCGCTCCACCAGCTGCGGATTTTCGGGATCCCGCTGACCTGGTCGATCAGCACCAGCTCGGTGGATCCGCCGCCGATGTCGAAGATCAGCGCCGGCCCGTCGCCGGGTTCGAGCAGTTTGTGGCATCCGAGCATCGCTAGCCGCGCCTCTTCGGCCGGCTCGATGATCTCGAGCGCAATTCCGGTCTCGTTGCGGACCCGCTCGAGGAATTTCCTGCCGTTGGCCGCGCGCCGGCAGGCTTCTGTCGCCACCGATCGCGACAGGGTGACGTTGCGGCGCCTGAGCTTGTCCCCGCACACCGACAGCGCGGCGACCGCTCGGTCCATCGATTCGTCGGACAGCTTTCCGGTCTGCGACAGCCCTTCGCCAAGACGGACGATCCGCGAAAAGGCATCGATGACCGTGAATCCACCCTCATTCGGGCGGGCGATGAGAAGTCGGCAATTGTTGGTGCCGAGATCGAGCGCGCCATAGGTCTGGCGGTTGTGCGGCTTGGGGAGCCGCCGCTCCGGCGGCCTCGGGATGGCCGGTTCGTCCCGCATCTGCGGTCCCGGCGCTCTGGCGACATCCTGCGCCATGAATACACGCCCGTTCTTATCCTTCACCGCCGGAAGATACCGGCGGCTGACTTGGGCCGAATGTAACCGGAAACCGCCTAAAAGGGCAAGTTCTGCGCGGATTCCACAGGCTTTGCGTTGACAGCCGAAGGGCTCATTTCTATCTCGCGCCCTCGCCTCACTCGGGCGCTGCCCCGTCGTCTAATGGTAAGACTACGGACTCTGACTCCGTCAATCGTGGTTCGAATCCACGCGGGGCATCCACGCTTTGGTCAACACTGATGCATTTCAGCGCGGGTCAACGATTCCCCTGGAATCCGTGACCGTGCATGGCGAAGCGCTGGCGGCTGTGAGAATGCCGATCAACGTCCGGACGTCATTGATCAACTCATCGTCGGTGCGGTCGACGATCGCCGTGGTCGCCATCATCCCGACCGCAAATATCCTGAGAATCTCGGCGGTCTGGGACATCCCGACCGTTGGGAAGTCCTCACTCTCCCGAGCAAGCCGCCCGAGGGTCGCAGCGATCGATTGATCGAGTTCCCGCAAGTTCTGCTGGAAAATTGATCGGAGCTCCGGATTGGCAAGGCTGTACGTCCAGGCCTCCAGCTCGAACCTGGTCGCCGAAATGTCGGCGTCCCGCTGAAAAGGCATCAGTCGATCGATCAATTCCTCGATTGTTTCAATCGATGAGGCGCTGCGGATCTGCTCCCCTTGTTCGCGTGCGATGGCAAGAATCAGCTCGTCCTTGGACTCGAAATAACCGTAGAAATTGCCCTTGCTTACACCGGCTTCGGCACAAATCTGATCCACCGAAACATTGATTCCATGGACATTGAAGGCGCGATGAGCCGCCTTCAAAATCTTCATTCGGCGCTTTGCCGCCGTCTCCGGACGAATTTTGGGCATGAGCTCAATGCTTAAAGGCCTGCGCTTTTCGTGCAATCCAGTGATTGACAAAATGACCGCATAGTTCATTTTGCGCGAAACGGGGAGGGGAATGCATGCAAAATCTATCTGCAGCATCGGCGGCCAATTTTGTGGGTCGCTCGATCATATTGGGATCCATCGCCGCCTCTGCCGCTCTCGGGCAGGCCACGCCGGCGCCCGTTGACGAGCAAAATGCCGATATCGTCGTGACTGCGACGAAGCAGTCGGAGCCGGTTCGCGACATTCCCGCGTCGGTGACCGCCTTCGACGAGGAGTCGCTGGAAGCGATCGGAGCTCGCAGCTTCGCGGACTATCTCACGCGGACTCCCGGCGTGGTGTTCAACCAGACCGTGCCCGGCAACTCGACCGCGATCATTCGGGGCGTCGCCACCACGACCGGCATAGCACAGGCTCAGGGGACGACCGGCTATTTCATCAACGACGTGCCGATGACCGACCCGTTCTATTCGAGCGGCATTCCGGACATCGACACGTTCGACGTCGATCATGTCGCGATTTTGCGAGGGCCGCAGGGCACGTTGTTCGGCTCGGCATCCCTCGGCGGCGCGATCAATTATCAGGCGAACCGCCCCGACCTGAATGACTTGGACGTGCACGTCCGCGGAAGCCTTGAGAACGTCGCGCATGGCGATGAGGGCTTTTCGGCCAACGGGATGGTGAACGTTCCGATCGTGGATGACGTGCTGGCGGTCAGGGGAGTGTTCAGCCACCGCCGGATCGCGGGATTCGTCGACAATATCGGGACCGGCGACGACAACTCCAATCGGACGACGATCAACGGCGGCAGGTTCCAGGCCACATGGAAACCGGCCAGCGGCACCGCCCTGAACTACCTATATCTCCGCCAGGTCGAAAAGACGCGCGACGCCGGCGGTGTCGAGCCCGAATTGGATAGCTATGAGAAGAGCACCCTGATTCCCGAGCCGTTCAGATACGAAACCAACATCCATAATCTGAGGCTCGACCAGGACCTCGGCTTCGCGACGCTCATCGCCACCGCCACTCACCGGAAGAAGGAATTTTCCGGGACGCAGGATTTCTCCACATTCGCTGGCGGCCTGCTGCTTCCGTTCGCGCCGGTCGCATTCCTGGAGCCGGGAACGGTCAAGGGCAACTCGTTCGAAGTGCGGCTCGCTTCGCCTACGACCGGCCGCTTCGAATATATCGTCGGGCTGTTCCACGACGGTACTTCGGAGAAGGTGATCAACCAGCTGGACGCCCCAGCGGCAGCTAGCGTCTTCGGCACTCCGATCCTGCTCGACGCACTGGTCGACATCGACGGCAAGGAAAGCGCTGCCTTCGGCGAAGCCTGCTACCACGTCTCGGATGCGTTCAAGATCACGGCGGGCGGGCGTCTGTTCCATACGGAACTGGATTCGACGACCACTACCGCAGGGCCTCTCGTGGGCCCGACGACGGTCGAGGAGGGAGGATCGAAGGAGACGGGATTCTCTCCGAAGGCAGCTCTGACCTGGACTCCGAATGAAAATGTGATGGTCTACGGCCTGGCGTCGAAGGGGTTCAGGTTCGGCGGACCGAATATCGCCAGCGATCCCGTCTTCGAGATCCCAAGCCAGTTCGATTCGGATTCGCTGTGGAACTATGAGCTCGGAACCCGGCTGACGTTGATGGACGGCCGGCTTTTGCTGGACGGCACGGCTTACTGGGTCGACTGGTCTGATATCCAGGTGACGCAGACCAGCCCGAGCGGCTTCACCTTCACCGACAACGCCGGCAAGGCGCGCAACCGCGGCTTCGAACTGGGCGCTACGTTACGGCCGACACCGGGGCTGACGCTGCAAAGCTTCGTCACGTACCTCGATGGAGAGCTGCGCCGCGACTTCCAGTCCGCCAGCGGGGTCGTCCAGGCTGGAAGCACGTTGCCCGGCGCTTCCAAGTGGCAAACTGCCACTTCCATTTCCTATGCCGCCAGGAATGTGAGGTTTCGGCCGAACTTCGTGCTGAGCCACCGCTATGTATCGAAGGCGCCGGGCGAGCTCACTCCGACACCGCAGATCCAGGGTGGATACAATCTGTTCGACGCGCGGGCGGGTGCGACGTTCGGCCGTTTCGAAGCGACCCTGTTCCTCGACAATATCGGAGACGTCCGCGGCGTTTCGCAGGCCACTTCGGGCCTGGTCCGAGGCCCTATCCACTATCTCGTGCGCCCGCGCACCTTCGGCCTGACGCTGGATTATCATCTGTGATTCGAGGCATCGTCGCCGCGGCGGTCGCAGCACTGTCCTTTGCTGCGCCAGCATCCGCAAAGGCAGCCTCCTGCGTACCGGCTGCAATCGGGGCCGACAGCTATTGCCAGCTGAAGTCGGTCCGGCTGCATTATATCGACTATGGAGGCGAAGGTCCCCCTGTGATCCTGCTGGCAGGGCTTGGAAGCAGCGCGCATATCTTCGATGAATTCG
>JBKPOU010000003.1:0-3645 GCA_046733255.1 Pseudomonadota bacterium
CATGAAAATTACACAGGAAGTCCGCGAATTCGCGCGGCTGCAGGACCAGAAGGCCGCATCAGCGGATGCGGAAGGCGGCATGGCGGAAATGAGCAAGCGCTTCCACGATGAGGGAGGTGAGCTTTACGTTCCAGCGACGGAGTGATGTTCGGCTCCTGCGGTGCCGGCTGAATGGGACGCGGCAGAATAGCCCGCGTGCGTCACCTTGGGATCACTCAGGCGCGCCTGCCTGCCGAGACGCCGGGTCCGCGGGCTCATCTAAAGCCTCGGGCAGGCCCGCATCCGCTTCGACCGGCACCGCCAGGCCTGCGGCGACGAGTTGCTCGCGCTCGTCGAAGAATTGCGCGCGCTTGATCCGCTTCTTGATCGAGAGCGAGGGATTGTCCGCTGTTGGTCCTTCGCAGGCGGCCTCGACATGGCTGCCCGGCGCCGCATCGGCACAAGGGGATTGGGACGCGGCCGGCGCAGAGGTGTCGGCGGACGTGGCGGATGGGTTCTCTGGGGTGCTTTGGGTCATGATAAGGGTCAACGAACGACGCGCCAGAATGGGTACACGCCCGAGGTTCCGCTAATGGCAGGAATGGGTGGAAAGCGGACCAGCAGCCACAGCAACAGAGTGCGGTTGTGACCGACGAAATCTGGCCGCTATGGTGCCTGGCGCAACTGCTCTGCCTTGGCCCAATGGCGCTTCGCGTTGCTTCGATAAGCACCTGCGCGTCTTCTCAGGTAAGTCGACTCGCCTTTCGATTTGGCGAAGCCGATGTCTCCCTCGTATGCAGCAGCCAGCGCGTTCGAAAGTCGCGCTAGGCGTTCCTGATGATCCGCTTGAACACACCGCCAGTTCATAGGCGGTCCTTCAGCTGCAGCTTCAACGCCGGACTTCATCCGGCTGCCCAGCAATTCGCGGGCACAGATTCATTCCAACGAAGGGCGGGATTAAGCACATATTCGGTCGAGCAATAAGGGCACAATAGGTCTGTCTGCTCCCCCATGTTCAGATAGACGTGCGGGTGATCGTGGGGAGGCATCACACCTATACAATGAAAGGCGGCGACACCGATCTCGATGCTGGTTACGCCCAGTTCGTTGAAGAAGAGCGGCGCTTCGCCGGGCGCACGGTCTTGCTGGTGCCCCGCGGTCGCCGAGCTAGCAGCATCAGTAAACTTCAGCATCGTCCGCTCCTCGGTAGAATGCTTATGGCAGAATGTAATGAGAACCTAGTATATTACTAGATAGATACCGCTGTATTATTATATTTAACAACGACGAGCGGCAATTATAGATTTATCTAATGACTTGTTTAACTAGCCGTCGATCCCTATCTCTTGGTTGCTACCAGTCGCAATCGACGGTTTTGGGCGCTAAGCCGCACCTTCCTCCATCTTTGACGTCTCCTAGCGGCAGGATCCATTCGGGTTCTGCCAACAAAGGAACTCACCATGAAATATTTCGGAACCGTCAGCTCGTTCGACACAAGCAAGGGTCACGGCGAGATCAAGCCCGAGGTCGGCGGCGACATGCTCCGCTTTGAGCGCGGCGCCTTCTCTTGGGAAAAGAATGCCGTCCCGACCGTTGGTCAGCGTCTGTCCTACGACGTTGGAACCAACACTCAGCGTCAGCCCTGCGCGCTAAACCTGCAGACGATCTAACTAGGATTGGGACGGTGGCGAACGGTCGCCTCCGTTCCACTTTTTTCGCAAGTTGTTGCGGCAGGCGGTTCGATCCGCCGCCGACGGTGTCCCCCAAGTAGGGACCTGAGGAGAAATTCAATGCGACCGATTTACATGACAATGGTAGCCTTCGCCGGCCTTTCCGTGGCCGCGCCTGCTTCCGCTCAGCTGGCCCATGAACGCACTTACAGCGCCGCACCGACCGCCCCCGAGCCCGCGCAGTGGGCGCATGGCCGCACCTACAGCCAGCAGCTCCAGCTTCAACTTGACGCGGGCGTCCGTCAGGGCACGATCTCGAGGCGTGAAAGCATCGGCCTTCGCGAAGACCTTGGGCGACTGGTGCGCCTCGAACGACGGTTTAGCCCGAATGGGATAAGCGGCCCCGAGCACGCCAAGCTCCTTCAGAGCAGCACCGCTCTAGCCAAGGACATCCGAAATGCCAGCCGGTTTCATAACAGCCGCGGCAACGATTCCACGGCGTGGGAAAGCGGGAGTGTCAATGGCCATTGGGTACCAGACGCTCGATTTGCGGGCCTTCATCCCGGCGATCGTTTCAACGGCGACCCGCGGATTGGCCAACACGCCACGCCACGTATCGTGAAACTGCCAGCGGAATATCGCGGCGAGTATCTCGATGACGCTCGGATCTACTACGGTTATGACAATGGGCGGATCTACCAGATCGATCGTCAGTCACAGATGATCCTGGCCCTGCTCGACATTACGCGCTGATAAGCTCGTCACGCGGAAGGCGCCCGGCTTAGGCCGGGCGTCTTTTTTTTGTGATCGTGGGGTTTGGTCCAGACGCCGGCCGACCGCGGCTCCGTATTGAAATGGACGCGGTCCGGCGCTGGGTCCATGGGACGGTACGGTGGATAGATACAAGCTGGCACTCTTATCGCTGACGATGGCGTTGATACCGCTCTTCTACGTCAGCATTTGGTTAGGCGTGGCGGCATGCGTGGGTATCTACAGCTTGATCGCAAGGCTCGCGAACAAGGCCTTTGATAGCCAGCGCCGCAAACTCCTTACAATGCGGCGCGTCCGGGCATTTCATTTGGATGATTGACTGCCCAAAGCCCATCACCGCGGTTCGCGGGGCCAGGGAGACTGCCGAGCTTTACTCCCTCACCTGGGCGCGAGCCCGATACGCACCAGGGCAACGTCGGACTTCGCATCGAAAAAAACGTACCCTAGGACTGAACGCGCTCCAGGATACGCTCTGCCGAATACCCTTCAGTCACTTCTTCTTTATGAGCGGCAAATGCTGCCAGAACCTCTTCCGTCTCGCGCCCAGGAACCTTGAAGAGTGCCAGCGTGCGTCCAAGCTCGGCAGCAACCTCGTCAAATTCCATCGGAGAAATCTTGAGGTCCCGGTGTGCGGCCTCCAGGCCGATGGGCGTGCTGCCGGGTCTTGTTGCCGTATATTCAAATGGTCCGCCCGCCACATTGCAGACCCAAAGTGTCCGCATGAACTTGAGGCCCGGAAGTCTGTCCAGGCTCTTCGTATGCCATTCTCGCAAAGCAGGATTTTTCGAGTCCTGACCCACAATCGGGTTGAACACGAGTTGATTGCTGAAATGATCGACGACCGCTGCGATGGCGAACGCTCCGCCGAGACGCTCGAAGAGGCTTGGTTCGGTCATTTGTTCGCTCCTGCTAATTAGGCAGCCACCGGCAAAAGGGACTCAAAAGTGGCGCGGGTAACTTCCACGGTCAGACCCTCCGGCGTCGAGGTTTCGGTGATTTGCGCATTGAGCTGCTTGGCCAACGCGCCGATCAGGGCCGTTCCGAGACCGGTCGACGCGATCGGTTCTTCCTTACCGGTCCGCCCAACGCCGTTGTCAGCCACCGCGAGCTTCCAATCGGATTTCGCGATTTCGAACGTCACGCGGATTCGCGCCGATGAACGGCGTTTTGGAAAGGCGTATTTGATCGCGTTGATGATAAGTTCCGTCACGATGAGCCCGATGCT
>JBKPOU010000004.1:0-4075 GCA_046733255.1 Pseudomonadota bacterium
AGTTGCAGGCCGATCACGAGCGCAACCGCTCCGAAGACCAGACGGAGTCCCTTCAGCGCGCCATCCCGAAGCCCGCTCGACATGCTGTAGAGCAGCATTACCCAGATGAGGTTCCTAAGGCTGCTGCACGCCAGCGTCAGCGTCTCGTCCGGTCCGCGAACAGCACCAACCGTTGCCCATACTGCTGTCGCGAAAAAGCCGGCCAGGAGCAGGCGTTCTGCCGGGTCGACGCGGGTGCGCAGCCGCCACAGCAGCAGCGAGACGAATGCGCATGCCGCGACGGCATAGCTCCAAAAGGCCACTAGGCCGTTCATGGCCGCGACCCAAGGCCGATTGCTGTCAACTCCGCCGACATGAGCAGAGGTGTCGCTAAATTTTACAAATAAGTAGTGAACGCCGCGCGAGCGGCCGCACTTTAGCTCTTCTTCAGGATGTCCAGCGCAGCCAGCGTCATCGCCTCCGTCGCCGTCGAAATCACGGTGCCGGCTTCCGGAGCCCAGAACGGGCTATGGAGAGAGGGCAGCTTGGTCGTATCCCCCTTCACCGCGTCCCACTTCGCCTGCGGCACGCCGCCGACCCAGAAGATGGTGCTCTCCTTGGTCTTGTCGGCGAGCCAGTAACGGCTGAAGTCCTCGGCCCCCATGACAGGCTTGGATTCCTCGACCCGGTTGGCGCCGAAGTGCTGACCGAACAACTGTAGCAGATGCTGAGAGAGCTTTGGGGTGTTGAAGGTCGCGGGTGCCGAAGGTTCCTGAATCTCGACGATCGGCATCTTGTCCTCCGGCATTCCCGCCGCGATCGCCTCGCCCTTCGCGATTCGGGTGATGCCGTCGAGCAGGAGCTTTCGCGTTTCGGGCGTGTAGCTGCGGACGGTTAGCGCGAGCTTGGCCTCGTCCGGAATGATGTTGCTTTTCGTGCCAGCATGGAAGCTGCCGACGGTGACGACAGCCGGTTGCGCCGGATCGTTCTCGCGGCTGACGAGAGTCTGAAGTGACGAGACGATCCGGGACGCGAGAACGATCGGATCGCGGGTTGTGTGGGGATAGGCGCCGTGCCCTCCGACGCCTTTCACAGTGATGTTGACGGTGTCGACGTTCGCGAGAGCATAGCCGGTGGCAACTCCGATCACGCCCGCCGGAAGCGACGCGCTATCATGAAAGGCGAGCAGGTAATCCGGCTTTGGAAAGCGTGTGAACAGGCCGTCATCGATCATGGCCTGCGCACCCATCACCAGTTCCTCGCCGGGCTGCAGGATCATCACGACGGTGCCTGACCATTGATCCTTCATCGCCGCGAGCCGCCGCGCAGTCGCGAGCCAGGTCGTGATGTGCGTGTCATGGCCGCAGGCGTGCATGACATCGGTTTCGACACCGTCGAGGGTCTTGCCGCGGACTTTCGACGCGAACGGGAGGCCGGTTTGTTCCTTGACCGGAAGCGCATCCATATCGGCGCGGATCAGCAGGACGGGCCCCGCTCCGTTTTTCATGACGGCGACCAATCCTGTCTTGCCGACATGCTCGGTCACATCGAACCCGAGCTTGCGCATCTGCGGCGCGATCAGCTTTGGAGTCCGTACCTCCTGCATCGACAGCTCAGGGTTGGCGTGCAGGTCGCGATAGAGCGTCATCAACTGCGGCATGTCGGCCTTGATCGCGTCCGAAAGAGCGGCGGCATTGGCAGGGGTCGTGAGCGTCATCGCGGCAGCAGCGGCCAATAGCAGTTTCTTCATCAACGCGCTTCCTCTGGCAAAGGCACCAGCTCCATTACGTCGAGCTGGGATTCGAAATGGGGCTTGGGCATGACCAGGCGCCAACGGTTGGGACCGATCCGCTCAACGAAGGCGGCGATATCGCGCACATCGTCCTGGCCGTATTGAAGCGCCCGGCGCTCGTCACCGAGCACGAGAGTACCGAGGAAAACCTGCCGGAGTTGGTCGCCGGGGAAGATGATGCCCACGGGGCGTTGCGAGCCGTTGAGCTTCGCGAACCGCTGAAGGTTCTTTTCAGCCCGCACGCGGCAAGTGAAAGCCGGATAGCTCACATAAGCGAGAAGGCCGTTCGTCTGCGCGCCGACCTTAATCGTGCGGCAACGGTAATTGCCGTTGGGGATAGGTCCGCCGCCGATCGCAGCGTCGGGCTTCAGCAGCGCGCCTTCGCGGTCGATCTCGCTGCCGTGTCCCGCCTTGCGAGCGGCAGCTAGCGCGGCCACGAAAGTGGCCCGCCACTCGCGCAAGCGTTCACGGTCGGGCTCGGTTACGACGCGGTGCCAGTCGGCGCTCCATTCCGCAATCATCCCGGACGGCTGCTCGATCGTCGTGCAACCAGCCAGAAATGCAGGAAGTGCGAGCAGGACGACAGTGCGCATCGGTACAAAGCCTAGGCGGCTGTCCAGCCTCCGTCCATGCTGAGATTGGCGCCGGTTATGGACTTGGCCTCGTCGCGGCAGAGGAAGACAGCAAGCGCGGCGACCTGTTCCGGTGTGACGAATTCCTTGGTCGGCTGGGCAGCAAGAAGCACGTCGTTCATGACTTGCTCGCGCGTGAGGTTCCGCGCCTTCATCGTGTCCGGAATCTGGTTTTCGACCAGCTGCGTCCAGACGTAGCCGGGCGAGATGCAGTTCACCGTGATACCGTTGCGGGCAGTCTCGAGCGCGACAGTCTTCGTGAAGCCCGCGACGCCATGCTTGGCAGCGACGTAGGCGGACTTGTTTGGCGAGGCGACGAGGCTGTGCGCACTCGCCGTATTGATGATTCGACCCCAACCCCTCGCTTTCATGCTCGCTACGGCGATGCGGGTCGTGTGGAACACTGCGGACAGGTTGATCGCGATGATCGCGTCCCACTTTTCTGTCGGGAAGCTCTCGACAGGAGACACATGCTGAATGCCGGCATTGTTGACGAGGATGTCGGGCCCGCCGAGCTCATCGGCGCACCGCGTCATCATCCGCTCGATCGCCACGGGGTCTGACAGGTCCGCGGCATCGTGGACCGCACCGAGCTCCGCGCATTCCGCAGCGATCGCATCCGGGTCGCCGAAGCCGTTGATCATCAGCTTCGCACCTTCCGCGGCGAGGGCCTTTGCGATTGCAAGGCCGATGCCCGACGTCGACCCGGTCACGAGCGCAACCTTACCTTCCAGGATCATCCACTCACTCCGTGTTTCATCTGCGCCGCAATGGCTGGTCGCGCTTGAAATGCAACCGCTTCGGGGTGCAGTGCATTACGGCTGCGCAACAGGAGGCATCTCAATGCGGCTCGGCGGCGAACCCGAAAGCAGTAATTTCGAAGACCGAACGGGGCAGGGCGGAAGCTTCGGCGTTGGCGGCGGCGGCGGAAATGCGCTTGGCTGCCTCCTACCCCTGGTGATGAGCCGGTTCGGGCTCGGCGGAGTAGTCGTGCTCGTCATCGGCTATTTCCTCCTGAGCTCGTTGGGCGGACTTGGCGGCGGTGGCGGAGGTATTCTCCCGAGCGGGGGCAATCCGCAGGCTACGGCCGGCCAATCGACGCTCAACCCCGACACGCGAAGCTTCCTGACCCATGTGCTCGGGTCGACCGAGCAGACGTGGGGAGAGATTTTCGCGAAGAGCGGGCAGCAGTATCAGCCGACGACGATGGTTGCGTATTCCGGCGGAACGCAGACGGCATGCGGGTTTGGGCAGGCCGCTGCAGGCCCCTTTTACTGTCCCAACGATGCCAAGGTTTATATCGACCCGGACTTCTTCAACGAGCTGTCGCAGCGGTTCGGAGCCCCGGGCGATGCGGCAGCGGCCTACGTAATCGCGCATGAGGTGGGCCATCACGTGCAGGACCTGCTCGGGACCCTGGGTCAGGCTCATGACCTCCAGTCGCGCTCCAGCCAGACGGAGGGCAACGCCGTCCAGGTGAAGGTCGAGCTTCAAGCCGATTGCTATGCCGGTGTCTGGGCAGCCAATGCGCGCGACCAGCAAGGCTCCATTCACGAGTCCGGAGATGTCCAGGAAGCCTTGCGCGCTGCCGAAGCGGTCGGGGATGACACGCTCCAGAAGCAGAGCCAGGGCTATGTGGTGCCCGACAGCTTCACGCACGGCAGCTCAGCGG
>JBKPOU010000005.1:0-7816 GCA_046733255.1 Pseudomonadota bacterium
GCCCCCGCGCGAACCGCGCGAAGGCGGTGACCGCGGACCTCGCGGCGACCGAGGCGATCGCCACCGTGGCGGCGGACGCGACCGAGGCGGCCGTGACGACCGCGGACCGCGCGGCCCTCGCGGAGACCGTGACCGCGGCCCGCGCGGAGACCGCGGCGACCGCGGCCCCCGCCGCGACCGCGAGCCTCGCGAAGGAGGTCAGGATGAGGGAGGCGAGCCCAAGTTCGCCCCTGCGTTCCTCACCGGCGAGGACAACGACTGACGCGGAATAGGTTGAGGCCTTCGGAAAAACGGAAAGCCCCGCAGCAATGCGGGGCTTTTCTACGTCCATCCCAATTCCCAGGTCGGACCACCTTGCCTACGAGCGGACCTCCCTTCTCTTGCGGTGACGAGGTCGTGCCGCTCGCGGAACTATTCTTCCGGATCGGCCGTTTTCCGGCGAACGATTGAGGTCCGAATTTCCGGCTCCGAAGATCGGTAACTCGCAGTTTTTGCATCGAACTTTTGCACAAACACTGCGCCGGGCGCGGCCGCAGGGAAGGGAAGAAATGAGTCGGGACAAAGCAACTCCAGAGCTCGACAAGCCGGTTTCATCCGGTTCGCCGGCGCTCGATTACATCCTGGCCGGCGGGTTCGCCGCCAGCCGCATCCATCTCCTCGAAGGCGAGCCCGGCGCCGGCAAGACCACTCTGGGGATGCAGTTCCTGATGGAAGGCGCCAGGCTTGGCGAACGATGCCTGTACATCACCCTGTCGGAGAGCCGGGAAGAACTCATACACGTTGCGGAAACCCATTGCTGGGATCTCGACGGGATCGAGATTTTCGAGCTGGTCCCGCCGGAGCTGAGCCTCGATTCCGAGCGTGAGCAGTCAATCGTCTACGCCTCGGACCTGGAGCTCGGAGAGACCGTGCAGCTGGTCAAGGACGAGGTCGAGCGCGTCGCTCCGACCCGGGTCGTGTTCGACAGCCTGTCGGAAATCCGGCTTCTCGCCCAGGGCGCGCTCCGCTTCCGCCGACAGGTGCTGGCGCTCAAGCATTTCTTCGCGCAACGCGGCTGCACCGTCCTGTTCCTGGACGACCTGACGGAGATGATCGACGATCTCAGCCTGCACAGCCTCGCCCACGGCGTCGTTCGGCTGGAGCAGCTGGCGATGACGTATGGCGCCGAGCGGAGACGCCTGCGTGTCCACAAGATGCGCGGCCGGCAGTTCCACGGCGGCTATCATGATTTCATCATCCGAAAAGGCGGCCTGGAGATCTTTCCGCGGCTCGTCGCCGGCGACCATCCTGATTCCGGCCACACGTGGCGGCAGGCGCAAAGCGGCATTTCCGCGCTCGACGATCTCGTCGGCGGCGGGCTCGACTATGGTACGTCGACGCTCGTCATCGGCCCGTCGGGTACCGGCAAGTCCACGCTCTCCCTTCGCTATGCCTATGAAGCAATGCGGAAGGGCGAAAAGGCACTGGTGATCAGCTTCGATGAAACCAGCGGAATCTTCGCCCGCCGGGCTGAGGGGCTGGGCATGGACATCGCCCCGTTCGAGAAGAACGGCCAGTTCACTTACCGCCAGGTCGACCCCGCCGAGCTTTCGCCGGGCGAACTGACCGGCATCATTCGCCATCAGGTCGAGCAACGGGGCGTCAGCGTCGTCGTCCTCGATTCCCTCTCCGGCTACCAGCAGGCGATGCCGGAAGAGAATTTCCTGATGCTGCAGATGCACGAAATTCTCACCTACTTGAACCAGCAGAGCGTGCTCACCTTCCTGGTGCTGACCCAGTCGGGGATGGTCGGCCAGATGCAGAACCCGCTCGATCTCACCTACCTGTCGGATTCGGTGCTTCTGCTCCGCTATTTCGAGGCGGAAAGCGAAATCCGCCGGGCGATTTCGGTCATCAAGAAGCGCACTGGCCGCCACGAACCGTCGATTCGTGAATTCCAGATCGCCGACGATGGCGTGAGAGTCGGCCCCCGCCTGGAAGGCTTCCGCGGCATTCTGACGGGCACGCCCGTGTACGACGGCAATGCGAATCTGATGCCGGGTTCGAAAGCGGACTGAGGCGGCGGACGCTCCGTGGAACGCTTTCTCATCGTTGCACCGGCCGGGCGGGACGCGGAGGTCATCCGCCAACTCCTCGCCAGCGCCGGACTGGACGCCGTTGTCGACGACAACGGAGAGATTCTGCTTTCCTCCCTTACCGGCGGCCTTGGAGCGGGCGCCATCGTCACGGACGAAGCGCTTGTTCGGATCAATAAGGATCGCCTTGGTGAAGCGATCGCCAACCAGCCGCCATGGTCGGATTTTCCGTTCGTTCTACTCGCCCGCCGCGGCGGCACGCGTGAAGGTTCGAAGGCGCTCGAGGCCATAGTCAACTCGACCGTGCTTGAGCGGCCACTTCATCCGGCATCGTTGATTAGCGCAGCTCGGGCAGCGGTCCGCGCCCGCCAGCGCCAGCGCCTCGCTGCCGAATATTTGACCGAACGCGAGCAGGCGGAAAAGCAGCTACGCGACCTCGCCGATACGCTTGAGCAAAAGGTCGCGGAAAGGACCCGCGACCTTGCCGCAGCAAACGACCGGCTGACCGCCGAAATCGGCGAGCGCGAACGTGCCGAAGCACGCCTGGTCCAGGCCCAGAAAATGGAAGCCGTTGGGCAGCTCACGGGCGGAATCGCCCACGATTTCAACAACCTGTTGACGGTCGTTGTCGGCTCACTCGACCTTGCGCTTCGCCGGTGCAACGATGAGTCGGTCCACCGGCTTATCGGCAATGCTCTGCAGGCGGCCGAACGCGGGGCAACCCTGACCGCTCAACTGCTCACCTTTTCGCGGCGCCAGCGCCTTTCCCCCATTCCGATCGACATCAACAAGGTCGTTTCGGGAATGCGCGAGATGATGGCGCGAACCATCGGTCCGCAGATACGCATCGAAACCGATCTTGAGGCGGGCGTCTGGCATGCGCTGGCCGACCCGACGCAGCTTGAAATGATGGTGCTCAATCTCGCGATCAACTCGCGCGACGCTATGCAAAAGGGCGGACATATTATCATCCGGACTCGGAACGTGCCGGAGGTGCCGGCCTCACTCGCTTCGGAGCTAGAGCCGGGCGAGTATGTCTGCGTAAGCGTCCACGACGATGGCCCTGGAATGCTGCCGGAGGTGCTTGCGCACGCGTTCGAGCCTTTTTTTACCACCAAGTCGCACGGGAAGGGGACCGGGCTCGGTCTTGCTCAACTCTACGGCTTCGCCAAGCAGTCGGGCGGTGCCGCAAAGATCGACAGCGACCCGGGCAAGGGTACGGCCGTTGCCATCTACCTGCCGAGAACCCGCGAGCAACTGAGTCAGGAGGTCGTTTCCCGGCAGGACGGTCATCGCAGCAGGCGTGCCAGGATTCTAGTCGTCGATGACGATGACGACGTGCGCTCGATCACTGCCGGAACCATTGAGGAATTGGGTTTTGAAACGGTGACCGTCGCCGACGCGGAAGAAGCCCTCAAGAAGCTTCGCGACGACAGGTTCGACCTGCTCATCACCGACGTCGCGATGCCCGGAATGGACGGGGTGGAACTCGCACGACGGGCCCGTATGTCCGACTCGCGGCTGCCGATCCTGTTTTCAAGCGGATATGCCGATGTGCAGACCTTCGGCGAGGAGCTCTCCGACGAGACTGTGCTTCGAAAGCCTTTCCGCGTTGCGGATGTAGCGGCCCGGATACAGAAAATGCTCGACCTCGCTACGGAAGGCACGTCAGAGATCGACTGATTGCGAACAGACAATTGTCCGCGACTTACAGCCAGATGCCGCTCTGGACCTCTTCGGAATCCTCCACCTGGGGATTCGCGGTCGCCTCTGTGGCGGGGAGCTGCCAGACGCCTCGCGCCGCGCTCGCCCGAAATCGGTACATCATTGCCAGCTCCTCGTGCCGCTGGCGCGCCACCTTGCTCTTGGCGTTGCGGACGGCGGCATCCTCCTGAAGGGCGCGCTTCTCATAATAGCCCGCATCGGCGGTTTCCGGGCGTGGCTGCTCTACCTGCCACATGGCGAGTCTCCCTGTCGCGCCACCTTACTTCCAAATCAGGTTGAAAACATGTTGGGAATGTTCCGTAAGGGTAACATCCGGGGGGTTTTCACGGCTCCAAAGAGCAGAATCTAAGGGGTTTTTTGGTTAATGCAGCGCTACGGGTCGGGGGGCCCGAAGCACCGGGATGAGGCTTGAGGCCATGACGAACGTGAAGCGCATCGCTGCCGCCCTCGGCGCAAGTGCCTTTGTCCTCTTCGGAGCGGCATCCTGCGCGACGGGGGAGCGCGAGCAGCCGCGGCCGCCATCGGGGGTTCCAGCTCATCCGCGAGCCGCCCCGGCCGCGCCTGTCCTGTCAGCCCGCGCCTATTTCGATCGAGCGACGGCGATCGACCTGTTCCAGCTTCGCGCCGCCGACATCGCCGTGCAGCGCGGCGGTCCACGGGCGCGCAACTTCGCAATCGAATCGAAGCGGCAGCACAATGCGATCGCGGCGCAATTCAACTTCGCCGGCCGCTACCTGAACATGCTCCCGTCGCGGGTACTACCAGCCGCCTATCAGACAATCCTTACCGAGCTCCTGAACGCGCCCGACTTCGACCGCGCCTATCTCGGGCGCGAGGCTGCGCTGTGCGCCCAGGCGTCGCGGCTTCACGGCGATTATGCGCGGCGCGGGCAGAGCCCGACGCTTCGGCCGGTCGCGAAGTTCGCGGTCAATGCCGTCGCCTCGGAATGCCGCCTTTTGGGGACGTGACGCAAGAAATCCGTCCGTTTCAGCTGGTTAATTCGCTCGTAACCATGCTGTTCCACCATGTTTTTGCCTTCGCCGGTCAAAAGCGGCGGAATGGCATATGCGTGCAAGCTCCTCCTCGCCGCCGCGGCGCTCCTCGCGGGAGCCCCGGCGTTCGCGGAAAGTCCAACCGTCTCCTCCGCCGACTTCGCGAAGAGCGAGGCGATCATCGGCGCTCCGAGCGCGCTGGCCGCGATCCTCGCCGAGCAGGGCGCGCCGCGCCGCGTCACGGTTCCCGTGCAGCCGGCGTCCTACGGCATAGGGGACATCAGCTACGAAATCCGCGACGCGGTCATTCGCACAGGCGAACTCGCCCCGTCGTCGCGCGATCTCCTATCTCCGGCAGTACACAGCGGGAAACCGGACATATTCGGTACCGTCGCTTTGGAGGTCGGCCGCACGCCGCTCGATCGCAAGTGGCGCCGGGTCGAGAATTCGCGGGTAAGCGGCTCGGCCGCGATCTACGCCGCTTCGCTGCGGGGCCGCGATGAGACTGCGGCCGTCGAGGCAATCAACCGCTACGTCAATCGCCACGTCAGCTTCGTCGACGATAGCCGCCGCTTCGGCCGCGGCGATGTCTGGGCGAGCGCGAACGCGACGCTCTCAAGCGGCCGCGGCGACTGCGAGGATTATGCGATCGCCAAGCTGCAGATGCTCCGCGCCGCGGGCTTCTCGGACCGCGACATCTATCTCGTCGTTCTTCGCGACCTCGTCCGCCGCGCCGACCATGCCGTCGCCGTCGTGCGGACTGGCGAGCATATGTACGTCCTCGACAACGGCACCGACGAATTGCTCGATGATGGCGCGGTTTCCGACTACCGACCGATCCTCACCTTCGCGGCGAACGGAACCTGGACTCACGGCTATCGGATCTCACGGGCTCCGGTCACCGTCGCTTCGGCTGGTCCCGCCCCCCTTGCGCCGCTTGTCCCGGCAAGCGCCGGCGATCAGCGCTCGCGAAGCGCCTCGCTCCTGGCCTTCAACACCGGCTTCAACAGGTAGGTCAGGACGCTCTTCCGGCCCGTGATGATCTGCGTGTCGCACATCATTCCCGGGGTGATCGGAAGCTGCCGGCCCTGGAATTCGAGAAAGTTGCGGTCGGTCTCGACGATGACGTTGAAATAGGCCTTCCGTTCGACCTCGTCGTAGATTGAATCAGCGGAGACCTGGACGACCTTTCCTTCAAGCCCGCCATAGATCGAGAAGTCGTAGGCGGTGACCTTGACCAGCGCCTTGTCGCCCACCTTGATGAAGGCGATGTCCCTCGGCTCGACGCGCGTTTCGACGAGCAGCTTGTCGCCGAGCGGGACCACTTCCATCACCTTCTGGCCCGCGTTCACGAAGCCGCCGATGGTCGTCACCTGGACGTCGTTGACGACTCCGTCGGCAGGCGAGCGAAGCTCGTTGCGGTTGAGCTTGCCTTCGGCGCCGCGAAGCGATTCTACGTTGACCGCGAGCTTGGTCGCGATCTGGCTGCGCTCATCGAGCGCATCCTGACGGAACGTCGCGGTTGCCTCGGCTGCCTGCGCCATGGACTCGCGGACTCCAGCCATTGCCCGCGACTGCTGTTCGCGAGCGGCGGCGATCCGGCCCTGGAGGTCGATGACCTCACGGCGGGCGTCGAGAAGCTCGGTCTGCGGTACGATATGCTTGGTGGCCAGCGGCTCCAGCATGGCCACCTGCTTTTGCGCGAGGCCAAGGCTGTTCGTCAGGCTTGAAATCGTCGCGGCCGCTTCGCTCGCTTCGCGCCGCCGCTGTTCCGCGGTCGCCTGCAGAGCGGCGACCTTGCTACCGAGCGCCGATTGGCGTGCGGCGCGAAGTGCGGCCTCGTTCTGGCACTCGGGGCCTTGGGCGGCGGTGCAATCGATCTTGCCCCCATTGGCCTCGGCCTGGAGCCGCGCCGATCGGGCCTCGAGCGACTCCGTCTCGGCCTGGATCTGGCCCACTTCGGACGTGCTCTGCGGATCTTCGAGCCTCGCCAGAAGCTGGCCCTTGTGGACCCGCTCGCCGCCGCGAACGAGAAGCTCGCTAAGCGTCGCCGGAGCGGACGCCTGTATGAGCTGCACCTTGCTTGAGGGAATGACCCTCCCCTGTCCGCGAGTCACCTCATCGACGGGCGCGAGCGCGGCCCAGATCAGGAACAGGAAGAACGCTGCGGCAGAGGCGACGATCACCAGCCGAGCGCCGGTCAGCGGCTGCCGGGGCTTGGGGATCGGTCCGATGAACGGCAAGGTCGCCATGCTCAAAACTCCACTACCGCGCCGCGCCAACCGGGACGGCGGCCGAGGCCACCGCGACCGGAGCAGCCGGCTTGATCTGTTGCTGTGCGGCGAGGACCTGCGACGCCGCCGACCGCGTTTCGCGCGGATCGGGGATGTTCAGGGTCCAGCCCTTGGACGTGTCGAGAAGCCCGCCGACGTCATTCGGCGCGCGAGCGATCGGCGGGCCGTCGTACACCGACTTCTTCGACTCGGAGCTCGATGCCGAATTGGACGCCAGGTAAATGCGCGCCGGCCGAAGCGAAGCCGGATCGGCAGGCTCGCCGACATAGCGGCCGGCGAAGGCCCGCGGCTGTCCCCAGGATCCCGGCCAGCGGTAGAAGATATGCGCGCCGATCTGACGAACCTTCGCCAGCAGCGGAGCCCAGCGCGGAGCGACATAGTCGGCGTGATAATGGGTCGCTTCTCCGACCGAACGCTCGACGTAGCCGGCAAGAGCGGCCTTCGCGATCGCTCGGGCCTGCTCCCATGCGCCAGCTTCCGGAGGGCGATAGAGCGCGCCGTCGCAGACGAAAGTGAACTGGCACACGCCGGTCCTGGATCCCTGGTAGACGACACCGCAAACCGACTTCGGGAAAGCGGGATGGCGGACGCGGTTGAGCACGACCTGGGCTACCGCACGGCGGCCCGCCAGCGGCTCGAAGCCCGCCTCGTAATAGACCGCCTGGCTGAGGCACAGCAGCGCCCGGCGCTCATCGACCTCGTCGCCCGAAACCACGAACGGCCGGGCGGA
>JBKPOU010000006.1:0-2754 GCA_046733255.1 Pseudomonadota bacterium
GGATTATCGCACGGAGCATCGTGGCACAGCGAACCGGTCGGAGCGGAGCAGGCCGGTCCTCTTCGTGATCTATTCCCGCTACTGGTTCACCGACATCAGGAATTTCCGGCGCCAGGCGAGGATCAACATCGACATGGAGGAGGCGCGGAAGATTCCGGCCGAATATCATTTTCTTTTCCGGCGGCTCGCCGGGAAAGGGACATTCGACGTCAGCCAGAAGGAAATCTTTCCCGAGATTCCGGACCTGCTTCAGCCTTCACCGGCAGCGGCAAATCCGCCCCGCGACTAATCCGGGTCGACTCGAAGGCTTTTCTCGTAAATTCGATAGCGGTGGTTGATCCGCGCGCCGGGCAGCTCGGCGATCGAAAGCATTCCCTTGTTGTCCTCGAGAATCCAGCCGAACTCGCCCGTCTGGATTCCGAATTTCGAAACGCAATCGCGGCGGGTGAACTCGATCAGCATGAAGGCGAGCTGGCTGGCGAGCAACGTGTGGTGCAACTTCTTGGCGACGCCCATGAGCGGCACCCGGGCGCGGCGCGTGCGGGGCTTCCTGAGACGCCACAGGAGCTTCATCCAATTGAACGGGAACAGCTCGCCGTTCAAATCCTTGATCAGCTCGTTGATGTCGGGAAGCGTGATCATGAAGGCGACCGGCTCGCCGTCATATTCGGCGACCCGGACGAGCTCGTTGTAGATGATCGGCTTGAGCTTCTTGCCGGCGTAGGCGATCTCGCTCTCGGTCAGCGGGACGTAGCCCCAATTGTTCGACCAGGCGTCGTTCAACAGGTTGAGGATGATCCGCGCTTCCTCGTTGAACTTGCTCTTGTCGACCATACGGATGCGGATTCGCTTGTTCCGCTCGCCGGCGGCGATCAGGCGGTTGATCTTGGGATCGGACCAGTTGGCGATGTTCACCTCGTAGGTGAGAAGGTCCTTGGCCTTTTCGTAGCCGGCAGCTTCGATCCATTGCTGATATTCGGGACGGTGGTGGCCCATCATCGCCGTCGGGGGCTCTTCGAAGCCCTCGATCTCGAGCCCCGGCTCGTCCCAGATGGAGAGGCTGATCGGGCCGAGCGCGCTGGTCATGCCCTGCTCGCGAAGCCAGTTCTCGGCGGTGGTGATGAGACCTGCGGCGGCCTCTTCGTCGAGCACTTCGAACATGCCCCACTGGCCGATGCCCTTGCCCATATGTTCCTGCACGAGCTCATCGACCTGGGCGCTGATCCGGCCGACGACCTTTCCATCGCGCTCCGCGAGCCAGAGCTTCGCCTTCGCATGCTCGAACCAGGGGTTCTTGCCGGGCGTGATGAGGCCGTGGACCTCGTCCTTCAGCGGCGGAACCCAGGCGGGATCGTCGCGATAGACGTCCCAGGCGAGATCCACGAAGGCCTTTTTGTCCGCCTTCGTTTCGACCGGGCGAATGGTGACGTTGCTTGCCATGGCGCGGCGCTAGCGAGTGCCTTCGAGTTGCGCCAGTTCATTGTTTCGCCAAAGTCCGGCCACTATCTCCATGCAGAGGCAAGGACTTGTGAGCAGCACGGCAACCCTGAAGCGCAGCACTGCCGCGCCGGCGACGGCGCGCGACGCCGCGTATGCGAACGACGACAAGGCGATGTTGAAAGCTGCGGCCGACCTGACGCGCGACCTCAACAGCCCGAGCGCGGCCATCTATTGGACCGACCTGCTCGGCTCGGCGACCCTCGGCTATGGTGCGCTTGCTGCAGCGATCGCTCTGCCATCGGCCGGACTGGCGGCACTAGCCGGCCTGGTCGCGGTGCTGGCGCTCTACCGCGCCGGAAGTTTCATCCACGAGCTTACGCATTTGAAGCCGCGCGCCGTGCCCGGCTTTCGGCTCGTCTGGAACCTCATCATCGGAATCCCGCTGCTTGTGCCTAGCTTCATGTACGAGGGCGTCCACAACCAGCATCACGCCAAGCGCTATTACGGGACCGCGATGGATCCGGAATACTTGCCGCTTGCGCTGATGAAGCCGTGGACACTGCCCGTGTTCCTCATTGCTTCTTTGCTCGCGCCGGTGGGGCTGTTCATCCGGTTCGCGCTGCTTTCGCCGCTGTCTCTATTTTCGAAGCGGCTGCGCGAGACGGTTGTGGCCAAATATTCCGGCCTTCAGATCAATCCCGGTTTCCGCCGGCCGGCGCCAGAAGGTGAATTCCGTCGCGACTGGACGCTGCTAGAGACCGCTTGCAGCATCTGGGCGATTGCGGTTCTCGCACTCACCGCGACAGGCGCGATCCCGCTGCGCGCATTCCTGATCTTCCTTGCCGTGGCCTCGGGCGTCATGTTCCTGAACCAGGTCCGGACCCTCGTCGCGCATTTGTGGGAAAATGATGGCGAGCCGATGAGCGTGACCGCGCAGTATCTCGACAGCGTCAACGTGCCGCCGCCGGCTACCCTCGTGATGTTCTGGGCGCCTGTGGGCCTTCGCTATCACGCGCTGCACCATCTGCTCCCGGGCCTGCCCTATCACGCCCTCGGGACCGCTCACCGTCGTCTCTGTGCCGAGCTGCAGCAGGATTCCATCTATCACGAGTCCAGCCATCGCGGCCTTCCGGGGCTGGTCGTTCGGCTTGCCCGCAGCAGCTGGCGCGGCGGAGCCTAGGCGCTACTCATTCTCGATCAGCCGAAGGAGTAGTTCGCGGCCCTGCTCGTCGCGGATCGTGACTTCGCGACGCCGTGACCTCGGAATCGCGTTCCACGTGTCCCTCCTGACAATGGATGGCCGTTCTATTCGGA
>JBKPOU010000007.1:0-4799 GCA_046733255.1 Pseudomonadota bacterium
CGGCGAGCAGCTTCGCGCGCTCGGGCGTGTCGACTCCGTAGAAGCAGCTGTGCCTGGTCGGCGGTGAGGCGATCCGCATGTGGACCTCGCGGGCGCCGGCATCGCGCATCATCTGCACGATCTTGAGGCTCGTCGTTCCGCGGACGATCGAATCGTCGATCAACACGACGCGCTTGCCGTCGATCAGCGCCGAATTGGCGTTGTGCTTCAGCTTCACGCCCAGGTTGCGCACTTCCTGGCTCGGCTGGATGAAGGTGCGCCCGACATAGTGCGAGCGGATGATCCCCAGCTCGAACGGGATGCCGGACTCGTTGCTGAAGCCCAATGCGGCCGGAACTCCGCTGTCCGGCACCGGAACGACGATGTCGGCTTCGACCGGCGCTTCGCGCGCAAGCTCCGCGCCGATGTTCTTGCGAACCTCGTAGACCGAGGTGCCGTCGACGACGGAGTCGGGCCTCGAGAAATAAACATGCTCGAAGATGCACGGCCGCGGGCTCGCCTTTTCGAACGGCCGGAAGGAGCGGATTCCGCTGCCGTTGACGACGACGAGCTCGCCCGGCTCGACATCGCGGATAAAGGTCGCTCCGATCACGTCGAGGGCCACGGTCTCCGAAGCGAAGATCGTCGACTCGCCAAGCTTGCCCATGACCAGCGGCCGAATCCCCAGCGGGTCGCGGCAGGCGATCAGACCTTCCTCGGTGAGCACCACGAGGGAATATGCGCCTTCGACCTGCTTCAGCGCATCGACCAGCCGGTCGAGCGGAGCGGATTCCTCCGACGTGGCAACGAGGTGGATAATGACCTCGAGATCACTGGTCGACTGGAAGATCGAGCCGCGGCGGCTCAGCGTCCGCCTCAGCTTCATCGCGTTCGAGAGGTTCCCGTTCTGAGCGATCGCGAAGCCGCCGTCGTTAAGCTCCGCGAAGAGGGGCTGGGCGTTGCGGATTCCGGCGCCGCCCGCGGTCGAATAGCGGACATGGCCGATCGCCGACTGTCCCGGGAGGCGCGAGATTACGTCGTCGCGGTCGAAATTGCCGGCAACCTGGCCGAGCGCCCGGTGCGAATGGAAATGGGCGCCGTCATAGCTGGTGATCCCGGCGGCTTCCTGGCCGCGGTGCTGCAACGCGTGGAGGCCGAGCGCGACGAAGCTGGCGGCCTTGTCGGCACCCCAGATCCCGAAAACGCCGCACTCCTCGCGCAGCTTGTCGTCATCGAACGGATTGGTCGTCAGCACCGGCGGCGAACCTCGTTGAAGCGGAAAATGCGGATATGGTGGCGATCGCGGCTCCATATAGTCATTGCGCCGCGCTTTGTCCTCCTTTTGTCGATTCTCTTGAAAAATCAACACTGTGAGGCTGTTAGCCAGGCGCAAGGAGGCGAAGATGCCAGGCAGCAAGCGCCGCGCCGCTTTCTATATGCGCGATCGGACTTGAAGCGCGCCGAATGCTGTTCCAGTCTGCATTCGCGTTTCAGAAGGAAACTTCAACATGCCGACCTACACCGCGCCGGTCAAAGACACGCTCTACGTCCTCGACGACGTTCTGCAGATCCAGCGCTATTCCAACCTTCCGGGATTTTCGAACGCTTCGCCTGACGTGGTTGAGGCGATCCTCGAGGAGGGCGGCAAGTTCGCGGCCGAGGTGCTCCAGCCGCTCAACAAGGTGGGCGACGAGGTCGGCTGCAAGCGCAACGATGACGGCTCGGTGACCACTCCGCCGGGATTCAAGCAGGCCTATGACAAGTTCCGCGAAGGCGGCTGGCCGACCCTTACGGCGCCCGAGGAATGGGGAGGGCAGGGGCTTCCGCAGGTCATCGGCACGGCGATCGGGGAATATATCCTTTCCGCCAACCACAGCTTCGAGATGTACCAGGGGCTCACGTCGGGCGCGATCGCGGCGATCGTGATCAAGGGGACCGACGAACAGAAGCGCACCTACCTGCCGAAGATGGTGACCGGCGAGTGGACCGGCACGATGAACCTCACCGAGCCGCATTGCGGGACTGACCTGGGCCTACTCAAGACGCGGGCCGAGCCCAACGACGATGGAAGCTATTCGATCACCGGAACCAAGATCTTCATCTCGTCGGGCGAGCATGACTTCACCGACAACATCATCCACCTCGTCCTCGCAAAGCGCGTCGGCGCTCCGGACACCGTGAAGGGTATCTCGCTCTTCATCGTCCCCAAGGTCCTGGTCAACGAGGACGGCTCGCTGGGAGATCGCAACTCGCTCGGCTGCGGAGCGCTCGAAAAGAAGATGGGAATCCACGGCAACGCGACCTGCGTCATGAATTATGACGGCGCCAAGGGCTGGCTGATCGGCGAACCGGAGAAGGGTCTCCAGGCAATGTTCATCATGATGAACGCTGCCCGGCTCGGCGTTGGGCTCCAGGGGCTGGCGCAGGGCGAAGTCGCTTACCAAAACGCCGTCCAGTACGCTCGCGATCGCCGGCAGGGCAGGGCGCTGAAGGAAGACGAGCGCGATCCCGAGGCCCGGGCCGACCCGCTGTTCGTCCACCCCGACGTCCGCCGGATGCTGATGCAGATGCGATGCTGGAATGAGGGCGCGCGGGCGCTCGTGCTCTGGGGTTCGCTCCAGGTCGACCTAATGCGACGGTCGCCGGACGAGGCGGAGCGGCAGCAGGCTGAGGAGCTGCTCGGCCTCATCACGCCGGTCATCAAGGGCTATTGCACGGACAAGGGTTTCGAGGCCGCCGTCCTCGCCCAGCAGGTGTTCGGAGGCCACGGCTATATCCGCGAGCACGGGATGGAGCAGTTCGTCCGCGATGCCCGAATCGCCCAGATCTACGAAGGGACCAATGGCATCCAGGCGATGGACCTGGTCGGACGCAAGCTGCCCAAGGACGGCGGCCGCGCGATCCGAGCCTTCCTCGAGCTGGTCGGCCGCGAAGTGGGAGAGGCAAAGGCTACCGGCGACCCGGCCGGCGTGGCCGCGGCGCTCGAGCCCGCCCTCGCCGACCTTCAGGCGTCGACCATCTGGCTGGCCCAGCACGGCATGCAAGACCCGAACAACGCCGGAGCCGGCGCTTATTCCTACATGGAGCTCATGGGGCTGGTGACGCTCGGCTGGATGTGGATGAAGATGGCTGAGGTCTCGTCACGAGCGCTGCAGGAAGGGGCCGCGGACCGGCAGTTCCACGAAGCCAAGCTGGCGACGGCGCGCTTCTACGCGCAACGGGAGCTCGCCGAGTCCTCCTCGCATCGCCACAAGGTCGAAGCGGGCGCCGAGGCCGTCATGGCCATACCGGAAGAGGTGTTTTGACCGTCTTGCGCCAAATCCGCCTTCCCTGAGAATTTCAGCCTGGCGTGATGCGGGTAAGCGATGATCTCGCCTGTCGGCTGGAAGACGATAAACTCTCCGAAGTCCTCCGTCTCAGGCCCAACGTCCACTTCCCAAACCGCGGGGGCTACTCGGACCAGCCTTGTTCGGCACCTTGTGCAATAGCTTTTCCAGCCATCGAGCGTGACCCACGCTCGAGACGCAGAGCGACGATGGCCGACGAATCGGCACACGAATCTTCGCATTCAGCATTCTCCGCCGAGCGGGAATAGCCGTTACCACCATGCTATCGAAAGTTAATACCCAAGGTTGGGGCCTTTCGCGATTTCGAAGCGAAGTTCACTTCGCGTTCACGGTACGTCGCCGACCCGCCCCATTGGTGCGACAGACGCTGAACCGGCGCAGCAATTGCGTTCGTTTTCAAGGCGAAGGCTCCAATCATCATGAAAGGAGACGAGCCATGACTATTATGAGGAGCATCCTGGCCGGTGGCGCGGGCATCGCAGCTCTTGCGACTGCAGTGCCGGCCGCGGCGCAATATTACCCGTACCAGTACAACAACTACGCCTACGGTAATGCCTATGGTAATGCCTATGGCTACGGCTACGGGATGAACACGCAGGCCGCTGCAAGCCAGTGCAGCGCGGCCGTACAGAACCGCCTGTATTCGCAGAACGGATCGGTCGCCTCGATCATCGGGTCGCTGTTCGGCGTATCTTCGGGCGCTACAAGCGGACGAGTGCTGAGCATCACCAGCGTCGATCCGCGACGTTCGACGGTCCGGGTGCGCGGACTCGCGACCAGCGGCCGTTACGCCTACAACCCGTACGGCTACGGCTATTACGGAGCGCTCGGCGCCGGCTATACGCCTGACCTCGAGTTCCGCTGCGACGTCGACTATCGCGGTTACGTCCGCGACGTCGACATCCGCCGCCGATAAACTTGAAGCGGCAGTGAAAGAGGAGCGCCGGGCCAGCCCCGGCGCTTCTTTTGTCAAAGGCGCATCATTCCGCGCTTCGGCTCGCGAAGCCCTAAAGTCCCGGACGTCAGCGGCGCTCCAGCGTCGAGCAGCGCCTGACGACGCCCCTTGATGTCGGAGCTTCGCTGAACGTCCTCGAACGGAAGCAGCGAGGAGATGCACGGATGGGCGAGCGTGCGCTCCACAAAGGCGGCGACCTTCGGCCAGCGCGCAGCGTCCACATCGAACCCCGCGTAGGCGCCGTTCCGGAAGAAGCTCGCGATCGAGATGTCGGCTAGCCCGATCTCGCCGAATATGAAGCCGTATTCCGGCACCTGGCCTTCGAGATAATCGAGCGCATCCGGAATCGGCCCGGCCAGAGTAGCGGCGACACGTTCCTCGTCCGCCTTCTCGCCCCACACCGCGGGGCGCACCACCTTCTGGTAGAACAGCCCCCAGATGAAGAGGTCGCCAAGCCGCGTATCTGCATATTCCTCCAGCCAGCGCGCCCTGGCCCGATCCTTCGGCGCGACCGGAAG
>JBKPOU010000008.1:0-9866 GCA_046733255.1 Pseudomonadota bacterium
TCGGCCGTCCCGATGCGATGGCCCGAAACGTTGATCACGTCGTCCACGCGGCCAGTAATCCAGTAGTAGCCGTCCTCGTCGCGGCGGCATCCGTCACCGGTGAAGTACATCCCCGGATAGGCTGTGAAATAGGTCTCGAAGAAGCGGCGGTGGTCGCCCCAAACCGTGCGCATCTGCCCCGGCCATGACCCGGCAAGGCAGAGGTTGCCGCTCACGGCTCCTTCCAGGACGTTATGCTCCGCGTCGACCAGGACCGGCTTGATGCCCGGCAGGGGCTTGGTCGCCGATCCAGGCTTTAGCGCCGTCGAGCCGGGGAAGGGCGAGATCAAAGCGCCGCCCGTCTCCGTTTGCCACCAGGTGTCGACGATCGGGCAGCGGCCGTCGCCGACCACTCGCCAGTACCATTCCCAGGCTTCGGGATTGATCGGCTCACCGACCGTTCCAAGGAGCCGGATCGACTTGCGGCTGTAGCGCTTCACTGGCCCGTCGCCTTCGCGCATCAAGGCGCGGATGGCGGTTGGAGCGGTGTAGAAGATGGTGACGCCAAGCCGGTCGACGGTTTCCCAGAAGCGCCCGAAATCGGGGTAATTGGGCACCCCGTCGAACATCACGCTCGTCGCGCCGTTCATCAGCGGACCATAGACGACATAGGTGTGCCCGGTGATCCAGCCCACGTCCGCCGTGCACCAGAAGATGTCGCTTTCGCGGTAATCGAAGACCCAGTCGAACGTGGTTGCGGCCCAGACCGAATATCCGCCAGTCGTGTGGACCACGCCCTTCGGCTTCCCAGTCGAGCCGGACGTGTAGAGGATGAACAACGGGTCTTCCGCGTCCATCGCCTCCGGCTCGCAGTCGGTCGGCAGGCTGTCGCGCACAGCCGAATAGCTGATGTCGCGGCCGTCCTTCATCGAAACCGCCGCTCCAGTACGGGTCACGACGATGACCGTCGGCACGTCGCGATGCTCGAGCGCGGTGTCGACGTTGCGCTTCAGCGGGATGTGCTTGCCGCCGCGGACGCCCTCGTCGGCGGTGATGACGGCGCAGGCGTCGCAGTCGACGATGCGACCGGCGAGGCTCTCGGGCGAAAAGCCGCCGAACACCACCGAGTGGATGGCGCCGATGCGAGCACAGGCAAGCATCGCCGCGGCCGCTTCGGGGATCATCGGCATGTAGATCATGACGCGATCGCCGCGCCGGATCCGCCTTTGCTTCAGCAGGTTCGCGAAGCGGCAGGTCTCTTCGTAGAGCTCCCGGTAAGTCCAGGCATGGCCGTGGCCCGGCTCGTCCGCCTCAAAGATGATCGCGGTCCGGGTTCCGCGGTCCTTGAGGTGCCGATCGAGGCAATTGACCGAGAGGTTCAGCTTCCCGTCCGCGTACCAGCGAATGCAGAAATCATCCTCGTCGAACGAGCATTCGCCGGCTTTCGTCGGCGGCTCGAACCAATCCAGACGCCTTGCCTGATCGAGCCAGAAGGCGTCAGGATCGGCTTCCGCCTGGCGCCGCAGCTCTGCCTCTTCCGCAGGCCCAATCCTGGCCTTGAAGTCGGCAGGAACAGGATGAATCGCTTCGCTCACAGACCCCTGCTCATGTCGATTACGAAGCGGTAGCGGACGTCGTTCTTCAGCAGTCGCTCATAGGCTTCGTTGACCTGGCTCATCTCGATGAACTCGACGTCCGGATAGATGTCCTTGGCCGCGCAGAAATCGAGCATCTCCTGGGTTTCCGGGATGCCGCCAATGGCCGAGCCGCCGACCGCGCGGTTCCACCATATCAACTGGAAGCCGGTGAAGCCCGGCATCGGCGTCAGCGCGCCGACGATGACCATCCGGCCGGATCGGCCGAGCAGGTTCAGGTAGCCGTCGATCTCGTGGCTTACGGGGATCGTGTTCAGGATGAAGTCGAAGCGGGTCGCCGCCGCTTTCATCTGCTCGGGGTCGGTCGAGATGATCACATCGTGAGCGCCGAGCTCGCGCGCGTCTTGTCCCTTGCTCGGCGTCGTGGTGATCATCGTGACGTGCGCGCCCAGCGCGGCGCCGAGCTTCACGCCCATGTGGCCGAGGCCGCCGAGGCCGACGACCGCCATCTTCGTCGTGGGGCCGACGTTATACTGGCGCAACGGCGAGTAGGTCGTGATTCCGGCGCACAGCAGAGGCGCGACGCGGCTCTCGTCCATGCCTTCCGGCACCTTGCAGCAGAAATGGTCGCGGACGACGATATGGTCGGTGTAGCCGCCCTTGGTGATCGTGCCGTCGTGATAGTCTGGGCTGTTGTAGGTCTGGACGCAGCCCTTGCGGCAGAAGACTTCCCAGCCTTCCAGGCACTGGTCGCACTCCATGCAGCTGTCGACCATGCAGCCGACCGCGACCGTATCGCCGACGCGATGGCGCGTAACCTCGTCGCCGATGGCCGTGACCTTTCCGACGATCTCGTGGCCGGGAATGACCGGATAGCGCGTGCCGCCCCAATCGTTGCGCGCGGTGTGAAGGTCCGAATGGCAAATGCCGGCGTAGGTGATCTTTATCGCGACGTCGTTGGGGCGAAGGGCACGGCGTTCGAACTCCATCGGGCGGAGCGGCTGGTCGGGAGCGTCGGTGCCCCAGCCCTTTGCCGTCGTCGGGCCATGAGTGTGTTGTGAAGTGGTGGTGGGTTCCGCTGTCGTCGCCATGTCGATCTCCTTATCTCGCCCGGTCGAGAACCCTCCGCGCTTGAACTAGATGCGGGCGATCGACCATCCGGCCTCCTACCGAGAGGACGCCGGCATCGGGCTGAGCTTCAAACGCTTCGACGATAGCATTCGCATGCGCGACTTCGTCGGGCGACGGGGTGAAGGCGGCATTGATCGCGCCGACCTGAGCCGGGTGGATCGCGAGCTTGCCGGTGAAGCCCTCGCGAGCAGCGGCACGCGCTGCCGCGAGCAGCCCTTCTTCATCGCGGAAGTCGGCGAAAACGCCATCGACCGGCTGCACTCCGGCAGCGATCGACGCCGCGAGACACAGCGACCGAGCCAGCTTGTAGGTAAAGCTGAGCGATCCGTCCGCATCGTACTTCGACGATGCGCCGAGAGCCGCCGACAGATCTTCCGCACCCCAGCTCATCGCGACGAGCGATGACTTCGGATCCCGGTAGCTGAGCATCCCAAACAGGCTGGCCGGAGTCTCCGTCACGATGGCATGGATGGGGATATTTCCCGTGCGGTGAGCGAGCTGGGTGACGTCGGCGCCGCCTTCCGCCTTCGGCAGGACGATGCCGTGGACGTCCGCCTTGGCGATCACCTCGAGGTCGTCCTTGTGATATTCGCTGGTCAGCGGGTTGACGCGCACCCACCATTGCGGACCGCCGGATCGCTTGCCGAGTTCCTTGAGGACTTGGCGGCCAGAAGCTTTCTGTTGCGGTGCGACGCTGTCTTCCAGGTCGAAGATGACGGCGTCCGCCTCACTCTCGATGGCCTTGGCGATCTTCTTCTCGCTGTCGGCGGGGACGAACAGCCAGGAGCGGGGTTCGCTCATTGCGGCTTCTTCTGGATCAACGCTGTCCGCGAGCATTCGCAGACGAGCTCGTCGCGCTGATTGAAGGCGCGGTGCGTCCAGGTGACCAGGCCGGCGGTCGGACGGGACTTGCTCTCTCGCAAGGCGATGCACTCGCTTTCGCAGCGAAGCGTGTCCCCGGCGAAAACGGGTTTCGGGAACAGTAGCTTGTCGTAACCGAGGTTGGCGACCAGCGTGCCGAGCGTCGTGTCATGGACGCTGACTCCTACGAGCAGGCTGAAGGTGAAGCAGCTGTTGACCAGCGGCTTGCCGAATTCCGTCTTGGCCGCCGCCTCATAGTCGAGGTGCAGCGGCTGCGGATTGTGCGTCAGCGTCGTGATCAGGAGATTGTCGGTCTCGGTGACGGTCCGGGTGATCGCGTGGGCGACGCGGTCTCCGATCTGCCACTCGTTGAAATAACGCCCGGCCATGGCTGCTGCTCCAGGCAGCGGCCGCGGGCTTGCCAAGCTAGAGCGCCTCGCTCCGCTGAAGCCGGGCCTTGAGATCGCACATGCCGATGGATTCGACCGCCTCGGCGGGGAGGCTCGAGCGAATGACGTTCGCGATGTGCCCGAGCATCTGTCCGACGATGTCGAGGGACTGCAGGGCGACGCCATGGCGCCCTACAGCGATCGGATCGGCGGCCATCGAATCTCCGGTCAGGTCGAGCAAACGCCTTGCGTATTCGAGTTCCTCGCCGAGCCGGATGCGAAGCACGTCGTCGGTCATGGGCGCCGGCTCCACGGGCTCGTGGAAGTGGCCGTCTCGGCGGAGTGGCTTGCGCACCTCGGCTGCATTGGGCTCCTCGAAGCCCCAGATCTGACGTACGCTGTCGCCCTGGATAAGCGCATCGCGTTGCGCGAACGGCTGTTTCTGGCTGAACGGTCTCATTCCCCGAACCATTTGCCCGGCAATGTCTTTCGAAGCAGTCGCTACTTTATCCGTTCTGGAGCAATAGCTCGGCGACTGCTTCCGTGATTGCGGCTCCGTCAAGACGATAGGCCGCGTAAAGATCGGCAAGGCTGCCCGTCTGCCCGAAGCGATCGACACCAAGCGGCGCAACGCGCTGCCCGAGGACTCCGCCGAGCCAGGACAGCGACGCAGGTGCCGCGTCCGCCATGGTGACGAGACCTGCGCCCTGTCTCAGATGGGAAAGGAGATGTTCGACATGGCTCGGTTCACGCCGGCCGCTCCACCGTGCGGCTTGAGCCGTGGTCCATCCGCGATGCAGCAAGTCGGGTGAAGTGACTGCCAGTAGGCCGAGTCCCGGAATGTCCTCGCGCAATTCCTCCCAGGCAGCGAGCGCTTCCGGCATCACGGCGCCCATCGCGACGATCGCCGCTTCCGCGTCATCGGTGGACTCGCGCAGCCAATATCCGCCGCGGAGCACGCCTTCGCGCCACCGATCGTCCGTCCGCTCGACCTGCTGGATGCTGCGCGTCGACAGCCGCAGGTATGTGCTCTCGCCGTCCGGAGCATCGATTAGCCGGAAGGCTTCCTCCATGATCGCCGCCAGCTCGTCGGCGAACGCCGGCTCGTAGTGGCGCAAGCCCGGCTGCCCGAGCGCGATCAGGGGTGGGTTGATGGACTGGTGCGCTCCGCCCTCGGGACCGAGCGTGATTCCGCTCGGCGTCGCGACCAGCAGGAAGCGGGCGTCCTGGTAGCAGGCATAGTTCAGCGCATCGAGGCCGCGGGCGATGAAGGGATCATAGAGCGTCCCGATCGGCGCGAGGCGCGTCCCGAACTGGTCGCCGGCGAGGCCGGCAGCCGCCAGCATCAGGAAGAGATTGTTCTCGGCAATACCCAGCTCAATGTGCTGGCCTTTGTTCGCGGCCGACCACTTTTGCGCCGACGCAATCTTCTCTCTCGCGAAAACATCTGATCGTTCCTCGCGGCGAAAGAGCCCACGCTGGTTCACCCAGGCGCCGAGGTTGGTCGAGACGGTTACGTCTGGCGAAGTGGTGACGATGCGGTCGGCAAGGGTGCCCCCCGCTTTGGCGATTTCGAGCAGGATTCGTCCGAAGGCGGCCTGGGTGCTTTGCTCTTCGCCGCTTGGGGCGGCGATGGCGGGGACGTTCATCTGTCCGAATGCGCGGTTCTGCTTCTCGCGAGCGATCCGGCTCCTGTCGAGCAGCGCCTCGACGCCGGCTCGCGCATTGCCGCCCACCCCTTCGAGCGGTTCCCACTCCCGCCCTTCCAGGACGCCCATCGATTCACGCCATGCAGCCATCTGCGTCGGGTTCATCAGCCCTGCGTGGTTGTCCTTGTGTCCGGCGAACGGCAGCCCGAAGCCCTTGATCGTCCAGGCGATGAACAAGGTTGGGACGTCGTCCTGCGCCGCGTCGAAGGCTTCGACGAGCGACCGCATGCAATGCCCCCCGAGGTCGGTGAACAGCGACGCCAGGGCCGCGTCGTCATACGACTTCAGAAAGGCGGCCGCTGGCTTGCCGACCTCGGCGTCGATGCGTCTCCGCCAAGCTTCGCCCCCGAGATAATGCAACGCCGACAACTCCGCATTCGGAAGCTTCTCGAACCATTCCTTGAGCCTGGGGCTGGCCTCCAGCGCGGCCTGGAGGCGCTTGCCGTAACGAAGCTCGACTACCCGCCAGCCGCAGGAGCGGAAGATCTCGTCGAAACGCTCGAACATGCGATCGGCACTGGTCGCGTCGAGGCTCTGGCGGTTGTAGTCGACGATCCACCAGAGGTTGCGGACGTCGTGCTTGTAGCCCTCGATCAGCGCCTCATAGATGTTGCCCTCGTCGAGCTCCGCGTCGCCGATGAGCGCGACGAAGCGCCCGCGATCCGCCTCGTCCATCATCCCGTGAGCAGTCAGATAGTCCTGGATCAATGACGAAAAGGCGGTGATCGCGACGCCGAGGCCGACCGATCCGGTGGAAAAATCGACCGGGATCTTGTCCTTGGTCCGGCTCGGATAGCTTTGCGCTCCTCCGAAACCCCGGAAGTTTTCCAGCGCCTCGCGGCTTTGACTGCCGAGCAAATAGTGGATCGCGTGAAGCACCGGGCCAGCATGGGGCTTCACCGCGACGCGATCGTTCGCGCCCAGCGCATGGAAGTAAAGTGCCGTCATGATCGCGGTCATCGAAGCGCAGCTTGCCTGGTGGCCGCCGACCTTCAGGCCATCGGCGCTATCGCGGACGTGGTTGGCGTGGTGAATGGTCCACGCCGAGAGCCAGCGCAGCCGCTCATCGATGATCTTGAGCGCTCCGATATCGGTCGTTGCAGGCTTCAGCATCGCCGCGAACTAGCGGAGGGAACGTCCCGCGGGAAGTTCCGCCGGAACCAGCAGTGGGCTAAGCGATCGTCCGGAGCTGAGTGGCGTGATTCACATTCCGACCGCGATCTGGGCCCATTATGCCTTCGACGCACTCGCCTGGGCCTCCGGTGCGCTCGCCGCACTGTGGCAACATAGGAGATGGCCGTCCGATACGGTGCCGCTGAGCAGGTCCGCAGAGCCAAGCTACTTCATCTCTCTCGCTGTTGGAGCGGTGATTGGTGCGTGGCTCTTCGGATCCCTCAATGCACTTCGAAGCAGCTTCGTCGCCCCGGCGCACAGCATCGCCGGTGCGCTGGCGGGCGGCATCCTTGCCGTCGAGATCTGGAAATGGCGGCGTGGCGTGCGGAGGTCGACCGGCGGAAGCTTCGTCCTGCCAATCTGCGTCGGCATCATCGTCGGCCGGCTCGGCTGTTTCTTCGCCGGCCTACCGGATTTCACGTACGGCAACCCGACGTCCATGCCATGGGCTGTGGACTTCGGGGACGGCATCGGCCGCCATCCGGTGCAACTGTACGAATCGGTGGCGACGGTCGTCTTCACCCTCATCTACCTGCGAGCGCGCGAGCGCCACGCGGATTGGGCGATAAACGATGCCTTCTACGCGCTCATCATCTTCTACTCGGTGCAGCGGTCGTTGTGGGAGTTCCTGAAGCCTTATCCTACGGTCGTGGGCCCGCTGAACGTCTTCCACCTGCTGATGTTCGGGCTGATCATCTACGGCGTCCTGTGGTGGCGCCGCGACCGTGAAGTTCGGCTGCGTTCCAGCGCGGCGGGCGCGTCCGCCGCGCGCGTCTAGCGACTAGGCTGCCTGCGCTTCGTCGTGCACCGCGTCATAACCGGCTTGCGCGGCGTGGATGGCGCCCGCGTTCTCCATCGCCCAGGTGACCAGGCCGCAAATCGGCTTCTGGAGCGACGTGCCGAGGTCGGTCAGCTCGTAATCGACGCGCGGGGGAATGCTCGGCGTCACCGTCCGGCTGACGAGGCCGTCGCGCTCCAGGTTACGAAGGGTGAGCGTCAGCATGCGCTGCGAGACGCTCGGGATCTCGCGCCGAAGCTCGTTAAACCGTTTCGGGCCTTCGCCGAGCGTCTGGACGACGAGCACGGACCATTTGTCGCCAAGCCGCGAAAGCAAGGTGCTGATCGTACGGCATACCGGGTTTGCAGGGTCTTTCATTTGTCGGTCACTTCCATGTTCCCGTCTCACAAATTTGTTCGCCTGCCACAAAAAAGTGCGTTCTTGCAGGCGATTCGCGGACGGTTATTTAGGGTGCCTCGGTAACAAATCCATACTTAGGAGGCAATAGTGACCATCCTTCATGTCGACAGCAGCATCACGGGCGAGAACAGCGCCACACGGACGCTCACCCGCTCAATCGTCGACCAGCTGAAGTCGGCGCAGTGGGGCGAGGACGTCATCTATCGCGATCTCGCGGCGGAACCGCTGGCCCACCTGACGCTGGAGGCTTTCGCGGACACGTCCGTGCTCGACGAATTCCTCGCGGCGGACACGGTCGTGATCGGCGCGCCCATGTACAATTTCACCTTGCCGACGCAGCTGAAGGCCTGGATCGACCGGCTTGCGGTGGCGGGGAAGACCTTCCGCTATACCGAGAGCGGTCCCGAGGGCTTGGTGAAGGGCAAGCGCGTAATCATCGCCGTGGCGCGCGGCGGCTTCTACGGCACCGGTTCGCCGGCAGAGGCGCTCGAGCATCTCGAAAGCTACCTGCGCGGCATCTTCAACTTCATCGGCGTCGAGCCCGAGTTCGTTGTTGCCGACGGCCTCGCGGTGAGCCCCGAGCAGCGCGAATCCTCGATCAGTCAGGCACTGGGCGAAACGATCAAGTTGGCCGCCTAAGCCCTCACGGCCGGCGGAGGCTTCACTCCCCCTCGGTCACGCCGGCTGCAAAGAGCCCCGGCCGTTCCCCCTCGGCCGGGGCTCTTCATATGCGTCGCAAGGACGGTTCGAGCGTTAAGGCATGCGTGAAAGGAGCCGAGGTATGGCCGAACTCAACGAAGCGAAGCGCGACCGGATCGACGACGACAATTTTGCCTTTCCGAAGGAGCGCAAGGAGCCGCTCAATGACGCCGAGCACGTTCGCAACGCGATGGCCCGTTTCAACCAGGTGAAAGACGTGTCCGACGACGAACGCGAAGAGGCCTGGGGCCGGATCAAGCGCGCCGCGAAGAAGCACGGCGTCGACGTGCAAGAGAAGAGCTGGCGCGAGCTGGGGAAGAAGAGCTGAGACCCTTGCATTCCGTGCTATGATGATCCGATGGCCTGGTCCAAATTCCTCCCCTTCCTGAGGGCGCGGCGTAGGCAGCACCCGCCGCCCTTCTCCGAGCCGCTCAGATATGGGGGCAAGCGACCGCGGGATCTCGACGAGGGCGGCGTTCTGGTCGAGCCCAACAAGCCGAAGGGCCTGTCTGGAGGAGCGGCCGCGGCGCTCGAGTTCGACGATTAAGCCCGCCTAGGACAGCAGCCGCAGCGGGTTTTCGAGCAATGGCTTCAGCGCCTGCATGAAGCTCGCTGCGTCCCAGCCGTCGACCACGCGGTGATCGCACGACAGTGACAGGTTCATCCGCTTGCGGATCTCGATCTCGCCGTCGAGGGGCACGAGCTTGTCCTCGATCTTGTTGACGGCGACGATCGCGACCTGCGGCGGGTTGACCACCGGTGTCGAGGCGATGCCGCCCATCGGACCAAGGCTGGAGATGGTGAAGGTCGCGCCGCTGAGCTCTTCGCGGGTCGCCTTGCCGGTGCGGGCCGCGTCCGAAAGGCGGGTGATCTCCGACGCCAGCTGCCAGATCGACTTGGTCTGGGCGTCGCGGATGGTCGCGACCATCAGTCCGTTCGAGGTCTGCGTCGCCATGCCCATGTGAACGGAGCCGTGGCGGGTCACGACCATCGCCTCGTCGTCGAAGGTCGCATTGAGCATCGGCCAATCCGCGAGCGCGCGCGACATCGCCGTGATCAGGAACGGCAGTAGCGTCAGCTTCGGATTGTCGCCGCGGTCGCGGTTCATCATCTGCCGCGCTTCCTCGAGCGC
>JBKPOU010000009.1:0-3107 GCA_046733255.1 Pseudomonadota bacterium
GGTCCAACGTGCCGGATCCTCCGCGAAGAGCATCGCGATCGAATAGACCTCCTGCCCAGTCGAGCAGCCGGCCGACCAAATCTTGATTCGCCGGCTCGAATGGCGCTTCTTTGCAAGCTCCGGCAGCGCATGGCGGGCAAGCAGGTCGAAAGGCGAGCGGTCGCGGAAGAAATAGGTTTCGTTGTTCAAAAGTGCCTCGACCACCTGGTTTGAAAGCCCCGGCTCCTTGCCCATCACGAGGATGGTGATCAGTTCGTCGAGAGTGGAAATTCCGCGCTCGCGGAGCAGTGCCGACAGCGCCGTCTCTATCCGCCACCTGCGATTCATGGTCAGCTGCTGGCCGGTGCGCGCCTCGAGAAGCCCGGCCAGTATCCGGCTGGAACTGTCGCTTACTTGCACAAGGCGTCTCCGCTTCGGGACGCAATTCGGCGGCCGATCTTCTCCGGAGTCATGACCGCGCAAGCGAGGCCCGCCTCGATAACGGCGCGTGGCATTCCCCAGACGGCGCAGCTGGTTTCGTCCTGGGCCAGGACCGATCCGCCCTTGGCCACCAGATCGCGCGCACCCTCGACACCGTCACGTCCCATGCCTGTCAGGATCACGCCGACGGCAGAGGCTCCGAACTCGGTTCCGGCAGACGCGAACATCGGATCCACGGAGGGAAGGCAGCCACTCGAAACCCGGTGGCGAAGCAGCTTCACCACATGACCGTTGCCAGATTGCTCGATGGACAGGTGCGCGTCGCCTGGTGCGAGGATGATACGGTCAGCAGCGAGCCGCATCCCGTCCTCGGCCACGAGCGCCTCACGCCGCGCTGCAATGCCCAGCTGGCGCGCGAAAACAGGCATGAACGGCGACGGCAGGTGCTGAGTAACGAGGATTGGCACTCCAATCCTGAGCGGGAGTGACTGGAAGAGCGCGGCAATCGCGTGGATTCCGCCCGTCGACGCTCCGATCGCGAGTAGGCCTATGGGGTCGGACGCCATTGCTCGGAGGGGGCCGTAGCCCTGGAGCCTGATCGGCTCCGGCAAAGGAGTGTGCTGCTCCGCAAAGCCGATTGCCTTGAGCTTGCCGAGCATCACTTCGGCAAAGCGTCCGTTGAAGCGGCCAGTGCCCGGCTTCGGCATGGCATCGGTGGCGCCCAGTGCCAGGGCTGCGACGCTCTGCTCCGCGCCGTCATCGGCGAGCGACGAGACGATCATGACCCGTGCGCCGCCCGCTGCCTTTAGGATGTCGGGAATCATCTTCAGCCCGCCCGCGCCGGGCATTTCCAGGTCGAGGACGATGATATCGACCTGGACCGATCCGAGCGCCTCGATCGCGTCTTCGGCGGTCGCGGCTACCGCGGCGATTTCAAAGGTGTCGTCGCTTTCGACGATTCTCGTGAGTACCGCCCGCGCGATCATCGAATCGTCGACAATCATCAACCGGATCCGGCGCTTTTGCGGGGACCCTGCCCTTTGGCGGTCCCGCGATTTTGCGAGCGCCCGCTCCATAATGCGGACTCTTACGCGACGCCGACGAGCTGAAGCTTGACGTGCAGCGTCTCTCGATCGAACGGTTTCATCACATATTCGTCGGCACCGGCCTCGAGCGCGGCGCGGATGTGCGCCATGTCATTCTCGGTCGTGCAGAAAACGACTTTCGGCTGGTCGCCGTGGCCGCGCTGGCGAAGCAGTCGGAGGAACTCCATTCCGCTCATCACCGGCATGTTCCAGTCGAGAAGCACCACATCGGGCATCTTCTGCTCGCAGCGGGTCAGCGCTTCCTGGCCGTCACCTGCCTCCTCGACGTCGAATTCGAGCGTCTCGAGGATATGCCGGGCGACCTTCCGGATCACCTTGGAATCGTCGACGATCAAACAGCTCTTCATGCTTTTGCTTCCCGCTCGAATTGGCGTTTCATCTACTCACTAAGGGTAACCAAGGGCTTAAGCTGCGCGAACTTCGAGGCCGCTGATCAGCGCGGCAACATCGACCAACAACAAAGGCCCAACCTCCGTTTCGACCATTCCCTCGGCCACACGCTCCCATCCGGAGCCCATAGCCGCGCGAACGGGCGACGGGTCCGACAGAGCTTCGACCACGTCTTCGACGACGTCGACCAGAAGCGCATAATGATGACCGTCCAGCTCGACGACCGCAGCCTCGCGGATCCCGTCGGAGCAATCGGTGGCGCCGAGTTCCAGAGAGCGCATGCAATCGATGACCGTCAGGACGCGGCTCCGAAGTGCGGACAGGCCGGCCACGTGCGGTGCCGCTCGCGGAACCGGGATCAACGTATCCAGCTCGACGACGGATTCCACCGCTGCGGCCGGAAGCGCCACTCGCTCACCGGCGATGCTCACGATCAGCAGAAGTTCGTTCATTTGCGCCTCCCGCCGCCTGCGGACTTCAGTGCCATCAGAAGCCCGGCGCGGTCGTAGCGATAGATGCTGCCGTCCTTTGCACCGGCTGCCTCTGGCTCGGCCCTGAGGACAATCGTGCGCGCGCCCTTCCCTGCCTTTTTCGGCTCCGAAGTGATGACGAGGTCGGCCTCGCCTTCATGCTCATCGCCGACGACACGATAGCCCACCGCTTCGACGATCGGGCGGAGCATGTTCTGCATCCACGGATCGGCGCCCGGCAGCCTGCAGACGGGCTGGTCGCTCGTCTTGGCAGCGGCGACACCCAGGTGGTTCGCGAACAGCCAATGCGCATCGACCAGCTCGGCCGGCTCGCCGCCGATGAGGGTAACGGCGCTGATCTCGCCCGGATTCTCCGCCGGAATGACTTCGCTCTCGATGAGCGAGAGATCGATGACCTCACGGAAGGCATAGCCGATCTCGTGGAGCCCGTCGTTGAGGCGGAACACGCGAACCTTGTCCTCGCCCATGTCGCCGTTGACGCCCGCGAGCGGAAGGATCGCCTCGCCGAGCTGGACCCGCAGCTGCCCCGCACCCTGCTTGATGGTTGCGACCGGGACCTCTTCGATCCTGTCGACGACGCCAAGCCGTAGCGCGCGACGGCCACCGTCCAGGCCGCGGAAGAGCAAGACCGAAACCGCCTTCGCGGCGGCTTTTGCGGGCCCTTCGGCGACGCGAGCCGTACGCTCCTGCGCCTCCAGCT
>JBKPOU010000010.1:0-37915 GCA_046733255.1 Pseudomonadota bacterium
CGGCGAAATCCTGAGTGCCATCCCTGAATTCGACGTCACCGTCACTTTCGGCGCGCTGAAGCCCGCTCACCGCCTGATGCCGGCGATGCACCACGGCGGCCGGGTCGTTCTTGCCGACATCGGCATCGACGCTGCGAGCCAGTGGTCCGAGATCGGCGCGCCACGCCTGCCGCCACTCGACCCCTTCGGGCACAAATATAACCGTGGTCTCGTCCACTGCCTTGCGGGCAAGATGCCTGGAGCGATTGCGCTCGGGGCGAAGGCAGCGGCGAGGTCGGGCGCTGGCTATGTGCGCATCAGCACCTCGCGGATGATCGACGGGCTGCCCTCAGCGATCGTGCAGACCGATACGGCGGTCCTCGAGGATGAGCGGATCGGCTGCATTCTCGTCGGTCCCGGGATGGGAGATATTCCGCAGCTGCTCACCCTGGCGCTGACGGCCAAGGCCCCGAAGGTCGTCGACGCTGACGCGATTGCCGAGGTCGGAGATCCCGAGCGGCTCAAGGGACAGGACGCGATCCTGACCCCGCATGCAGGCGAGTTCGCGAAGCTGTTCGGGGAGCTTGGCGGATCGAAGGCAGAGCAGGCGCTGGAAGCGGCCCGGAAGTCCGGAGCAGTAATAATCTACAAGGGGCCGGACACTGTAGTCGCCGCGCCCGACGGGCGCATTGGCTTCGCTCCTCCGGCCCCGCGATGGCTTGCGAGCGCGGGTACCGGCGACGTCCTCGCCGGAATGACTGCGGCGATGGTTGCTCGCGGCCTCGAACCGTTCGAAGCCGCCTGTGCGGCCGCTTGGCTGCATGGCCGCGCCGCCGAACTCGCCGGGCCGCAAATGATCGCCGACGACCTCGCAGACACGATTCCTTCCGCCCTGGACCTGCTGTGAACGATATCATCGTGCGGATTGCCGCCCGGGGCGATGGGGTGACAGCCAATGGCCGTCACGTGCCCTTTGCCGTCCCCGGCGACGCCGTTCTGGACGATGGAGCGCTGGCGTTCGGAGCGCATCACCAGGAACCTCCGTGCCGCCACTTCCCCGAATGCGGCGGATGCCAGCTGCAGCATGCCGACGACGAGGCCTACTGCGGTTATCTCGCTTCGCGCATCGAGACCGCGCTCGCGCAGCACGGACTTACGACAGAGATCCGCCGCCCGTATCTGTCGCCGCCACGGTCGCGCCGCCGCGCGACCTTGAAGGCGCTTCGAGTGGGGAAGGGCGCTCTGGTCGGCTTTTACGCGCAAAAATCTCACCGCATCGTGGACATGCACGAGTGCCATATCCTCCGTCCCGAGCTCTTCGCGCTGGTGAAGCCGCTCCGCGCGCTGTTCGCTCGCCTGCTCGCCCCGAAACAGGGCGCGGAGGCGCAGTTGACGCTGATCGACGGCGGCGCCGACGTTCTTCTGCGCAATGTCACGGCAGGCGATCTCCCGGCGATCCAGGCGCTGACGGATTTCGCTGGCATGCACGGCGTGGTGCGCCTGTCCATCGACAGCGGAGGCGGGCCGGAGACACTCTACGAACCACATCCCGCAAGGGTCACGCTGTCCGGACTAGCGGTCGGATTTCCGACGGGCGCCTTCCTCCAGGCGACCGATGATGGAGAAACAGCGCTCGTGGAATGCGTTCGCGAATGCGTCGGGCAAACCAGGCCGGTTGCCGACCTGTTCGCCGGTCTCGGGACCTTTTCGCTCGCTTCGGGAGCCGCTTATGCCGCCGAGGCGGCTCGGGACTCGGCTGCCGCGCTCAAGGCAGCAGCGCCGAACATGAACGTTGAGCACCGCGACCTCTACCGCCGGCCGCTGGACGCAGAAGAGCTGAGCCGGTTTGGCGGGGTGGTCCTCGACCCGCCCCGAGCGGGAGCGCGGGCGCAAGTCGGGCAACTGGCGGCGTCATCCGTGCCGCGGATTGCCTATGTGAGCTGCAACCCTTCGACGTTTGCAAGCGACGCCAGGATCCTAGCCGACGACGGCTACACGCTTCAATGGGTGCGGCCCGTCGGCCAGTTCCGCTGGTCGACCCACGTCGAGCTTGCCGCCTGCTTCAGCCGCTAGAAGCTGAGCAGTCCGCAGTCGTGGAGGATGCGCAGTCCTGCATGGGTCGTCAGCCCGAGCAGGCACAGCGAGGCAAGGGCGAAGATCGGGAAGCGGATCTGGACGATATTCACGGTTGCCTGGACGATGCTGTGAATGATCCGAAGAACGACATAGCCCCACGCCAGCCAATAATTGATCCCGCCTCCGAACCCCATCATCGCGAGCGTCAGGCAGATGGCGTAGAACAGCGTCGGCTGTTCCATCAGGTGCATGTAATTGTGCGACGGCCACTGCGCTTCGTCGGGAGCCTTGCCTTCGAGATTCACGCCCCGTGAGCCGCGTGGGATCGAGCCCCAGCCGATCCCCAGCTTCGCGAAGGCCCCGCGTCGAGCGATGGCCATCCAGACGAGCATGACGAGCGACCAAGCGACCAGCGCGACGACGGGAGCGAGAATCGGGCTGTACGGCATGAGAAACCCTCCAGCGTGTGCCGGGGAGGGTGCGTCACTTCGTTACGGTTGGCAATCGACTTAGTCGAAGAGCTTGGCAAAGCGCCTTTTTTCGCGGTTGCGCCATGCGCCGCGGTGCCAGGCGTCGCTGGCGAGCAGCGGGACGACGCTCGTCGCCTCGGCGAAGACCATCTGCTCCATCGCGGTCGAAACCTTGCCCCAGCTCGCGGCTTCCTGAAGCGTCGAGGATGAGCAGGCGCCGTCGCGGACGTCGGCAACGGTAATCTGCACCGCATATTTGTGCACCTCGACGTCCTCGTGGCCGAGGATCTCGGCGCAGACGACCGTGTCCTGCGTGAAGTTCTTCGGCACGCCGCCGCCGATCATCAGGAGGCCGGTCGTTCCCGCCTCGATCTTGATGTCGGTCAGCTCTCGGAAGTCGGCGATGCTGTCGATGGTCATGTAATGGCCGCCGCGCTTCATCGCGTCGACCTGGTGCTTCACCAGCCCGAACCCCGCCGAGCTGTCAGTGAACGCCGGACAGAAGATCGGCACATCATGCTCGTAGGCGAGCTGGACGAGGCTTCCGGGCTTCTTCGCGTTCCCTTCGCTCAGCCACTTGCCCATCTCCCCAATGAAGGCGCGGCTCGAATAGGCTTTCGGCTCCAGGCTGTCAGCGATCTTGCCGATCGTGAAGTCGCAGTCCTGCAGCTGCTCCTCGTCGATATAGGTGTCGTAGATGCGGTCGATGTAGAGGGACCGAAGCGTATCATCGTCAGGAATTTCATTGGCTTGGTAGTGTTTATGGCCAAGCGCTTCGAAGAAATCCATGTCGACGATCGTTGCTCCGGTAGCGACGACCGCGTCGACCATGTTGGAGCGGACGAGCTCGGCATAGACGTCCATGCAGCCGCCGGCCGAGGTCGACCCCGCAATCACCAGGATGATCGAGCAGCTCTGATCCTCGAGCATCGTATTGTAGATCTTCGTCGCGCGAGCGAGGTCGCGGCTGGTGAAGCTCATCTTCCCCATGGCCTCGATGATCGGCCGGGCGTCGAACTTGGTGATGTCGATATGCTCGACCGGGCTCGACAGGAGGTCCGCCTTGCGGGTGTCGTTAACCGCCGAGTCGTGGTCCGGCTTAAGAAGCTCGTCAGTGCTCATCACAATCCCTCGTCATTCCCGCGAAAGCGGAAATCCCGCTACTCGCGTCCATGAAAGAAAAACAGCGGGGTCCCCGCATTCGCGCGGATGACGATCGCTTGTGCGATCTAAAGCGTCACAACCCTTGAACGGCTGGACCTGCGCCCGGCTCCATAGAGCGTCGCCATCGGCTCGTCATCGACGGTCTCGACGCTCTCGACGCTGAAGCCGTTGAAGCGCGTGCGCATCGCGCAGCCATAGGCGCCGAGCATGCCGATCTCGACATAGTCGCCCGCCTGGATGTCGGCCGGAAGATCGAACGGACCCGCCATATGGTCGAGGTCGTCGCACGTCGGGCCGTAGAAGCTGAAGCCGACCGACTTTGCGCGCGACGGCCGCATGAGCGCCACCGGAAACCGCCAGCCGACATGAGCCGCGTCGAACAGCGCCCCGTAGGCCCCGTCGTTGATGTAGAGCTCTGTCCCGCGGCGCTTCTCCGCGCGAACCAGGAGGCTCGCATATTCGGCGCACAGTGCGCGCCCCGGCTCGCACCAAAGCTCTGCCGAATAGCTGATCGGGAGCGCTTCGAACGCCGAGTGGATGACCTGGAAATAGGCCTCAAGAGGAGGCGGCTCCATTCCGGGATACGTCGATGGGAAGCCACCGCCGACATCGACGATGTCGACTGTCACGGCAGCCTGGATGATCGAGTCGCGGACCCGCTCCATCGCGTCGGCATAGGCAGCCGGGCTCATCGCCTGGCTTCCGACATGGAAGCAGATGCCCAGTGCGTCGGACGCCTGGCGAGCCGCCATCAGCAGCGCCTTGAGCTCTGCCGGCTCGGCGCCGAACTTTGCCGCAAGGCTGTATTTGGCATGCTGCGACGACACGCGGAGGCGAACGAGCAGGTTGAGGTCGCTCGCGCCCTTGGTCGCGCGGACGATCTTCTCCAGCTCCTCCATCGTGTCGAGGCTGAAGGTCTTCACGCCATGGTCGAAATAAGCCTCGGCGATGGCTTCCTCGGCCTTCACCGGGTGCATGAAGCACAAAACCGCGTCGGGCAGGGTCTCATGGACCAGCCGCACTTCGCCCATCGACGCGACGTCGTAATGAGTGATCCCGGCATTCCAGAGGATCTTGAGCAGGTCCGGCGAGGGGTTCGCCTTGACCGCATACAGCGAGCGCCCCGGAAACTTCTCGATGAAGAATCGGGCAGCGCGCTCGGCAGCATGGGGACGCAGGAGCGTCACCGGCTGTACCGGACGAGTCTTGACGATATCGGCAGCCCGGCGGTTACCCGCCGTGTAAGTCGCTAGCCCCAGCGGGCGATGATGCTTGTGCAACTCAAGGGACCTCCAACGGGTAGTTTTGTCCAAAAGCTGCCTTGCGGTTGGAAGTCCCATGGGGCAGCGGAGGCGCGATATATGTTCGGGGGTCCCGCGTGTAAAGATTTTTTGGCCCTGGCATCGACGATTGATCTCGTTATGTCGCTGATCAGCAACGGATAATCGAAAAGGTGAAATATCAACCGCTTAGCTGAAACGTCTTCGGTCACCCGAGATGATGTGATCGCGGCCGGCGAACGCGTTGCCGGTCTCGTAGAGGAGACGCCGCTCATCGGTAGCGAGGTCCGGGGCGCCCCAATCTGGCTGAAATGCGAGTGCCTCCAGACTGGTCACGCGTTCAAGCTTCGCGGAGCCACGAACCGCCTGCTCCAGTTGACGGAAGAGGAGCGGCATCGCGGGATTGTCGCCTTCTCGTCGGGGAATCATGCCCAGGGCGTTGCAATCGCCGCGAAACGGCTCGGAATCCCGGCTGTCATCGTCATGCCGGCCGACGCCCCGAAGGTGAAGGTGGAAGCGACGCGAAGCCACGGCGCGGAAATCGTCCTCTACGATCGTCGGAGCGAGAGCCGCGAGGAGATCGCCCGGAAGCTCGCCGGCGAGCGCGGCGCCGTGGTCGTGCCGAGCTTCGACGACCCGGCGATCGTGGCCGGCCAGGGGACCGTCGGACTGGAAATTCTGAAGCAAATGCCGTCTCCACCTAGCCGGATCGTGATTCCGTGCGGCGGTGGCGGGCTATCGTCGGGAATCGCCCTGGCCTGTCCCGAAGCGAAGATCGTCATCGTCGAGCCCGAAGGCTGGGACGACATGAAGCGGTCGCTGGAGGACGGCGAAATCGTGCCTGTCGAGGTGGATTCGCCGCCCACTCTGTGCGACGCGCTCCAGACTCCTCTCGTGTCGCCAATAACCTTCGGGATCCTGCTCGATCGCGGTGCGACGGCGCTGGCGGTGACCGACCAGGAAGTGAAGGACGCCGTTCGCTTCGGGTGGCGCGAGCATGGACTGGTCGTCGAGCCCGGAGGAGCAGCCGCTCTGGCTGCGCTTCTCGCCGGCAAGGCCGAGGCGGTAGAGGGGACGGTGGCGGTGCTGTCGGGCGGCAATATCGACCCCGAGCTTCACGCCCGGATCGTCGAAGGCGGCTAGGCCGCCGCGGTGCTGGTCTTGTATTCGCCCGGTTCGACATGCACGGGGCTGGACCGCTCAACCGCCTGGGTCAGCTCTTCCAGCTCGGCTGCGAGGATCTGGAGTTCGGCTGCGAGGGCCTTCGGATCGGTCTGGGCCGCAGTCTCGGAAGCATCGAGAAGCGTTTCCAGCATCATCGCGATGCATGGGAGAATCGTTTCCTCGATGCGCTCGAAAGCCTCTTCGAGGCGCGCCTGCTGTTGGTCCCGGTCCACGTTCGCCATAGTGACGGCGATGCGTTAAGCCTTGGTGAAAGGAAGGGCCTGTTTGGGAACACTTGCCTCCGCTGCAATGGCCCTCGCGGTAATTGCCGCTTTTCTCCTGGGTTTTGCGGGCTTTCGGATCGTTACCGGACGCTCCAACCGGGCCCGCGGCGCGCTGATGCTCGCCGCGGGCGCGGTCCTTCTCGCTAACGTCCTGATTTGGACGTTATAGCCGGGCGCTTCGGATCGGTCGCGAGGCGCATGTCGAGATAATCGTCGACGCTCTTCATCAAGAGGTCGAGTTCGTTCGCGAAGAAGTGATTTGCGCCGGGGATCACGTCATAGGTGACGGTGATATGCTTTTGGGTGCGAAGCTTTTCGACCAGCTTCAATACCGCGCCGGGAGTGACGACCTCGTCATTCTCGCCCTGGACGATGATTCCCGAGGACGGACAGGGGGCGAGGAAGCTGAAGTCGTACATGTTGGCGGGCGGAGCAATCGAGATGAAGCCGCGGATTTCCGGGCGCCGCATCAACAGCTGCATCCCGATCCACGCTCCGAAGCTGACGCCCGCGACCCAGGTGGTCTCGGCCTCAGGGTGGATCTGCTGGACCCAGTCGAGCGCGCTGGCAGCGTCGGACAGCTCGCCGATCCCGTTGTCGAAGGTCCCCTGGCTCTTGCCCACGCCGCGAAAATTGAAGCGCAAGGTTGCAAAGCCGCGCCGGACAAACGTCTGGTAGAGGAGTTGGACGATCTTGTTGTTCATCGTCCCGCCGGCCTGAGGATGCGAATGAAGGATCAGGGCGACGGGTGCACGGGGGCGGGGCCCCGGATGGAAACGGCCTTCAAGGCGGCCCTCGGGACCAGGAAATATGACTTCGGGCATGGGCTTTGCGGTTGCTCGCGTAAGGATGGACTTCGGAGCCGACGGGTGCACGGCGGCGGCGGGTTCTATATAGGGGCGCGAGTCCAACACGCAATCGGCAGATATCCGCCAAAATGACTCAGCGAATTTACCTCGATCACGCCTCCACCACGCCCATCATCGCCGCGGCCCGCGAGGCCTTCGAGCGGGGCATTGCCGAATGGGCGAATCCCAACAGCCCGCACGCGGAAGGACGCCGGTCGCGGGCACTGCTCGAAAAGGCGCGCGAGGACATCAAGGCAGCGCTGGATTGGCGGCATGACGTCATTTTCACCTCTGGAGCGAGCGAGAGCGTGGAGCTCGCCGCGCGCTGTGCGGCACCCGCGGGCCGGGCGCATGGAGCGACCGAACATGCGATCGTCGGCCACGCCATGGGGGAGAATTCGATCGTCATCCCTGTGGACCGCGACGGGCTGATCGACGAAGTGGCGCTTGATGGAGTCCTCGCACGAGGACCGGCGCTGATCGCCATCCAGCAGGTTAACAATGAAACCGGCGTGATCCAGCCTCTTGAGCGGCTCGCGCCGAAGATCCGCGAAGCGGGAAGCCTGTTGCTGTCCGATAGCGCTCAAGGCGCTTCGAAGCTTCCGCTTCCAGACGCTGATTTCGTCGCGATCTGCGCTCACAAGCTCGGCGGCCCGCCGGGGGTCGGCGCGCTCCTGGTTCACGACCTTGCTACGTTGCGCGCTTGCGGCGGCGGTCAGGAAAAGGGCTATCGGCGGGGCACGCAGGACGTTCCCGGGGCCATGGCCTTTGCGGCAGCTCTGGCGGCACGTCCCTACAACATGGAAAAGCTCTCAGCACTGCGGAAGCGTCTGGAAGACGGCGTGAAGGCGTCAGGGGCCTCCGTCATCGCCGAAGGAGCGCCGCGCGCACCGACCATCGGCGCCGTCTCCATGCCAGGAGGGGCGAGCGCGGCGCTGCTCGTCCATTTCGACCTTGCCGGAATCGCGGTGTCTGCCGGGAGCGCCTGCTCATCCGGCAAGGCCAAGGCGAGCCATGTGCTTGCCGCGATGGAGGTTCCGGAGGAAGTTTCGGCCGGCTTCCTGCGCCTCAGCTTCGGCCCGGAGACGGGAGAAGCGGAGGTCGACGCGTTCCTGGCCGAATGGGCGCGAATTGCGGAGAGGGCGGACACGAAGGCGGCATGAGCTATCTCGATTACCAGGCGACTACGCCGGTCGCGCCGGAAGTCGCGGACGCGATGCGACCGTGGATCGAGGAGAAGTTCGCCAATCCGCACTCGCCCTCGCGCTGGGGCCGGGAAGCGGCTGCGGTCGTCGAAGTGGCGCGCAGGCAGGTCGAGCAGGCGATCGGGCTGGAAGGAGGTTCGCTCGCCTTCACCGGAAGCGCGACCGAGGCAATCAACTGGGCGATCAAGGGAACTATCGAGAAGGCGCCGCCAGACCGCAATCGCATCGTGACGGTTCACACCGAGCATGCGGCGGTTCTCGACACTTGCGAATGGCTGGAAGGGAGAGGCGTCGAAGTCACCAGGCTGCCGATTGGGACGGATGGGCTTATCCGGATCGAAGACCTCGAGGCCGCTATCGACGAAAGCGTGGCTTTGGTCGCGGTGATGCTGGTGAACAATGAGATCGGAGTCATCCAGCCCGTCGCCGAGGTTGCGAAGCTTGCTCACAAGGCCGGAGCCCTGATGCTGTGCGATGCGGTTCAGGGGCTTGGCCGGATCGAGATTCCGGAGGGTCCCGACCTTTTGGCTGTCTCGGGGCACAAGATCCACGGACCGAAGGGAATCGGCGCTCTTTGGATGCGAAAGGGCGCAGAACCGGCGCCGCTAATTCATGGCGGTGGGCAGGAGATGGGGCTGCGCTCGGGGACTCTCTCGCCGGCCTTGTGTGTCGGCTTCGGGGCGGCCGCGAAGCTGGCGTCTGACCGGTTCGAATCCGATCGGGAGCATGTCGAAGGGCTTTGGGCGGCCGCCCTCGATCTCCTCGGCCCGGTCTGGACCGTCAACGGCAGCCTCGACCACCGCTATCACGGCAATTTGAATATCCGCCGCGAAGCTCTCGATGCGGCCCGGCTGATTTCCCACCTGCGCGATACCGCCTTCTCGCTCGGAAGCGCCTGCGCGAGCGGCTCGGGGCGGCCTAGCCACGTGCTGCGTGCAATCGGGCTCAGCGACAGGGAAGCGCGATCCTCGATCCGCCTCGGCTTCGGGCGGTACACGACCGAAGAGGAAGTGGTCGCGGCGATCCGCCGAATTAACGAGGCGGCGGAAGCCCAGGAGCGCTTCGCGGCGTGATCCGGGTTCGCTTCTACAAGGCTGACGGAACGCTCGACAAAGAGGTCGAGGCGAAGCCGGGTCAGCGCCTTCTCGATGTCGCATGGGCGGCAAAGCAGCCCCTCGAAGGCGCGTGCGAAGGCGTAATGGCCTGCTCCACGTGCCACGTCATCGTCGACAAGGCCGATTTCGAGAAACTGCCCCCAGCGAGCGACGAGGAAGAGGACATGCTCGATTTCGCGGCCCACGCGAGCCGCACTTCGCGCCTCGCCTGCCAGATCATCCTGACAGAAGACATGGGAAGCCTGACAGTGCGGATCCCGCCGGGCGCGAGGAATTGGCTGCGAGGATGATTCGCCCGCCGAAGCCGGGGCGGAGACGGGTGGGAACCGGAACGACCCGGGACGAAATCGTTGTGGCTGCTTCCTTCCGGACCTGACCAGGTTGGCGACAGCCCCGTCCGCCCGGCTCCCGCGCGCCATATGGGGGCAGTTCCGCGCGCTGGCAACCGCTCGCAATGCGCCCCGGCCATGCCTACAACTGCTGCGATGACCGACGAATCGCCTGGACTTGGCCTCGACCTGCCCGAAGCCGCGCCGACCTCTTCGCCGTACCGAGTGCTCGCCCGCAAATACCGCCCGCAGACCTTCGGCGAGCTTATCGGGCAAGACGCGATGGTGAAGACGCTCGCCAATGCGATCGAGCGCGGGCGGATCGCTCATGCCTTTCTGCTCACCGGCGTGCGCGGTGTCGGCAAGACTTCGACCGCGCGCCTCATCGCCAAGGCGCTGAACTGCTTCGGTCCGGACGGACAGGGACAGCCGACGATACAGCCCTGCGGCGTCTGCGAGCACTGCCGGGCGATCGCGGAGGGCCGCCACATCGATGTCGTCGAGATGGATGCTGCCTCGCACACCGGGGTCGACGATATCCGCGAGATCATCGACGCGGTTCGCTACGCGTCGGTCTCGGCCCGCTACAAAATCTACATCATCGACGAAGTTCACATGCTTTCCAAGAGCGCGTTCAATGCGTTGCTCAAGACTCTTGAGGAACCTCCTGAGCATGTGAAGTTCCTGTTCGCGACCACCGAGGTCAACAAGGTACCAGTCACGGTCCTGTCGCGGACGCAGCGGTTCGATCTCCGCCGGATCGATCCGGAAAAGCTCGTCGCTCACTTCGCCGAAGTCGCCAAGGCCGAGAATGTCGAGGTCGAGCCGGATGCATTGGCGATGATCGCCCGCGCCGCCGAAGGCTCCGCCCGCGACGGGCTTTCGATCCTCGACCAGGCGATCGCGCACGGCGGCGGCACGGTCACGGCGGAACAGGTTCGCGACATGCTCGGCCTGGCCGACCGCGGGCGAATTCGCGATCTTCTGAGGCTCGTCCTGAAAGGCGACGCGACGCTGGCGCTCAAGGCGATGGACGAGGCACACGAACTCGGCATGGATCCCGCGTCCATTCTTCGCGGCCTGATGGAAGCGCTGCACACGGCAACCCGCGCAAAGGCCGGGGCGCAGACCGAAGCCTTGATTTCCACCGAGCAGCGCGAATTTTCGGAGGCACTCGCCGACCGGCTCTCCTGGGGGCAAATTCACCGCCTGTGGCAGATGCTGCTGAAGGGCGTTTCCGACGTCATTGTCGCGCCCGATCCACAGGAAGCGGCGACTATGGCTATACTTCGGCTAATGTACGCCGCCGAGCTTCCCGATCCGGCGGCCCTGCTTCAAATATTGGGGGGAGGGGCGACGGCCGCCCCGACCGCGCGTGTGGCTCCTTCTGCTTCCGCGTCCTCTGCCTCGGCGGCGAGACTTCCGGCCGATTTCCCTGCGCTAATCCAGGCCGTGGAAGCCAATGGCAGGCACCAGCTGGCGGTGCAACTGCACGACCAGGTCGGCCTGGTGCGCTACGAGCCGCCAGAGCTTGCGTTGAAACCTCTCCGCCCCCTCGGGTCGGATTGGTCGCGTGAGCTCGCTACCGTGCTAAAAGGGATCACGGGGACAAGCTGGACCGTTTCCATGGCCGACGAAGGCGCCAAGCCCTCGCTTCAGGAACAGGAAAGGATGGCTGAGGAACAGGTCCGCGCCGAAGTGCTTCAAGACCCGTCGGTCCGGGCGGCAATGGAGGCTTTTCCCGATGCCGAGCTCGAATCCTACTCTCTCACCAAAGGGGCATGACAATGCCGGATATGCCGAACCTCGATGAAATCATGAAGATGGCGCAGGACGTTCAGGCCGAGATGCAGAAGGCGCAGGAGAATCTCGACAAGATCGAAGTCGAAGGCGCCGCCGGCGGCGGGCTGGTCAAGGTGCGCGCCTCCGCCAAGGGACGGATCATCGCGGTCGACATCGACGACAGCCTTCTCCAGCCGTCGGAAAAGTCGATGCTGGAAGACCTGGTCGCTGCCGCCATCAATGATGCGCGGGCAAAGGCCGACGCAGCCGCGGCGCCGGAACTCCAGAAGATGACGAGCGGGATTCCGCTGCCTCCGGGGTTCAAGCTGCCGTTCTAGGGTCCATTCGGCTTGTCTGCCGCCGCATTTGCTGCATGATGGCGCTTTCGTAGCCGGGGGCGGCGAATGAGCTTGGGAGCGATGCAGGACTGGCCGCTGCGCGTGATGCGTTTCGTGGACCATGCCGAGCGCGAGCATCCCGATTCCGAAATCGTTTCGGCCTGGGCTGACGGGACCATCACCCGCACGAACTGGCGCAACGTCGCGCGCGAAGCCCGGCAAATGGCGCAAGCGCTGGAACGCCGGGGAATAAAGCCCGGTAACCGCGTCGCGACGCTGGCAATGAACCATTCGCGTCACCTTACGGCCTGGTATGGCGTCTGCGGGGTCGGCGGCGTGCTCCACACGATCAACCCTCGGCTTTTCGAGGACCAGCTCGACTATATCGCCAACCACGCCGAGGACCGGATACTGTTCTACGATCGCGCCTTTCGGCCGATTGTCGAGCGAATGAAGCCGCGCTGGAAGACGATCGAGGAGTATGTCTGCTTCGACCCGCCCGAGGGCCAGCAGGGCTTCCCACAGTGGATTGCCGGCGAAAGCGGCGATTACGACTGGGTCGAAGGCGATGAGCGCGCGCCGTGCGGCCTATGCTACACGTCCGGCACCACCGGAAATCCCAAGGGCGTCCTCTACGAGCATCGATCGACGGTCCTCCATACGATCACCTCGATCACACCCGACGTTTTCGACCTTTCGCGCAGGGCCGTGGTGCTTCCCATCGTGCCTATGTTCCACGCCAATGCCTGGGGCATCCCCTGGTCGGTGCCGGCGAGCGGCGCGAAGCTGGTGCTTTCCGCCGATTATCGGCCGGAAAAGATGTGCCAGCTTTTCCAGGAGGAAGGCGTCACCCATTCGGCAGGCGTTCCGACGGTCTGGCTGACGATGATCGAGCATGTTGAGCGCACAGGCGCCGATCTCGGCAATCTGAAGCAGGTGACAATTGGCGGCTCCGCGGCTCCGCGAGCGATGATCGAGTGGTTCCGCAAGCGGGGGATCGACATCGGCCATGCGTGGGGGATGACCGAGACGTCGCCGATCGGGACCTGCAGGTCGAAACCTTCCAATTGGGACAGCCTTGGCGACACCGACCAGCTCGACCTCATTACGAAGCAGGGCAAGGCGCCGTTCGGAGTCGAGCTTCGGGTGGTCGACGACGAAGGCAAGGAGCTTCCGCGCGACGGCCTTTCGTCGGGCAGGCTCGAGTGCCGCGGACCCTGGGTCGTCAAGCGCTATTTCAAGGACGATCGCGACTGCATCGGCGAGGACGGCTGGTTCGACACCGGCGACGTTGCCGTCATCCATCCCGACGGGACGATGCAGATCACCGACCGGGCAAAGGACGTGATCAAGTCCGGCGGGGAGTGGATCAGCTCCATCGACCTCGAAAATGCCGCCGTCGGCTGCCCCGGCGTTGCCGAGGCGGCGGCGATCGCGATTCCGCATCCGAAATGGGACGAACGGCCCCTGCTGCTCGTCGTTCGAGGCGAAGAGGGCGCGGTCACCGAGCAGGATATCCGCGACCATCTCCGCGGCGCCGTTTCGAGCTGGTGGCAGCCCGACGCGATCCTGTTCGTCGACCAGCTCCCGCACAGCGCCACGGGCAAGCTTTCGAAGAAGATCCTCCGCGACCTCTATCGCGATTACCGGTTCCCCGAAGTCCAGGAAATGATGGGCAGGGACTGAAGGCTGGAAAAGCAGGCCGAGGTCCACTAACTCGCGCCCCGACTTTCCAGCACTTTGAAGGACACCCGCGACCCCATGGCCGCCCAGTACAGCTTTGTAATGAAGGGCCTGACCAAGGCCTTCCCGGGCCAGAAGCCCATCCTCAACGGAATCCACCTGCAATTCTATTCCGACGCCAAGATCGGGATCGTCGGACCCAACGGATCGGGCAAGTCGACCTTGATGAAAATCATGGCCGGCCGTGACACGGAGTTCCAGGGCGAGGCCTGGGCGGGCGAGGGGATCACCGTCGGCTATCTTGAGCAGGAACCGCAGCTCGACCCGTCCAAGACGGTGCGTGAGAACGTCATGGACGGAGTCCGCCCGGTCGCCGATATGCTGGACCGGTTCAACGCGATCAGCGCGCTGATGGCCGATCCGGGCGACGACTTCGATGCTCTCATGGCGGAGATGGGCGAGCTCCAGGAGAAGATCGACGCGGTCGACGGCTGGACACTCGACAACCAGCTGGAGATCGCGATGGACGCGCTCCGCTGCCCGCCGGGCGACAGCGCCGTGACCAACCTTTCAGGCGGCGAGAAGCGGCGAGTGGCGCTGACCCGCCTGCTGCTGGAGAAGCCGAAGATCCTGTTGCTCGATGAGCCGACCAACCATCTCGATGCCGAGAGCGTCCAGTGGCTGGAGAAGCATCTCGTCGATTATCCTGGCAACGTCATCCTCGTCACCCACGATCGCTATTTCCTCGACAATGTCGTGAACTGGATCCTCGAGCTCGATCGAGGCCGTTACTATGTTTATGAAGGAAACTACTCCACCTATCTGGAAAAGAAGGCGAAACGCCTTGAGCAGGAGGAGCGCGAGGAGGCCGGCCGCCAGAAGGCCATCGCCGACGAGCTCGAGTGGATCCGGCGCTCGCCCAAGGCCCGGCAGGCGAAGTCGAAAGCACGGATCAAGGCTTTCGACGAGCTGGTCGCGGCGCAGGAGAACCGGGCCCCGGCGAAGGGTGAGATCCTCATACAGATGCCCGAGCGTTTGGGCGGCAAGGTGATCGAGGCGAAGGGCCTGACCAAGGCCTATGGGGACAAGCTTCTATTCGAGGACCTCACCTTCAGCCTTCCGCCGGGCGGCATCGTCGGCGTGATCGGCCCCAATGGCGCCGGCAAGACCACTTTGTTCAAGCTGATCACCGGTCAGGAACAGCCGGATTCCGGAGACATCGACGTCGGGCCGACCGTGCACTTGGGCTATGTCGACCAGAGCCGCGATGCGCTCGACGCGAGCAAGAACGTCTGGGAAGAGATTTCCGACGGGCTCGACATCTTCAAGCTGGGCAAGCACGAGATGGCGACCCGCGCCTATGTCGGAGCCTTCAATTTCCGGGGGCCAGACCAGCAGAAGAAGGTCGGCCAGCTCTCGGGCGGCGAACGCAACCGCGTCCATCTCGCCAAGATGCTCAAGGACGGCGGCAACGTTCTCCTCCTCGACGAGCCGACCAACGACCTCGACGTCGAGACCCTTCGCGCGCTCGAGGACGCTCTGGAGAATTTCGCCGGATGCGCCGTGGTGATCAGCCACGACCGTTTCTTCCTCGACAGACTCGCGACGCACATCCTCGCATTCGAAGGCGACAGCCAGGTCGAATGGTTCGAAGGCAATTTCGAAGCCTATGAGCAGGACAAGATCCGCCGCTTGGGCGAGGAAGCAACGAGGCCGCACCGGACGACGTACCGGAAGCTGACGCGGTAGCTTCGTGGCGGGGGAGGTCTTCTTCGCGACTGAAGCCGACTTCCGCCGCTGGCTTGCGACCAATCACCAGACCGCGGCGGATCTCCTCCTCGGCTTCTGGAAGAAGGGCAGCGGCAGGCCGTCGATCGACTGGCCGCAGGCGCGCGACCAGGCCTTGTGCTTCGGCTGGATCGACGGCATCCGCAAATCGCTCGGCGACGAGGCCTACACGATCCGCTTCACGCCGCGCCGCAAAGGCAGCATCTGGAGCAAGGTCAACGTCGAGCGCTTCGAGGCGCTGAAGGCCGCCGGCCTGATGACGCCGCCCGGCGAGCGCGCCTACGAGGAGAACAAGGCCAGGAGCGGGCTCTACGCCTACGAGCGGGAGTGGGCGAAGCTCGCTCCCGAAGACGAACGGCGGTTGCGGAGCAACAAAGCCGCCTGGGCCGATTGGGAAAAGCGGCCGCCGGGGTATCGCAAGACGGTGCTTCACTGGGTGACAAGCGCGAAGAAACCGGAGACGCGCTCGAAACGCCTCGCGATCTTGATCGACTCCAGCGCGAAGGGCGAGAAGATCCCCGGCTACGATATCGGAAAGAAGAAGTGATCACGCTCACCGGACCATTGAAGATCTGGAGCAACGACGAGGGCAGCTCGCACTTCATGAGCGTGCCGGCCGAGCTGTCAGATGAGATCCGCGCCGCCGCCTTTGCGGGCCCCCGCGGGTTCGGGTCGGTCAGAGTCGAGGCGACGATCGACGACGTCACGTGGCGGACGTCGGTCTTCCCGTCCAAAAGCACCGGTGGCTATTTCTTGCCGGTCAAGATCGACGTGTGCCGCCGCGCCGGCATTTCCGCGGGCGACGACGTTACGGTCAGGCTCGAGCTCGTCTAGTCGTCGGCGTCGGCCAGGCCGCGCTCGCCGCCCGGCGCTGCATAGCCCTCGATCGGAGACGCCTTGCGGGCCATCACCTTGTCGATGCTGAACTCGCCTGCTCCGACGACGAACAGCGTCAGGAAGATGAAGCAGAACAGAATTGCGGCCTCACCGTGGTTCAGCAGCGGGAAGGGGCCCTGGGCCGCGTGCACGTACCAGTAAGCCACGGCCATCTCCGCGGCGAGGAACAGGCTGACCCACCGCGTCCACAGGCCGACGAGGAGCAATCCGCCTCCGATCAGCTCGAACCATCCGGCTATCCAGAAAAGGGACCAGGTTGGAGGGTGCGAAATCGGCGACAACGGGAAGCCAAGAAGCTTGGATGTTCCATGCTCGATGAAAAGCAGTGCCGTCACGATCCGGAGGATGCCGATGGCGGAAGGCGCCCAGCGCTCGGAAAATTCGTCAGGTCCAACTTCGTACATAACCGGCACCCCCAATCGCATTGATCCGTTGAAGACCACGCTCACTGGCCGCTCTCGCCCTAAACCTGTCGAAGCGGCAGCCCTCCATAGCTCCGACACTTCGTGCGGAGAAGCCCGGAGTCGCAAAGTGAAGTGAGAGTGCGGTTCGTCGGCCTCAGGCGGTCTTGGAGCCGTCAAGGCTGGCGGCAGTGATCGAATATCGGCTCGCCATGTCGGTCAGTATTTCCGCGGCATCCTTGTCGGTGGTCGACCTGGCAAGGCGCTTGCACCGCGCCGCCTGATCGGCCAGTTCGCCGGCCTGCTCGCTCGACACGTCGATCAGGATGTTCACCGCGCCTTCGAAATTGCCGTCCGCGTCGAAGAGTGGGGTTGGGTAAGGCGCGAACGCCCGCCTGGTCCCGTCCGGACGAAGCGCGATTGCGACCTTTCCGCGGACGGCGCGCCTCTCCAGCACTGCTTCCGCCATCGGGCATTCTGCGTGGGGCAGGCGCTCACCGGTCATGGTGTAGAGCTCCCAGGTGACGCACCATCGGTCGGAACCGAGCTTGGGCTCGCGGCCGGCGAAGTCGACGCACGCCTGGTTCCAGTAGGTTACCGCACCTTCGGAGTCTGTGGTGTAGACGGGCACCGGAAGCTCATCCAAAGTGGAGCGCCAATCCGAACCGCCACCGCCGCGAAAAGCGGTGAGCGCCGTCTCTACAAAATCGTTGGCCGTCCCCGTGGCGAGCATGATCTTCGATATCAGGAGTGATTGGTCAGGGGCACAACCGGGGCGAAGCGGTTCCGTTCCCGAGAAAGATGCGCTCGTTGTATCGAAAAGAGACCGCGTGTCGCAAAGGCAACAGTTCGGGGGGCCGCTCAGTCCCGTTCGGTTCCGCCATTCGCCCGAGCGAACGGGCCCGGGCCGGCGAAGGTTACGCTAGCGCAGGCGCTTGACCAGCAGCCTGCCGTCAGGGCCGGTCTTCACATCGAAATTCGGGATGGCGCGAAGGAGGTCCGAAAGGCGCGTGTAGCCGTAATTGCGGGTCGCGAAGCTGGACACGGCCTTGGCGCGCTGGCCCAACTCGGAGAGCCCCGTATAGCCGTCCTCGTCGCGCTCCGACGCCTTGTAGGCGTGGCCGAGAAGCTCGAGCAGCGCCTCGTCCACTGGCCGCTCTTCCACCTCTTTCTCGGTCTGGCCCTCGACCGGCTGGTTGGCGACGAGCGCGGCGACATCGAAGAAGCGCGTGCAGGCCTGACGGAAGCTGAGCGGGGTCTTGGCGGTTCCGAAACCGTAGACAGGCAGCCCGTCCTCGCGGATTCGCTGAGCGAGCGGAAGAAAGTCGCTATCGGACGACATGATCCCGAAGCCGTCGACATTGCCGCGATAAAGCAGGTCCATCGCGTCGATGGTCATTCGCATGTCGGTCGCGCTCTTGCCCTTCACGACGTCGAACTGCTGCATCGGGATGATTGAGTGGATGCCGCTCAGATCGCCCCAACCCTTGAGGCTCGCCTTGGCCCAGTTGCCGTACGCTCTGCGGATGTTGATGGTCCCGAGTTCCCCCAGCACGAGGAGGACTTCGTCGAGATGTTCGGGAGAGGCATTGTCGGCATCGATGAGGAGGGCGATGTTCGCGTCCCTCGGGCTTCCATTGCCGTTACTCATCACCGAATCCCTTCACGACCCCGCGTATTAGTGAATTAATTCGGGAACGAAACGCCTTTTCACGCACTGAATCAGCCATCGGAGTCCGGGGAAAGATGGAGTGAGTAAAATGAGAGGTCTCGTATTAACGGCCGCGCTTGTGGGCAGCATTGCGCTGACTGGTTGCGCGACGAATCCGTACGGATACGATCCGTATTATGGCAACAGCCCTTACTATGGCCAGCAGCAGGGCTACGGCAACAACAGCCAGCTCGGCAACGCCGCGACCGGCGCTGCTGTGGGCGCAGCCGGCGGAGCGATCGCCGGCGCCGTGATCCCGGGCGTAAGCACGGGTGAAGGCGCGATTGCAGGCGCGATCCTGGGTGGCGTTCTCGGCGCGACCGTCAACGGTCGCCAATATTATCGCGATACCCGCGGCTATTGTTACTACGTGGACCAGTACGGTCAGCCGCATTACAACTATAACGTTCGTTGCTAGTACGATAACCGACGTCGCTTAGACGGGGTGGAAGGTTCCTTCCGCCTCGTCGAGCACGTACAAACGGCCTTCGGAAATCGAGAAATGGGCGCCGTGCAGCTTCAGGCGCCCGACCCTTTCGCGCTCGGCGATCCACGGGAAAGTGCGAAGGTTTGCGAGGCTGACCTTTACCGCCTCATGCTCCATTTCGAGGAAAGCCGTCCGGTCGAAGTTGGCGTGCCGCGCCCGGACCCGGTCTCGCGCGCTTTCGAGCATCCGCACCCAGTCGCCGATGAAGTGACCCTCCCCGGGCGGCACGTCGTCGAAATTGCCCGTGAGTGCAGCCGCGCAACCGCCGCACATGCCGTGGCCCATGACGAGGATCTCCTCGACCTCGAGCTGGGTGACGGCGAACTCCAGCGCCGCCGAGACGCCATGGTAGCCGCTGCTGGTCTCATAGGGCGGAGCAAGCGCGGCGATGTTGCGCGCGACGAACATCTCGCCGGGCCTCGCGTCGAAAATCTCCGCAGGATCGCTTCGGCTGTCGGCGCAGGCCAGGATCATCACCCTGGGGCTCTGGCCTTCGGCAAGCTCCGTCCAGCGCTCGCGCTCACGCGCCCAATTGTTCTCACGGAAGCGGCGGTAACCCTCGATCAGTTGCTGCATGTACGGCATGCGCGCCGGGTAGCGGGCGCAAGGCGGGCCTGGCAAGCCGCAGGCGTGATCGCTATCTGGCGCGCATGAACGTTCCCGCGCCCGTCCCGAAGCAGCGCAAGCCCGACTGGATCCGAGTCAAAGCGCCCGTCAGCGAAGGCTATCATGCGACGCGCCGGCTGATGCGCGACCTCAACCTTGCAACTGTCTGCGAGGAAGCCGCCTGTCCGAATATCGGCGAGTGCTGGACCAAGAAGCACGCCACCGTGATGATCCTCGGCGACACGTGCACGCGCGCCTGCGCCTTCTGCAACGTGAAGACGGGGATGCCCCGCGCCGTCGACCCCTTGGAGCCGGAGCATGTGGCGACCGCCGCGGCCGAGCTGGGCCTGGAGCATATCGTGGTGACCTCGGTCGACCGTGACGACCTGCCCGACGGTGGCGCATCGCAGTTCGTGAAGGTGATCGAGGCGCTGCGGCGGAACACGCCAAGCACGACGATCGAGATCCTGACGCCCGATTTCCGCAACAAGGCCGAAAGCGCGATCGATGCGATCGTCGAGGCGGGGCCCGACGTCTACAACCACAATCTCGAGACTGTGCCCCGGCTGTATCCGACGATCCGGCCAGGCGCGCGCTATTATGCGTCACTGCGGCTACTGGAGAGCGTGAAACGCAAGGCGCCGCACATCTTCACCAAGTCAGGATTGATGGTTGGCCTCGGCGAGCAGCGGCTCGAAGTGCACCAGGTTATGGACGACATGCGCTCGGCGGGCGTCGATTTCCTGACCATGGGCCAGTATCTCCAGCCGACCCCGCGCCACGCAAAGGTCGAGGAATTTGTCACTCCCAAGGCGTTTGACGCTTATGCCGCGATCGCCCGGGCGAAGGGCTTCCTGCTGGTGGCGGCTTCGCCGCTGACACGGTCCAGCTATCACGCGGGGGACGATTTCAAGAAGATGCAGGCGGCTCGCACGGCGCAGCTGGAGCGTTCCAACGGCTGATGCCTCGTCACTCCGAAACGCGCCATCTTCCCTACACGCCGGAACAGCTGTTCGAGCTTGTTGCCGACGTCGCGCGCTACGATGAGTTCCTGCCCTGGGTGGTCGCCGTTCGGATCCGCTCGTCGAGCGAGAGCGAGACGGTCGCGGACCTCATCGTCGGGTTCAGCGCCTTCAAGGAACGGTTCACCAGCAAGGTCGTGAAAGAGCGGCCAGACGGCATTTGCGTCGATTATGTCGAGGGGCCGCTGAAGTATCTCCACAACGAATGGAAATTCGAACCCGCAGACGACGGCGGGACGAACCTGCATTTCTCCGTCGATTTCGCGTTCAAGTCCCGGCTTTTCGAGACTCTGGCGGGACAGATGTTTGACCGCGCGCTCAGGCGAATGACAGGCGCCTTCGAGCGCCGCGCCGCAGCGCTTTACGGCATCAGCAGCTCAAGCGCGCAGAGCGCCGCCTGAAGGCGCACGCCGGCCCGGTCCGGCTCGTCGAAATGCTTCTGATCGGCCACAATCTGCGACGGGTCGGCGCCACGCTCCGCGCGAGCGAAGACGACCGTTCCGACCGGCTTGGATGGAGTACCCCCGCCGGGCCCCGCAACTCCGGTGATTGCGACCGCGATGTCCGCATTGGTAGATGACAAGGCGCCCCGGGCCATCGCCCAGGCAGTCGCGACGCTGACAGCGCCAAAGGTTTCCACGACTTCTTCGCTGACGCCCAGGTCGTCGATCTTCGAGGCGTTCGAATAGGTGACGTAGCCCGCTTCGAATATCTCCGAGGCGCCTGCGATTTCGGTGAGCGCGGCGCAAACCAGCCCGCCCGTGCAGCTTTCCGCCACCGCGACGGTTCGGCCCGCCGCGCGATTGGCTTCGACGACCTCCTTCGCCTTGTCGTAGAGCTCCTGCGGCAGAAGCCTTTCGGTCATCGAATTTTCTCCAATCGAATGTTTGCGACGGCCTGCGCGGCAATGCCTTCGCGGCGGCCTGTAAATCCCAGTCCTTCGGTGGTCGTTGCCTTGATGCTGACCTGCTCCCGCTGGACCTGAAGGATCGCGGCGACCCTGTCTCTCATGGCCAAGCGATGCGGCCCCACTTTGGGTTCCTCGCAGACGATCGTGCAGTCTACATGGTCGATCACGCCGCCGAGATCGCCGATCAGCGAGGCGGCATGCGCAAGGAAGCGGTCCGATGAAGCGCCTTTCCATTGCGCGTCCGACGGCGGGAAATGCTCGCCGATGTCGCCGAGCCCGGCGGCGCCGAGAAGGGCGTCGGTGATCGCGTGAAGGGCTACGTCGGCATCGCTATGGCCTGCGAGGCCGCGCGAGTGAGGGATTTCAACCCCGCCCATCATGATCGGCCCGTCGCCCTCAAAGGCGTGAACGTCAAAGCCGATGCCGGTGCGCGGCGTCATCCGGGACGAGAGCCACTCTTCAGCTCGTGCGAAGTCGTCTTCCGTGGTGATCTTTTCGAGAGCGGAGTCGCCCTGGACGGCGGCAATGCTCATCCCCGCCGCGCGAGCGACCGTCGTCTCGTCGGTGGGTGCTTCGCCGGTCCACTGGTTATAAGCCTCTCTGAGCGCCTCGAGCCTGAAAGCCTGCGGGGTCTGGACCCGAACCACTCCGCTCCGGTCGATCGCATCCTCCAGCCTGTCCGACGCCCGCGCGATCGTATCGCCCACAGGCAGCACCGGAGCGGCGCCATCGAAGAATTCGAGGGGAGCTAGAAGGCGGTCGATAACGTGGGACGGGCAGAAGGGGCGTGCGGCATCGTGGACGAGCACGGCGTCGCCATCGATCGTCGCCAACCCGGCGCGCACGGAGTCGGCACGCTCGGCTCCCCCCTCGATCAATTGGCCGACCTCAAGGCCTGCGAGTGCCTCCGCCGCGAGTTCTTGCTGCCCTGCGCCGATCACGACCCGCACGCTTCGGATCGCCGGATGCGAGCGCAGCGCCTCGACAGCCCGGCGGACCAGCGGCTTCCCGCCCAGCAGCCGGAACTGCTTCGGGATTCCGCCGCCGAGACGCTCGCCCCTTCCGGCGGCGACGATGAGCGCTGTTGTAGTCACGGCGGCGGCCTCTAGGGCCGCTTGCCTTGTCCGCCAAGGGCTGTTCCACTATCTCCCGCCCACCCATGACGATGCTGAAGCCCATCAACATCGGTCCGATCCGGATCGACGCGCCGGTGATTCTGGCGCCGATGACGGGCGTCACCGACCTGCCGTTCCGGCGGGTCGTCAAGCGCTATGGGGCCGGCCTGACGGTCAGCGAGATGATCGCCAGCCAGGCTATGATCCGCGAGACGCGTCAGTCACTCCAGAAGGCGCTGTGGGACCCTTCGGAGCAGCCGGTGTCGCTGCAGCTGGCCGGCTGCGAGCCGAAGGTGATGGCAGAGGCCGCGAAGCTGAACGAAGACCGTGGTGCGGCGATCATCGACATCAACATGGGCTGCCCCGTGCGCAAGGTCGTGAACGGCTGGGCAGGCTCGGCGCTCATGCGCGACCTCAAGACCGCCGCCGCAATCATCGATGCGACGGTCAAGGCGGTGAAGATCCCCGTCACCCTCAAGACCCGAATGGGCTGGGATCATTCCAGCCTGAACGCGCCCGAGCTTGCCCGGATCGCCGAGGACCTTGGTGTCCGAATGATCACCATCCACGGGCGGACGCGGTGCCAGCTCTACAAGGGCGAGGCCGACTGGCGCTTCGTGCGGAAGGTCAAGGACGCCATTTCCGTCCCTGTCATCGTCAATGGCGACATCTGCTCGGTCGAGGACGCTCGCGAGGCTCTTCGCCAGTCCGGCGCGGATGGAGTCATGATCGGCCGCGGAGCCTACGGGCGTCCCTGGCTGCTTCGCCAGACCATGGCCGAGCTCGTCGACGGAACGACCTGGATCGAACCTTCGCTCGACGAGCAGCTCGAGACCCTTCTTGTTCAGTATGACGAGATGCTGTCGCTCTACGGCGTGCAGACGGGCGTCAACCTCGCTCGAAAGCATATCGGCTGGTACACGAAGGGATTGCCGGGTTCGGCCGAGGTCCGGAATCGGATCAACTCGGAAAACAACCCGTCCATCGTGATCGCAACGTTACGGAATCTTTACGAGTCTTGGCTTTTATCCGCTGCGGCATAATGATGCTCGACAGCGGGAGCTGGGGTGGGACCTTCTCTACGTCTATTCGCGGCAGCGCTTTGCGCGGCTTTGACCGCTGCACCGATGGCTGCGGGCGCTTCGTCCAATTCGCTCTACGATCGCCTGTTGGCGTCGCAGAACCGCGAGCGCGCGATGGCGGGCGTCGGCCCGCTGCAGTGGGACCCGGCGCTCGCGGCAGCGGCTGCCTCATACGGGCCTGCTTTGGCATCGCTTCCTCACCTGCGGCATTCGCCTAAAGCGACGCGGCCCGGCCAGCGCGAGAATCTGTGGAAAGGCAGCCGCGGATATTTTTCGCCGGAGCAGATGGTAAGCACATGGGCGGCCGAAAAGCGCTTTTTCCATGCCGGCGTCTTTCCCGCGGTCAGCAGCACCGGCGACTGGGAAGATGTCGCACATTACACGGCAATGGTCTGGCCAACGACCACTCGCGTCGGATGTGCGATCTACAGCACCCGGCAATTTGATTACCTGATCTGCCGTTATTCGCCGCCCGGGAACATCGACGGGCGCCGGGTCCAGTTCAGCAGCCGCTAGCCGCAACGCAAGCGCCTCGCTAATCACGGCTTCGTCCAGCCGGGCGGGGTCTGAATGAGCATTCCATCCATATTGTTGCGTCTGCGCCTGCCGGTGATCGGCGCGCCCCTGTTCATTATCTCAAACCCCAAGCTGGTGATCGCGCAGTGCAGGGCCGGCATCGTCGGCAGCTTTCCCGCGCTCAACGCCCGGCCTGCGTCGCAACTTGACGAGTGGCTGCACGAAATCACCGAGGCGCTGGCCGCGCACGACCGCGAGCATCCGGACAATGTGTCGGCTCCCTTTGCCGTCAACCAGATCGTCCACCGTTCGAACGACCGCTTCGAGGCCGACATGGCGGTTTGCGAGAAATGGAAAGTCCCAATCGTCATCACCTCGCTCGGCGCTCGCGAGGAGCTGAACCACGCGGTGCACGCCTGGGGAGGCATGACCCTCCACGATATCATCGACGACCGTTTCGCGCGAAAAGCCGTCGCCAAGGGCGCGGACGGGCTTATCGCGGTTGCGGCAGGCGCAGGCGGACATGCCGGGCGTTGGTCACCGTTCGCGCTCGTGCAGGAGATCCGCGCCTGGTTCGACGGCCCATTGATCCTGTCGGGAGCGATCGCCACCGGCTCTGCAGTGCTCGCCGCCGAAGCGATGGGCGCGGACTTTGCCTATGTCGGCTCGCCCTTCATTGCGACTCCGGAGGCGCGCTGCTCGGACGATTACCGCCAGGCGATCGTCGACGGCGGAGCCGCGGACATCATCAACAGCGCTCTCTTCACCGGGATCCCGGGCAATTACCTTCGTTCGTCCATCGAGCGGTCGGGCCTGGACCCCGATACGCTGCACAAGCTCGATTCCGTCCCGACCGAATTCGGCTCGGAAGGCTCAAGCAAGAGCAAGGCGTGGCGGGACATCTGGGGATCGGGGCAGGGCATCGGCGCGGTGTCGAAGGTGCAGCCTGCAGCCGATTATGTTGCCCAGCTCGATCGGGAATATCGGGAGGCGCGGGAGCGCCTGTGCGGGCCTAGCCCTCGCCGGTAAGCCCCCGCTCGAGCCGGCCCATCAGCGCTCTCGCCGGGCTCGCCGCAGGTTCGGCGACGGTGCTGCCTTCGTCTAACCGCTTCACTCGAGCGTAGAGGTCGGAGCTGGCACTGACGAGCTTCTGTGCAGACTCCGGAAGGCGAGCGACGACTTCGGGATCGCTCTCCTGCGCATGGCCGAGCCTGCGCTCCGGCCGGCGACCTTCGCGATAGGCGATCTCGCCGCTTTCGATCGCGCGCTGGGTGAGCAGCCAGGCGACGATGTGCATGATCCGGGTGGTCACCTTCAGCGACTCGCAGGCGAAGTTGACCCGGACGAATGGATCGAGGGCGCCGCGCTCTTCGCGGCCCGTATCGTCGAAATAGGAGCGCGCCTCGTCCGCGAGCAGCATCGCTTCCGTGTAAAAGGAATCGACCAGTCGCGGCGTAATGCGGACTTCCGGTTCTGGCTGTTCGTTTGAGTCGTGCATCGCGGTCAAACTGCCACTTTCGGCTGAACTAGCAAACGCCAATCGACGCAGGATGTGCCGAGTCGCGGTAAATGTCTCGAAGCGGGACTGGCGCCGCGAGCAGGCTTTTTACACGATGGAATGCGCAGGAGCCTCGGCGGGCGGTTGTTACGAAGGCAAGACAAATTGAACGAAAAGTGATTTATTGTCGGAGCTGTCACTCGTTCACGAAAGGAACTGGCACCGATGGACAAGGCACAGGCCGAGGCTCTCGCATCCAAGCACGCAGCGCTCCATGCAATGATCGACGAAGAGGAGCATCGGCCGCATCCCAACGAAGACCTCCTCCATCAACTCAAGAAGGAAAAGCTCCGGCTCAAGGACGAGATGGCCGGCCATTACGAGCATTAGGCCCTGGCCAGCTCCACGTGACGTCAGTCGTCGCGTGAAATCTTTTCGATCCTCTCGTGGCGCTCCTGCGCCTCAAGGGTCATTGTCGCGATCGGGCGAGCCTCAAGGCGGGCCAGCGAGATCGGGTCGCCCGTCACTTCGCAATAGCCATATTCGCCTTCGTAGAGACGGCGAACCGCACAATCGATCTTGGCGATGAGCTTGCGCTGCCGGTCCCGGGTCCGGAGCTCGATTCCCCAGTCCGTCTCGCTCGACGCGCGGTCGGCAATGTCCGGCTCGCGAAGCGAATCGACCTGGAGCTGCGCCATGGTGTGACGCGACTCTTCGATGATCGCCTCTTTCCATTCCCTCAGCTTCTTGAGGAAATAGGCGCGGTGGCGATCGCACATGAAGTCTTCGTCCTCGGAAGGACGATAATCCTCCGGCAGGACCAGCCTGTCGAATGGTACAGGTTTTTCATTGAAGAAATCGACTAGGGCAGTTGCCATTAGAACCCCTCCCACTCATCCGTCGGGCCGTGACCCGAGGGAACCCCGCAAGCCCGCCGTCGCCGCTGCGACCGGGCCCACCGGTGCAGCCGGAGGCGGATTCAACAAGACTTTCCCGGGACTTAACACCGGTAAGTCGGCCATCCCCGAACGCGCCTATAATTAAGCGCCGACTGCTTAACAAGCGCTGACGAAGGGCCGTCCCAGAAAAGCACAAGCTGTTGCCGATATGGCGCAATTTCCACGGAGAACGCCCGGTTGCGGGCTTCTCCGCGGTCGCTATGACGGCGCCGGATGCGGATCCTTCTCACCAACGATGACGGCATCAATGCGCGAGGGCTTGCCCTTCTCGAGACCGTCGCACGCTCTTTTTCCGACGACATCTGGGTGGTGGCCCCGATGGAAGAACAATCCGGGGCCGGCCATTCGCTGACGCTGACGGAGCCGGTGCGCCTCAGGCGGCACGACAATCGCCGCTTCTCCGTGCGCGGCACTCCGACCGACGCCGTCATGATCGCGCTCGCTCACATCATGAAGGATTCGCCACCAGACCTGATCCTGTCCGGAATCAACCGGGGTGCGAATCTCGCGGAGGACGTCACCTATTCGGGGACAGTCTCCGCAGCCATGGAGGGAGCGCTCGCGGGCGTTCGTTCGATCGCCTTCAGCCAGAGCTACTCACGCGAAGGCATGGGCGACACCGTGCCGTTCGCCGCAGCCGAAGCCTGGGCGGAGAAGGTCCTGGCCCGCTTAGTCGATTTCGACTCGCCGCCCGGCACCCTCATCAACGTCAACTTTCCGGCGCTGCCTCCCGACAAAATCAACGGAATCCGGATCTGCAGGCAGGGGATCCGCGATTATGGACGCCTCAGGATCGTCCAGCGGACCGATCCGCGCGGCTATGATTATTACTGGTTCGGTCTTGGCCCGATGGTTCAGACCCCGGGGCACAGCACCGATCTCGAGGCAATGGACGATGGCTATGTCAGCGTCACTCCGCTCCACCTCGATCTGACACACGATGCCTCGATCGAAATCCTCCGGGATCGCTTTTCGTAAACTCGACGGTACCAGCCGTAACTTTTCGTTATGCGTGGCGTTATCCGCTGCACATTGAAATGGTGACCTGGCCTGATATTGCGTTCGTATCTCCTTGCAGCGGTTATCGTTCTTGCCGCCTTCATGCTGCGGCTTCTGCTGTCGCCGCTCCTTGACGGCCATGCCGTCTATGTCTTCTTCCTGCTTGCGGTTCTCCTCAGCACCGTCAGTCTCGGCAGGGGTCCGAGCGTCGCCGCGTCAATCCTCGGCGGACTGATCGCGACCATCGCATTTCTCCCACCCGAATATTCCCTGCTTCCCTTCGGGTTCGACAGGCAGATCAGCCTCCTCGCGTTCCTCCTGGTCTGTGCCGCAGTCATCCTCTTTGCCTCGCAAGTTTTGGAGCAACGTGCCGATCTAAAGGATCGCGAAGCGGAGCTGGTCAAGGAAAGCCGCGAACACCGTCTCATCGACGCGGCCCAGGATTATGCGATCTACGAGCTCGACCGGGAAGGCAGGATCCTGACCTGGAACAAAGGCGCCGAGCGCCTCAAGGGCTGGGCGGCCGAAGAGATCATCGGCAAGCCGTACAACATCCTTCACACGCCCGAGAGCCGAGCGAAAAACTCGCCGGGACGCGAGTTGAAGATCGCCGCCGAAACGGGTCGCTTCGAGGAGGAAGCTCCGCGGATGCGCAAGAACGGCACCATCTTCGCGGCTCACGTAAGCCTGTTTCCGTTGCGGGACGATCGCGGCGACGTCACCGGCTTCGTCAAGGTCACGCGCGACATCAGCGACCGAAGCAAGGCGGGCAAGGCGATCCTTGAAACGCGCCGGAGGATGGAGGCGATCGTTCAATCGGCGATGGATGCGATCATCACCATCGACGAGGAGCAAAGGGTTGTCCTCTTCAACCCGGCTGCCGAGAAGATGTTCATGACGTCGGCGGACGAGATACTGGGCAAATCCGTGACCCTGTTGATGCCCGCGAGGTTTCGCGGTCACCACGACGAACATGTACGCGAATTCTTCGACAGCGGCGTTGTCAACCGGCGGCTCCAGAGCGTACGCCCGCTGACGGGACTTCGCGCCAACGCCGAAGAATTTCCGATCGAGGCATCGATCTCGCAGGTTACCGTCGACGGCGAGAGGGTCGGGACGATCATCCTTCGCGACATCACGGAACGCAAAACCAATGAGGAGGCAAGGGCCCTGCTGGCGCGCGAAGTCGATCATCGCGCAAAGAACGCACTAGCTGTAGCCCAAGCGCTGGTGAGTTTGACGAAGGCCGACACGGTCGACGATTTCGCTGAGGCCATTCGCGGCCGCATTGCGTCGCTAGGACGGGCGCACTCGCTTCTGTCGCAGTCGCAATGGCGCGGAGCTCCACTCGACCAGCTGGTCCGGGACGAAATCCTTCCCTATGCGAAGGAAGGTCAGCTGTCCCTTAAAGGGCCGAAGGTGAGCTGCAGTGCCGGCGCGGTGCAATCCTTGAGCCTCCTCATCCACGAACTTGCGACCAACGCCGTCAAATATGGCGCCTTGGGCAGCGAGAGCGGCCACGTGACGATCGGCTGGCGCGTCGAGGGAGAAGCGCTTCGGATTCGATGGAAAGAGGGGGGAGGCCCGCCGGTTCATCCCCCCAGGCGAAGGGGCTTCGGAACCAAGCTCCTAAACCAGGTGAGCGGACGTCAGCTGAATGCCCGCCTGCACTTCGACTGGGACCCCAAGGGGCTAAACGTCGAAATCGATTTGCCGGCGGACACCTTCGTGGCCGGCCAGATCGGTCAGACGGGGGGAACGGAACCCTCGGAGACCTTCGTGATGCCCAATGTGGGGGAAGAGCGGCGGATCCTGCTGGTCGAGGACGAAGAACTGGTCGCGCTCGAACTCGGCGCCGAATTGTCCAGGCTGGGCTGGACCGTCATTGGGCCTGCCGCCACGTTGAACGAAGCGCAGGCGCTCCTTTCGAGGAGCTTCGAGGCCGCCGTGCTCGACGTCAATTTGCGGGGGCGCCCGGTCTATGCGGTTGCCGAGGCGCTGGAGGAGCGGCATGTCCCGTTTCTCTTCTGCACAGGCTATGAGATGGTCGATCCGGAGGGCCGATTCCCGCATGTCCCGGTGATCCGCAAGCCCGCACACCCGGCTGCCGTCAGCGCAGCTCTTGCCGACCTTCTGAAACCGCGCGCGCACTAACGCCGCTACAGGCGCTCGCGGAGCTCCGCGACTTCCCAATAATCGTTGCGGCTGAACGGCAGCAGCGGCTTCAGCGCAGCGAATGTCGCCGGGCCGATGAGACGCTTCAACTCAGCGACCCGTTTGAACGCGTTTTTTGCGTGGACATGGATCTTGTGGTGCGGATCCTCGGTCTGCTTCAGCATCACGTCCTCCGCGCTGACCAGAAGCCAAGTTAGCAGGCGGACATATTCGTGGATTCTGTCGGATGTCGTCGAATCGCATCGGGCAGCGAGCGCCGCGGTCCGGCGCCCGCTCTCATCGTCGGGGAAGTGGCCGCTTTCCAGTGCGACCAGCGCTGCGCGATGCTCGTCCCGCTCCCTCGCCAGCCATTTTTCGGATTCCGCCTCGCCGAAACGGAAGATCGCCATCAGCATAAGCGGCGCGACGACCAGCACACCGATCATCGCGAGCAATGGCCGGTCGGGAAACTGATTGAACGCCGTGTGGATGGCGACGGCCAGCAGGAATCCCGGGAGGAACCACCATATCTGCATCCGGAATTTCGCCGCGGGCATCCGCTCGGCGCGTTCCGCGAACTGGTGCGCTATGGTCGCGGCCAGAGCGACGGTGGCACTGTGCATCACGGCGGTTCCAAAGCCCCGCACCATCCACACGCTCGGACCCAGCTCCGGAAATCTGGAAAGATAGATCATGTTCTCGATGACCGAGAAGCCGGCGCCGATGGCGACACCGGAGATCACCGCATCGAGCTTCAATCCGATGCGGTTCGCGGCAAATAGGGCGATGATGCCCACGGCCTTCAGGGCTTCCTCGATCCAGGGAGCGACGAATCGGCTGTAGATCGAAAACCCGATCGGCAGCGTGTCGAGCATCGCACCGCTGATCGGATAGGAAACCGCGGCGGTCAGTACTCCGATTAGAAGCAGCACGATGATCTCGCCCCAGGTCATCAGCCTGAAGACGTCGAGCGAGACGAACAGGGCCAGGAGCACCAGCACCGGTACGAGGGCGAGGGCCCAGTTGAGGATCGTGAATGCCATCGACCGCCGGAAACTACATGATCTTCAACGAAGCCATCCACTCCGTCTTGCGATATTCCCCGTCGAGGAAGCCGGCCGCCGCTCCGACCGACAGGACCATCGGCAGGCGCAGCGCGACGGTGAAGCTGAGATCGAGCTGCGCGCCGACGTCGGCATAGGTGTGGCTGCTTCCGTCGGGACTCCTGGTCGCCATTGCGCCGGCAAAAGCCGCAGGGCGGATATAGGCGAGATAGATGGACGGAGTTCCGAGTTCCGCAAACCGCACAGGGGGAAGGTTGATCTCGCCCGTCACCCTCCCGAACTTCCGGACCGCGATCTCGTCGATCTCAAAGCCCGGGAAAGACTCGACCTCGCGGTAGCGCTTCTCCGGCCGGTCATCGACATAGTTGTTTCGGAATGCGCCGAAATAATAAGCGCCGAGAGGGCTGTCGGCGTCGCCTCCGACGATCCCGCCATGCACATAGACCCAGGCGGAGCTGTTGCGCCAAGGGAGGGCGGTGCCCAGGTCCACGCCGCCGTATAGCCTTGGGAAGAATTCGCCCTCGGCCTGGTCGGTGCCGCCAATGATGCGGGCATTGATCCCCTTCTCATGGTCGACGCCGCCGAGCGCCTTCGTCGTGTTCGTATATTTGAGGCCGATTTCGCCGGACTGCATGTTCTTCGGGCTGGCGATGTTCTGCGCTCCTGGAAGCTGCTCGAGCCCGAAATAGGCGGCGCCCCATCCGAACACGTCCAGCTGGCGAGGCGGGTCGTAGATCAGCGGTCGCGTATAGTTGACGATGAAAGCGTCGCCCTTGCGGCTTCGAATGACGGGGCCGGCGAGATCGTAGACGTCGGCGAGATTGTGCCAATAGGTCAGCTTCCAGTTCGGGGTCTGGTATTCGAGATCGAGATGGAAGCGCTCACCGCCATCCACGTGGTACGGTGAAAAGGCGATGTTTGCGCTGAACTGCCGGAACTGGAGCGGGTCGGCGAGGTGGAAATAGTAGCCGAACGCGGGCTTCTCGGCGTAGCTCGAGAGGATCGGATAATGGGCGTCGAAGCGCATCCGCTTGAACGGGTCGTAAGTTCCGCGAGCGGTGATCATCTGGTCGAGCGGCACCTTTGCCGGTGAGCCGACGCCCCACGTCTTCAGCTCGGGATGCGCATTGACCACCTCGGTGCCGAGGAACCGGACGTTGGCCAGATCCTCTCGCACCTGCGGCTGGATGATCGACGGATTGAGGCCTTCGCCCGTGTAATCGTAGACGAAGAGCGAGCCGTCGGGGCGGAGCTGGGGGCGGAAGAAGCCCGTCGCGGCATTGGTCAGGACCTCATACTTGGCGCTCGCGATGTCGAAGCGGAAGACGTTTGAAACGCCGGTGTAGTAGGAATTGCCGAGAAGCGCCTTGCCGTCCGGAGTGAAGGTGAAGTTCTCCGGAACCGAGCCCGGCAGCTCCAGTTTCGCCACCGGCTCTTCCGCATTGCCCTCCTCGAGGTCCGACCGCTTCCAGACCTTGACCGACTGCTTGCCGTCGACGGTCCCGTAGGAAGCAGAAACGAGTTCGCCGTCCGGCGAGATGTCGAGGTCGAAGATGATCTCGCCGTAGCGGAAGGTCTTGACCTGGTTGAAGCTCGTGTACGGCTCGGGAATCCGGACCAGCGTGACGTAACCGTTCTGGTGGCGGATTCCCCACAGGCTCCTGTCGGCTTGATTGAATGCCAGGTCGCCGATCCGCGCGTCGGTCAGCAGCCGCCGCTTCTTCCCCGTGTCCACGTCGATCGCGTTGATCTCGCGATAGGCGTAATTCTGGTTGGTGTAGAAAGCCGTCCTTGAAGACGGATCGAAGGCGACGCTGGTCACTTTGTAGAGCATCATTCCGTCGAGGTCGGTGAGGTGCGTGATCTTGCCGGTCGCAAGATCCATCCGGCCGAGGAAGCCGATCTTGCCGGGCCAGCGGAACGCGGCGACGAGGCTATGGGTCCGCTCGTCGATGAACCCGCGCGACATCGATCCGAGGCCGTCCGGAGAAATGTGCGTCGGCTCAGTCAGCGGATATTGAGCAAGCCGGGCGAGATTTTCTTTCTGGAACTTGCGCTCGAACGCGATCCACTCGTCCCAGACTTCATCGAGCCTCTTGCCGAAGACATACTTGAACTGGCTTGCATAATAAGCCTTCGAATCCTCCGAGCGCCGAAGCCACTCGACAACCTTGTCCGGCCCGTAGGTGAGCCCGAGATAGGACATGAAGCGCGTGCCATAGAGGTAGGAATTGGCTCCCACCTGGAAGTCGATCTGAGTCCCTTCGCTCTCCAGCCCGAGCGGCGAGAAGATGCGCATGTCGTCATGGATCTTCGCCCGCCAGACCATCTCGTCATAGCCGCCCTGCGCACGGCCGAGCCCGCCCGCCATCCATGTTTCCATGAACACCGCGCTTCCTTCCATGTACCAGCGCGGAGTGAGGTTCCTGGGGTTCGTCAGATAGTTGAACAGGATGGACTCGGGGTGTTTCTGAAGCGGCACGGGCTTCCCGCCGAGGAAGCGTCTCCAGCCGGCGTCGCGCTGGTTCCACACGTCGATCGTGCCCACGTGCGTCAGCTCGTGGTTCATCAGCGTGAAAAAGCGCTCGCCGGGCGAGAAGGTCTCCATCGACAGCGACAGCGGAGCCACGTCGAGAAGCACCATGTCGCTGGGGCTGCCGAGAGCGGCCGCGTTCCCGTAGTCGGAGAAGTCCTTGAGCAGGATCGTAACCTTCTCCCACGGCTTCCAGTTTAAATTCTTCTCGTGAAAGGCGAGCGAGTTCTGGAAGGACCGCGCGATGTAGGGCGTCAGGTACGTCTGGATCGGGTCGATGTAGAGAAGCGTCAGATCTTTTGTCTCGAGGGTCGAGAGATGAAAGCCGGACGCGTCCTGGGGCACATGCTCGGGCTCGGTCCGCTCCGGCGCGTTCGGCTTGGTCGGCGCCGGAGTCACGGGCTCCGATACCGGCGTCTCGTCGGAGGGCGGCGGCACGGGCTGCTCGACGGTCGTCGTCGTGTCAGGAGGGGTAGGGGGAGGGGGCTGTTTCCCCGGAGTTTGCGCCGCTGCAGCTGTCCCGGAAGCAGCCACGGCGAGCGCCAGCGAGCATAGAGCAAGCCGGCGCCCGTCGTGAAACGCACCCCCCATTTACGGCTCCCCCAAGCCGCTCAGGCTAGTTGGCTTGCGACTGGGATGCCGCCTGCGAAACTCCAGCCTGGTTAAGCGCGGCCGAGAAGCTCGGGTTTGCCATCAGCGCCGCAAGGTTCGGTTGCGCAGCAAGCGCAGCGAACGCTTTTGGATTCGCCGCCAACGCCGCCATGGCCGCCGAGTTCTGGCTTACCGCGGCAAATGCCTTTGGATTGGCCATCATCGCCGAAAAGGCCTGCGGGTTGGCTAGCACCGCCTGCGAAGCAGAAGCGTTGAACTGGTTCGCCGCAGCAGCCGACGCCACGAGCGAATGGGCGTTCATCGCCTGCAACGCCTGCGAAGCGGAGCTCAGCATCGCCGCATTGCTCGCCATCTTCGAGAATGCGGAGGCGTTGCTTCCCATCGCCGACATCAGCTGCGAACTCAGCAGATGCGCATTCGACGCGAGGCTTGCGAAGGCGAGCGACTGGCTTGCCATCGACGAGAATACCCGCGGATCCGCCGCGAGGGCGCTCATTGCCGCATTGTCGCTGGCCAGCCGCTGGAACGCGGCGGCGTTGCTCGCCATACGCGCGTCCGCCGCTGCATTGGCTGCAGCATTCCGAAACGCATTCGCATTGCTTGCAAAGCTGCTGAATGCGGACGCGTTGCGCATGATCGCGGCCATCGCTGCCGGATGTGCCGCAAGCGCGGCGAAGGCATTCGAATGGCCCGCGATTGCCGCCAGTGCTTTCGGCTGCCCGGCAAGCATCGCAAAGGCTGACGGATTGGCAGCGAGCGCCGCCAATGCGGAGTTCGAAACGCCCGCCGACTGCAACTGGTGAGCCGCAGCAGCAGCGCTGTTCACTGCCGCCGAAAGCGCCTGCGGTTGTCCCGAAAGCGCCTTGAACGCCGCTGCATTCGCAGCGAGCGCGCTGAACACCGACGGGTCGGCGGCGAGAGCCTTCATCGCCGCATTGTCGCTCGCAAGCTGCTGGAACGCCGCCGCGTTGCTTGCCAGCCGTGCGTCGGCAGCAGCCCTGGCTGCAGCGTCACGAAAGGCGTTGGCGTTCGAAGCAAAGCTGCTGAACGCCGAGGCGTTCCGAGCGATTCCGGCAAGGGCCTGCGGATGCGAGGCGAGCGCCTGCATCGCAGCCGAATGCCCGGCAATCGCGCTCATGAGTTGAGCGGTCGCCTGGTGCGCCCTGGGCTGCAGCGCCGATGCGTTCTGCGCCGCATTGGTGAGCGCGGCGAAGGCCTTCGGGTTAGCAGCGAGTGCAGCGAACGCTTTCGGATTGCTCATGAGCGCCGCCATCACCTGCGGTTGACCCGCCAGGGCCTTGAAGCCCGGCGTTGCCGCGAGTGCGCGGAAATTCTCGTCATGAACCATCAACTCGAAAGCGTCGGTCTGCATCAACTCGGGAACGGACGTGTCCCCAAGCGTGATGTCGCCTTCGCCGACTTGCGGCGCCTGATATCGTTGAGAAGGAGCGATCGTACCCGCACTGGGGCCAAGGGGAGGATAGACCCTCCCAAGCCCGTATGCTCCTGCTGCGACGAGAATAAGCGCCGCTCCAGACATGAGGTATTTACGATTGTTGGCCGTGGTCCCGGTCATGGCTCAACTCCCTGTCGTTAACCGGAATTGGTTAACCGGACAGGACTACCACCGCGCCCGCAAGAGTCAACAAGTTGAACCGTGTAAAGTGGCGAAGAACTGCCATTTCTGCCAAGTCAAATGTACTTGCGCCAAAGTCTTCGAAGTTAACGAACGATAGCACTTCTATAGCATTGGATTCGTTTAGACTCTCGGCAGACTCGGTTTCTCGGCTGCGTCCGCGGAATAAGGCCGGGCACGCCGCGAAGAAGCAGTTACGGCTGTTGGTTATTCAGCAGTAACAGACGGATGGCGCTCAATTGCCAGCCGGAGCGGGCGTGAAGAGCAGGTCCTGGTAGTCCCAGCTGAAATCGGCGGCGGGCGAGACGGGCTTCATCGTAACCCGGTCGACCTTGCCGTCGGCGCCCATCGAAAAGGTCACGTAGGCCGGCTCCACCCAGCCGAGCGACGGGTTCGTCCTGAACGTGTCATATCGATAGTGGGTTAGCGGCCCGTCCATTCCGGTGGAGTGCGGGAAGTCGACGGCAAGGGACTCGCCGGTCTGGGTCACCTTGATCGTCCCGTACCAGGGATCGGTATATTCGCCGGCGTAGCTTTCGAGCGGTCGCGAGGGCGCAGCCTTTGCGGGCTTCGCCTCGGCCGTTTTCACCTGCTTGGCCGCGGCGTTCAGCCTGCCGATCTTCCAATCATGGAATTTCTCGGGCCAGTGGTTGGCGGGCGCCCCGAGAAAATGGTCGAGCAGCTCGTCGCGAAGCCCGAGGATGATCTCGCCGTCCTCGCTGTTGGCCGCGATGAAAATGCCGATATTCTTTTCCGGGAGGAGCGCGATGGTCGCTTGCGAGCCGAGGACGGCGCCGTCGTGGCCGACAACCTTCGTGCCGCGATAATCGGACACGTCCCAGCCCAGCGCGTAGAGATTGAACTTCGGCTCGGTGGCGGCGAATTCCGCCGGGAATTGCCGGATTGGAGCGGGGACGACGCCGGTCCACATCTGCTCGGACTGGTCCTTGGAAAACAGGATCTCGTTGCTGCCTGGGATCTTTCCGCGGCTGAGTTGTGTGAGGAGCCAGCGGCTCATGTCGTTGGCGCTGATCGCAAGTCCGCCGGCCGGTGCGGCATTCTGCGCGATCGTTGCATTCTCATCGAGCGGGGTCTGGGTACCGAGGCCGTGGATCGGACCGCCGCTGCGACTGTGCGGGCGTGCATGGTTCGGATTGGCCTGGAATTCGCCGTCGGTGTCGGTCGAATTCTTCATCCCGAGCGGGCCGAAGACGTGGCTGTGGATGTATTGCTCCCAGGTCTCGCCGCTCACCTCCTCGATCAGCTGGCCGGCCGCCATGTAGAGGATGTTGTCGTAAGCGTAGCCGCTCCGGAAGCTCGTCGCGGGCTTGAGATAGCGGATTCGCCTCACCGTTTCCTTGCGCGAAAGGTCGCTATTTGGGAGGAACAGCAGGTCGCCCTGGCCCAGGCCGAGTCCGCTCCGGTGGACGAGTAGGTCGCGGATCGTCATCTCGCGCGTGACCCAGGGATCCCACATGCGAAAGTCAGGCATGTGGTCGATGACCTTGTCGTCCCACTTGATCTTGCCTTCGTCGACGAGCGTAGCGAGTGCAGCATTGGTGAATGCCTTGCCGGTCGAGCCCGTGAAGAAGATCGTGTCCGCGTCGACCGGCTGATTGGTCGTGATGTCGCGGACTCCCCAGCCGTGCGCTAGCGTCACCTTGCGGTTTTCGACGATGGTGACCGTCACCCCCGGCACGCCGAAATCCTTGCGAAGCTGCTCGACCCTTTGCTCGAATCCGTCGGGCGGAGCGGCCGCGGCGGCGGCTGCCGACATTACGAGGGTGATGGCGGTGAATGTGCGAATGCCGTGCTTCAGCATGGGCTTACTCCTGGACAGGAAAGGGTTGGGGTTGCGATGCGCGCGGCCATTGCCACAGCTTCCACAATCCGACTGTGACGAGCGGAAGGATGAAAGTCGCCAGAAGGACGTAGGCCAGGGCGCGGTAGCCCGTGGCGATCAGCGCAACGAGCCCGAAACTGCTGGCAAGGAACATGCAGAAGGTGAGAACCACGACTGCGATGCCGAGCCGTTGCCGGTGTGTGAGGGTTTTGCCTTTGCGAGCTTCCCAGGCGTTGCCGATACGTTCGTTGATCGCGTGCACCGAGCTCGTGCCGCTTTCGAGCAGCGCTGAGAAGATCATCGCCTGGAAGAGGATGTGGAAGGCAGGGATGCCGATGCGCTGGAGAAGGAAGTCCGAGGGCAAA
>JBKPOU010000011.1:0-4285 GCA_046733255.1 Pseudomonadota bacterium
CCTGTAGCGGCAGGCCCGCGCGAAGCACCATCGCATTGCCGTCGCCGGTGCAGGTGTGGGCCGACGTCGCGGTGAAGTAGATGCGGCCGTAGCCGCCGGTCGCGAGCACGACCGCCTGCGCTCGGAAGCGATGGATCGAGCCGTCGTCCATGTTGAGCGCGACAACGCCGCGGCACGCGCCGTCCTGCATGATCAGGTCGATCGCGAAATATTCGATGAAGAAGTCGGCGTCGTATTTGAGGCTCTGCTGGTAGAGCGTGTGGAGCATCGCATGGCCGGTGCGGTCGGCGGCCGCCGCGGTGCGCTGCGCAGCGGGGCCCTCGCCCATGTTCTGGGTCATTCCGCCGAATGCGCGCTGGTAGATCTTGCCCTCGGGAGTGCGGCTGAACGGCATGCCCATGTGCTCGAGCTCGATCACCGCGGCGGGCGCTTCGCGGGTCAGATACTCGATTGCGTCCTGGTCGCCGAGCCAGTCGGAGCCCTTGACGGTGTCGTACATGTGCCAGGTCCAATGATCCGGACCCATGTTGCCGAGCGCCGCGGCGATCCCCCCCTGCGCGGCGACCGTATGGCTGCGCGTCGGAAAGACCTTCGTGATGCATGCTGTCTTGAGCCCGCCCTGGGCCGCGCCCATCGTCGTCCGCAGGCCAGAGCCACCCGCGCCGACCACGACGACGTCATAGGTATGATCGACGATCTTGTAGGCGGTCGTCACGCTGCGGCTCCGAAAGCGATCTTGCCGAGCGCGAAGAGGCACAGGGATGCACCCGCCACTGCGACGAACAGGATGAGCGTGTTGACGAACCAGCGGCCGACTTCGCCGTGCACATAATCGTCGACAGCCTGCTTCAGGCCGTCCACAGCGTGCCAGAAGCCGACGATGACGAAGAGCGCCATCGGCACTGCGCCGGCCGCGCTACGAAGCCATTCTACGAGAGTCCGCTGGTCGAGCTTGGGAAGAAACAGGAGCGAAGCGAGGAACCACGCTCCCAACAGAAGCAGCGCAACGCTCGACACACGTTCCGCCAGCCAGTCCGTGCCGCCAGCCCTCGCCGAGCCGAGCCCGCGGACCTTGCCAACGTCGCTGGCGCTGTCGCCGAGGCTCATTTGAACGCTCCCATCCAATAGGCCCAGAGCAGCGCCGTCGCCGCAATCGATCCGAGGATCGTGGCGATCGCCCCGGCCTTGTTCGCCTTCAGCTCGAAGCCCATGCCGGTGTCCATCACCAGGTGCCGGATTCCGGAGAAGAGGTGCTGGAAGAAGGCCCAGGTCAGGCCGACCAGCACGACCAGGCCGTACCATCGCGACGTCATTCCAGCGAGCGTCGAATAAGCTTCCTGACCGCCGGCGATGGCCATCAGCCACCAGGTGAGCAGCGCCAACCCGACGACCGAAAGTCCCGCCCCGCTGATCCTGTGGATGATCGACACGGCCATTCCGGGGCCCCAGCGCCAAATCGTCAGGTGGGGCGAAGTCGGTCTTTCGCGGACGGCTGCCATGTGCGGGCTTTTCCTTCGAAGCTTTGGATCGGGCCGCCAGTGTGCGGCGAAGCCCGCTTAAGACCGTGTCCGCAGCGGCGCAAGATTGCGGCCGCCGCTCGCGACGCCCTAACCCGCTCTTAACCATTGCTGGCGCAAGACCTGCCTCGGAACGGGCCTTCGCGCCCGTCGTGGGGACAAAAGACGGAGCGATGAAGCGATGAAGAGCGAGACTGCGCATCTGCAGCGGCTGACCGACGAGCAGGTGAGCGCGCGCCTTGCCGCCTACAATCGGACCGGCTCGCTCGACCGCGACATAGAGCTGTTCAGGGACCGCGTGCTGAGCTTCGTGGTGGCCGAGGTGCGGGCGCAGTTCGGACCTGAGCGGGCGGAACGCTACGGCGATATCTATGTTCGCAAGGTCGACGCGCCATGGGTGCAGTCGATAGCCGAATATGGCCGTCAGATCTTTCACGAACACGCGTCGGTGCCCGAGTATATCGCTGATCGAATTGAGATCGCCGACCGCGTTTTCGCCGCATTGACCGAGCATTACCAGGGCGATGCCCTCCAACTTTCGACCTGCTTTTCGGCATATTACCGCCTCGACGTGATCGAAACCGACATCATCCTCGCCCAAGTGTCTCTGCTCGAGGCGATCGAAGCCGCCGATTCTCGCGGCAAGCAGAGCGAAGAGTTCGAACGCCGCGTCGCCGATCTCGTCCGCGGGAGCACCGAGCAATCGCACAACCTGACCGACCGCACCCGCGCCACCGCCGCTTCGGCGCGCGGGATGCTCGGCAAGACCAGCGAGGTCGCCGCGGCGGCGGAGCAGTCCGCGGTCGCGATGCGGGAAGCTGCGCAGACTGCTGCCGGCCTCATCCGAGCGATCGAAGATGCTCGCGCCGAGGTGGAAGTCGCGGCCGACGTCGCTACCCGCGCCGGCGGCCAGGCCGAGCAGGCGGTGAACGTCAGCCAGGCGCTGTCGTCGCACGTAGAGGCTATCGAATCGATCCTCAGCCTGATCCGCGACATTGCCGGCCAGACCAACCTTCTCGCGCTCAACGCCACCATCGAGGCCGCTCGCGCGGGCGATGCCGGCCGCGGCTTCGCGGTCGTCGCACAGGAGGTGAAGAGCCTCGCTTCGCAGACCGCCCGAGCGACCGACGACATTACAGCGAAGATCACCGCGATCCAGCAGGCGACGAAGCAGACCGTCGACGCGAACAGCTCGATCCAGACCACCGTGGAAGAGGTCCAGTCCTCGGCCGACCGAATCCGCCAAGCGATGGAGCTCCAGGCGCAGACGGTGACGATGATCACCGCCGCGGTCGACGAGACCGCTCTTGCCGCGGATTCGATGAGCTCGACCATCGCGGCCATCCGCACCGATACCGAGAATGTCGCGAAGGACATCGACGAGGTCGAGAAGGGCTTCGGCCACTTCTCCGACCAGATCGCCGACTTCAAGTCGACGACGAAGGAATTCGTAGCGGGCATTGCCGCCTGACATTTCCCCTGCGCCGCGCTAGTCGCGGCGCATGAACATCCTCGTCACCGGAGCGAGCCGCGGCATCGGAGCGGCAACCTACGACCTCTTGAAATCGCGCGGGCATAATGTCGTCGGCCATTCGAGCCGCGGGAGCGATGAGCTGATCGCGGGCGACCTCACCGACCCGGCGGCACCGCGGAAAATCTGGGACATGGCGCTCGACCGGCTGGGCGGTCGGATCGACGCGCTGGTGAACAATGCCGGAATCTACGAGGCAATCGGGGAGGATGCGTCCGATTCCGAATGGCATGCCGCTTGGGATCGGATGCTTCGGATCAACGTGAACGCGCCGGCGGACCTCGCCCGCCATGCAGTGCTTCACTTCCGCGATCGGGGAGGCGAGGGCAGGATCGTCAACGTCGCAAGCCGGGCCGCCTGGCGCGGCGACAGCCCGCATCACTGGCACTATGCCGCGTCCAAGGGTGCGATCGTCGCGATGACCAAGAGCATCGCTCGCGGCTATGCCGGCGAGGGGATCCTCGCCTTCGCGGTCTCCCCCGGCTTCACCGTCTCGGAAATGACGGAGGAATATCTCGCCGGGCGCGGCGGCGAGAAGATCGTCGCCGACATCCCGCTCGGCCGGGTCGCGACGACCGACGAAGTGGCGGAGACGATCCGCTGGCTGGCGACGGAAGCGCCGGCGTCGGCGACCGGCACCAACATCGACGTCAACGGCGCGAGTTATGTTCGCTAGCCTGCTGGCCGCCGTCCAGCTCATCACCATCCCGCTCCAGAAGCCGCCGCCCCAGGTCGAGCGCCAGATTGCACCGATCGAAACAGCCGGGCCAAGGCTGGCGGCGGCCTGCAAGGATTTGGACGGCTGGGACGATCCCGCGCCGCCGGCCGAAATCTTCGCCAATAGCTATTACGTCGGGACCTGCGGCATTTCGGCGATCCTGATTGCCGGGACCGGCGGCGCCATCCTTATCGACTCGGGTACGGAGATAGGCGCCGATCTCGTCGCACAGAACATCCGCGACCTTGGGTTCCGGCTGAGCGACGTCCGCATCTTGCTGCACAGCCACGAGCATGGGGACCATGTTGGCGGGATGGGCCGGCTTCAGCAGCTCACCGGCGGGCAACTCTATGCCTCGCCGGCCGCGGCCAGGGCTTTCACTACCGGAACGGCCACTGCCGACGATCCGCAGGCCGGGCTCAACAAGCCATTCCCCACGGCACGGGTCGATGCGACCGTGGGCGAGGGCCAGATCGTTCGGCTCGGCAACCTCTGGCTGACCGCGGTCGCGACTCCGGG
>JBKPOU010000012.1:0-7494 GCA_046733255.1 Pseudomonadota bacterium
GGTTCACGGTTGAACTTCGTACCCATATCCGCCCCCCGGCGCTGATTGGGTCCACCCTTCCCCGCTCCCGCAATCTCGAGTCGAGCGACAATATCCGAATTTGCACGAAACGCAGCGCGAAAACTTGGGTTAGGAAAGTTATTTCGCAGCAGGAGTTTAGCGTAAGGGCCGACTGAGCCCGCGAACGCGTAATAACTATAGTTAGTCGCTTCTTTCGGGTTCGAGCCGAATTCTTGCTGTCTCTCTTCCGCTTGTAGTATTTCACACGGGGTACACGGGGGCGGCGATGGCGGACCTGTTCGTTTCCTACAAGCGCGAGGACGCCGCCAAGGTCGGCAAGCTGGTGACTGCGCTTCGGGGGAGCGGCCTAGACGTCTGGTGGGACGAGGACATTCCCGCGTCCGCACCCTGGGAAGCGACGATCGAAAGGGAGCTGTCGAGCGCGAGGGCGGTGATCGTCTGCTGGTCGCCGGCCAGCGTCGCCTCCGAGAACGTCCGCTCCGAAGCCCGCGTCGCCCGCGAGGACGGGCGGCTGATCCAGGTGTTCCTCAAGCCCTGCGCTCCGCCCCTCTTCTTCGGCGAGCGGCAGGGGATAGACCTCGGCAAATGGCGCGGCGATCCGGCGGACCCGAGGATCGCCAAGATCGCCGAAGCAGCCCGAGCCATCGCCAGCGGCGAGCGGATCGAGCCCGACGGTCCCTATCTCGCCCGCAGGCTCAAGGGCTTCAACGCCAGGATCGCAGCCTCCATCGCCGCGCTGGTACTGGTTGCGGGAATGGCGTTGGGATGGTGGTTCCTGACGTCAGCCAAGGCGTCGGCGCCGCTGACACTCGCTGTCCTTCCGTTCCGTTCGCTCAATCCGGCGGATACCAACCTCGTCGACGCCATCTGGGACGACACGCGCGGCGCCATCTCGCGCAACCCGAACCTGCGCGTGCTGGGCCGCCAGGCCGTGCAAATGCTGGCGAAGAACGACCTCGACGCCGCCGGCTACAAGGAAAAGGTCGGGGCGGACTTCCTGCTCGACGGAAATGTCCAGCATTCCGGGGACAAGATACTGATGAACGTCAGCCTCGTCCGGACGAAGGACGGAGCCGAAATCTGGAACGACAAGATCGTCACCAGGCTCGACGACATTTTCGCAGTCCAGAGCCGGATCGCCAGCGATGTCGAAGGCAAGATTCGCGGCCGGGTCGCGCCGGGCGGCGGGAGGACTAGCAAGAACATCGCGACAACCGGCGAGGTCTACGCCATCTTCGCCGAGGCGCGGGCGCGGACCCGCGAGCGCAGCTCCCGATCGGCTCGCGAAGGGATAGCCCTCCTGAAGAAAGCGCTTGCGCTCGACCCGAACTATGCCCCGGCCTGGGCGGAGCTGGGCGCGGTAACCGCAATGGCGATCTCGAGAAATCCGGAAGCCGGTGACATCGACCGGCGAGCGCAAGCCGCCGCGGCCCTGAACAGAGCGCTGGAGCTCGCCCCCAATCTCGCGCACGCGCACGCGGCGCTGGCCATGGCGCAGAATTTTCCGCCGGAGCTAAACGGTGAGCTGAAGCGCGCCGTCCAGCTCGACCCCAATGACGCCGAGGCCTGGACGTGGCTCGGCAACGCATATCAGAACCAGAACCGGCTAGAGGAAGCGCTCGCCGCCCACAGCCGCGCCGTCGAGATTGAGCCGCTGTGGATCCTTACCATCAACAACAAGCTCGGCGACCTGATCGTCATGAAAGACTGGGATCGGGTGGATTCGGAAATGAAGCGCATTGCAGCGCTCGGCGATCCAGTGCTGACCTTGAAATCGAGAGCGCAACTTGCCGCAAACACCGGCCATCCGGCGGAGCTGACCAACATCCTCCTCCAGCTACGGCTCTCGCATCCCGAGGAAGCAGGCTGGGTGGACACGCGCATTTTCCACCCCTTGATGCAGCTCGGTTTTATCGATGAGGCACTCGACGCGTGGGACTGGGCTCCCGAAAGCGCCGCGGATTATCGCGGAATCCCGGATCGGGCGAAGCTCATCAAGAACGGCTACCGCAATCCGCGCGACATTTGGGAGGACGAAGACGCAATGGCGCTCTTCGGACGCCTTCTGCCCAAGCATGGCCGGCTGAAGGAATATGTCGGCTATTATGACTCGGCCTTCAAATCGCCTGAGGAGCTCTTCGCATTTTCGAAGGCGCAGCCAGGCCATTTCAACCTGATTGCGCCGACCCTTGCCGCCAACCTTAGCGCCGTGGGCCGGCAGGCAGAGGCCGATGCCATCCTTCGACACTCCGAGGAGCTGCTTCAGACGCGTTTCGCCGGGGGCGCGCGCAATGCCGGCGACGTCGGCCTTCTCGCCCGGGTTCGCGCCGCCGAGGGCCGCGACGACCAAGCGATAGCGCTACTCCGCGAATCGATAGCGGGAGACGACCTGCCCGACCGGATGTACCAGGCGATCGACATCGCCGACGAGCCCTGCTTTGCCCGACTCGTCAACCGAGCCGACTTCCAGGCGATCCGAAAGCGGATCCTGCTTCGCATCGAGGAGGAACGCCGAAAGGTGAGCCCTGTGCTTCTTGCCAGGTCCGGATTGCGCCGAACGGCTAAAGCGGCCTGAGAACGGCTGGCTGGGGCGGCAGGATTCGAACCTGCGAATGGCGGCACCAAAAGCCGCTGCCTTACCACTTGGCGACGCCCCAGCAGTCGAGGTGCGCATATAGCCGCACTTGGCCCACTGCCAAGTGCGCCCCTGCGAAGGCAGGGGTCCAGTCCGAACAGGGTCCTCACACGTTGGGAATGCGGCCGTTCACCAGGTCGTCGTAATCCTTCGCCAGCTGGCGAGTCAGGTCGCCGACCTCGAAGTTCCAGGGACCAACCGATCCAACCGGAGTAACCTCGGCGGCGCTTCCGGTCAGGAACATCTGCTCGAAGCTCTCCAGCTCGTCCGGCCAGATGGCCCGTTCCTGAACATCGACCCCACGCTTGCGGGCGAGGTCCATGATCGTCTGGCGGGTGATCCCGTTGAGGAAGCAATCGGGCGTCGGAGTGATCAGTGACCCGTTGCGGATGAAGAAGGCGTTGGCGCCCGTTGCTTCCGCGACCTGCCCGCGCCAGTCGAACATCAAGGCGTCGTCGAACCCTGTGTCCTCGGCATGTTTCCGCGACAGCATCGCGATCATGTACAGCCCGGAGGCCTTGGAATGGACCGGAGCGGTATAAGGCGCCGGCCGCCGCCACGGCGCCAGCGTCAGCCGGATGCCCTTCACGGCCTTTTCGGGCGAGAAATATTTCCCCCATTCCCACGCGGCGATCGCGACATGGGCTTTCGTGCCTGTCGGTGACACGCCCATGCGTTCCGAACCGAGCCAGGCGACGGGCCGCATATAGGCGTCGACCAGCTTGTTGGCCTTCAGGACCTCCTTGCAGGCGCTCGCGATCTCCTCGACGCCCCACGGAATCTCGAAGCCGAGCAGGTTCGCGCTCTTGTGGAGCCGTTCGCAATGCTCGCGAAGCTTGAAGATCTCGCCGTTGTAGGCGCGCTGCCCCTCGAACACCGACGAGGCATAGTGAAGCGCGTGGGTGAGGACGTGAACGTTGGCGTCGCGCCAGGGCACGAGCTTCCCGTCGAACCAGATGAAACCTTCGCGGTCGTGATAGGGCTGTGGATCTGACATTCGCCGCGCGTAGGACAGCAGTGGCGGCTCGTAAAGTTTACGGCAGATTCACGCGACCTGTTCGCCCCGCGCTTCCGCCGCGAGTTCCGCACCGCGCCGGCGAGCGGCGTCGATAGTCGTGCGCACCAGCTCCTTCAGAGCATTGTTGCGGTCGAGTATTCCAAGCCCGGCCTCGGTGGTCCCTCGGGGACTGGCGACGCGCCTGGCGATTTCTTCCATCGTCTCCCGCGTCGACGCTGCCATCCAGGCCGTTCCGAGCACGGTTTCAAGCGCAATCGTCCTGGCGAGCCCGTCGGGCAGCCCCTGGTCGGACGCCGCGTCGGCCATCGCCGCGATGAAGCGCGCAACATAGGCCGGGCCCGCGCCTGCGACGGCCCCAATCGCCGAAAGCGCCTTCTCGCTCTCCGCCCACATTGCCATCCCCAGCGCCGCGAAGGCGTCTCCGACCTGCTTGCGGACATCGTCGCCGGCATCGTCGCTGTGCAGTGCGACGACCCCCCGCCTAACCGATACCGGCAAGTTCGGGATCGCGCGGACGATGATCGCCTTCGGGAACCGCCTCTTCAAGCTCTCGGCTTCGACTCCCGCGAGAAGCGACACGACGATCGTCTTCGACGTCAGCCAGGGATTGAGCGTCGGAACGACCTCGTCGAGCTTCTGGGGCTTGAAGCCGAGCACGACCATCCGCGGGGCGCTGCCGGCCTCCTTCAGCGACGAAACCGTCCGCAGTCCCTGCACCGGCGTTCCGCTCGGCCGGATCGCGACCGCGCTGGACAGATCCACTCCAGCGGACCGCCAGCCTTCGACCATTGCCTGGCCCATGTTTCCGCAGCCGACGAACCAGGTTGGGACCGGCAATTGCATCAGGCTTCTCCGTGTGTGTCGATCAGTGCGGCAGCGATGGCTTCGCCCGGAGTTTTCCCGCCCCACAGGACGAACTGGAAGACCGGGTAGAAGCGCTCGCACTCCTCCAGCGCCGCCTCGGCGATCGCTTCGGCCTGGTCGAGGCTGAGCCCTTCGCCATCCCGCGTGTCGAGCACGGTCGAATGGCGGAATACGATGAGGCCGGACCCAGACCACATCTCGAAATGGCCCAGCCACAACTGCTCGTTGATAAGGCCGAGCGATTCATGGATCGCAAGCCTCTTTTCCACCGCGACCTTGATGTCCGGGAAGGCGAGGAACTGTAGAACCTGGTCCTCCGGCCTCCAGACGCCGCGGAGCTCGTATTGCGCCCAGCTGCCGCTCGCGGAGGCGACGATCTCACCATCGCCGGACCGCTCGCACGGCCAGCCGCGAGCCTCGAAATATTGCTCGAGGATTTCGATCGGAGCGCCGTCTTCGCGCTCGTCGGTGGATTCGGCTTCGCTCAGGATGCGGCCCCCGGCTTTCGTTTCGGCGCGGCCCTGGGCTTCGCTGCCGTCGCGCCGAGCTTCGTTTCGAGCGCCGCGACACGCGCCTTAAGGGCCTCATTTTCCTCGCGGGCGGTTGCGGCCATCGCCTTGACGGCGTCGAACTCGTCACGGGAGACGAAGTCCATTCCGCCGATCCACTCGCGCATCTTCTCGCGGGCCGACGATTCCGCTTCCCGGCCCATTCCCGCCATCGTGCCAGCGAAGCCGTTCACCATCTTCACGAAATCGTCGAACATGCGATTTTCGGATTGCATGACGTCACCCCTTTCGGCGGGCAGATAAGGGCTCGGCATTCATTCCGCCACCCTTGCGGCCCGGCTATCCCCAGCAAAAACCGCCGGCGTCAGTTTTTCACCGCGCCGAGCAGGAATTCGACATTGCCCTCGGGTCCGGTGATGGGGCTGTTGGTGACCCCGAGGACTCGCCAGCCCTGCGAGCCGACCCATTCGGCTGCGGCGGCACAGACTCGGTCGTGGACTATGGGGTCGCGGACAACTCCACCTTTGCCGACCTCCTCGCGCCCGGCCTCGAACTGTGGCTTGACGAGCACGACAAGCTTCGCGTTGAGTCGCGCGAATTTCAGTGGCGATTCCAACACCTTGGACAAGGATATGAAGCTCACATCGCAGGTGACGACATCGATCGGCTCCGGAACCTGCTCGGCCGTCAAATGGCGAGCGTTGGTTTGCTCCAGCACCACGACCCGTTCGTCCTGGCGAAGCTTCCACGCGAGCTGGTTGGTGCCGACATCCACCGCATAAACCTTCGCCGCCCCGCGGGAGAGCAGCACGTCGGTGAAGCCTCCCGTCGAGCTTCCGACATCCAGTGCCACCGCGCCGGTGACGTCAAATCCGAAATCATCGAGCCCATGCGCGAGCTTGATTCCCCCGCGCGAAACCCACGGATGATCCTTCCCGCGCACTTCGAGCGGCGCGTCCTCCGCCAGCATCTCGCCGGCCTTCGAAAGCTTCCGCTCACCAGAGAACACCGCCCCCGCCATGATCAGCGCCTGCGCCTTCGTCCGGCTCTCTGCCAACCCCCGGCTCACGAGCAGCTGGTCTGCGCGAATCTTGGCTACGCCCGAACCTCCTCGACGGCGGCGGAGTTCACTCGCAGCGCCTTGAGCACGGTGTCGACGATCTGCGGCGCGTTGAGCCCCGCCTCGTCATACTGCTTCTCGGGCTTGTCCTGGTCGATGAAATGGTCGGGAAGCCGCATCGTGCGGATCTTCAGCCCGCCGTCGACCAGGCCTTCATCGCTCGCCAGCGTCAGCACATGAGCTCCGAGCCCGCCGATCGACGCTTCCTCGATCGTCACAGCAACCTCGTGAGTCGTCAGCAGCCTGCGGATCAGCGCCTCGTCGAGGGGCTTGGCGAACCTGAGGTCGGCCACACTGGTCGACAGGCCCTTCGCCTCCAGCTGGTCGGCGGCTTTCTCCGCTTCCTCGAGCCGCGTCCCAAGCGAAAGGATCGCCACCTTGCTTCCCTGGCGGACGATGCGCCCTTTCCCGATCTCGAGGGCCTGCGGGACCTCGGGAAGCGGAACGCCCGTGCCCTCGCCGCGCGGATAGCGAACCGCGATCGGCCCTTCGTCGTGGACCGCCATGGTGTGCACCATGTTGACCAGCTCGGCCTCGTCGGCGGCGGCCATCACCACGAAGTTCGGAAGGGTGCAGAGGTAGGCGAGGTCGAACGAGCCTGCGTGCGTCGCTCCGTCGGCCCCCACGAGCCCGGCCCGGTCCATCGCGAATCGCACCGGCAGGTTCTGGATCGCGACGTCGTGAACGACTTGGTCGTAGGCACGCTGGAGGAAGGTCGAGTAGATTGCGCAGAACGGGCGGTAGCCCTGCGCCGCCATTCCGGCAGCGAACGTCACGGCATGCTGCTCGGCTATTCCAACGTCGAAGGTGCGCTCGGGAAAAGCGTCCTGGACCTTGTCGAGGCCCGTGCCCGAAGGCATCGCCGCGGTGATCGCCACCACCTTCTCGTCGCGGGCCATCTCGCCGAGCATCGCCTCGGCAAAGACGCCCGTGTAGCTCGGCGCTCCGCCGGCGCTCTTCGCCTGCACACCGGACACGACGTCGAACTTCACCACGCCATGATATTTGTCGGCGGCATTCTCGGCAGGCTCGTATCCCTTCCCTTTCTTGGTGACGACATGGACGAGCATCGGCCCTTCCTCTGCATCACGAACGTTCTCAAGAACCTCGACTAACGCATTGACATCGTGGCCGTCGACCGGTCCGACATAATAGAAGCCGAGCTCATCGAAGAGCGTCCCGCCGGCGAGCATCCCTCGCGCATATTCCTCCATCCGGCGAGCGGCGACGTGGAGCGGCTCCGGCATCGCCCGGGCAAGCCTCTGCGCAATTCGCCTGGGAGCGAGATATTTGCCCGAGCTGACCAGCCGCGCGAGCGCGTTCCTCA
>JBKPOU010000013.1:0-20154 GCA_046733255.1 Pseudomonadota bacterium
GCTGTAAACGAGCTGGAAGAGGAAACCGGCTTCACCGCCGAACGGATCGAGCGCCTGGGAGAGTTCCACAGCTCGCCGGGGATGGTCGCGGAAAGCTTCACGCTTGTGCGCGCTCACGGCGTACGGAAGGTTGGGAAGGGCGGCGGGAACGAGCATGAGGACATCACGGTCCACCTCGTCGCCCGCGAGGACATTTCGGCGTTCGTCCAGTCCCGGCGCGATGCCGGGAGCGCAATCGACGTGAAGCTGCTGCTTTTCGCCGGATTCTAAAGCCGCGCCGTTTCCGCTTCGGCCCAGGCGAGATCGGCGAGCGGTTCCAGCCTCTGGACCATCTGGGCGGCGTGGGCGGAAGATGCCGTGCCGCGGACGATACGGCCCTTGATCCCGTGAAGGATCGCCGCGAGCCGGAACAGGCAGAAGACGATCAGATAGTCCTTGTCGCGCAAATGGTCGCGGCTTGTGCGGCGGCAATAGGCGGCGACATATTCCTCCTCTGACGGGATCCCAAGCGGCTCGAGCTCCAGGCCCCGCAAACCGGCGAACAGCTCCTGCGGCATTCGGTACATCAGCAGGTGGTAGGTGAAGTCCGCGGCCGGATCGCCGAGCGTCGACAGTTCCCAGTCGAGCACCGCGCGTACCACCGGCTTTTTGCCGTCAAAAATCATATTGTCGCAGCGGAAATCGCCATGGACCACGCTCGACCGGCCGCTGTCGGGAGGCAAATGCTTCTCGAGCCAGCCGACCAGCCGATCCATCGACCCGATGCGCCCCGCCTCGACGTCACCGATATATTGCCTCGACCAGCGGGCGACCTGCCTTTCGACGAAGCCGCCGGGCTTGCCGTAATCGCCGAGGCCGATTTCGTGCGGGTCGAAATTGTGAAGCTGAGCGATGGTTGCGTTCATTGAACCGAACGCAGCGGCGCGGTCGTCGGCCGTCAGTCCCGGCAGCCGCGCCTCCCAGAAGATCCGGCCCTCGACCATGTCCATGACGTAGAAGGGCGTGCCGATGACGCTCTCGTCCTCGCACAGGCCGTAAACCTCGGCGACCGGAAAGCCCTGCAGTCCGAGCGCGGCCAACACCCGATATTCGCGATCGACCGCATGGGCGCCTGGAAGCAGCTTTCCCGGCGGCTTGCGGCGCAGGACGTACGCGCGGGTGGGTGAATCGACTCGGTAGGTCGGATTCGATTGCCCGCCCTTGAACTGGCTGGCCTGGATCGGTCCTTGAAAGCCTGGAACATGTTCACCCAGCCACACCTCGAGCGCATGTTCGTCGAAGCGCAGCCTCTCAGTGACGGGCCGGGTGCCACTATTGGCTTGCGTGCGGTCCATTGGGGATGTCTACCAGTGAACCCGCTCCTGTCACACGCGTTGGCAAACCATGGCTCGCCTGATCCACCTTTCCGACCTCCACTTCGGCGCTCACGACCCGGAACTGGTCCGCGGAGTCGAGCGAAAAGTGGCCGAAGCAAAGCCCGATCTCGTCGTCATCAGCGGCGATTTCACTCAGCGCGCACGCACCGAGCAGTTCCAGGAAGCGTGCCAGTTCCTCGAGCGGCTCCGCGACGCCGGCCACGAAGTGCTGGCGGTGCCGGGCAACCATGACGTGCCGCTCTACGACGTGCTTCGCCGGTTCCTGTCGCCGCTCACGCGCTACATGCGCTACATCGACGACACGCTCTGCCCGCTGCAGGAGATACCGGGCGCGACCGTGCTCGGGATCAACACCGCCCGATCGCTGACCTTCAAGGACGGACGGATCAGCGAGGAGCAGATGCAGTTCATCCGAGATACGTTCGAGCGCACCGACCCGGACGCGACCCGAATCCTCGTCACTCATCATCCGCTGTTCGCGATCCCCGTCGGCGAGACCGCCACCCGCGCAGTGGGGCGGAGCGAACTCGCGCTCGACGCAATCGCCGGCGCCGGCGTCGACATGCTGCTCGCCGGACACAATCACGACGCCTCGATCCACAGCGCGCGTGACCTCGTGACCCGGGCCGGACCGTCGCTGGTCATCCAGGCCGGCACTGCAACTTCAACCCGGGTTCGGGAGCAGGAGCAAAGCTTCAACCGAATCGATATCGAGGGGCCGAAGGTCGCAGTGACCGTGGAACGTTGGAACGGGTCGGACTTCGCGGCTCGGGACGCCCAGCGCTACGAGCGGCAGGGCGATCACTGGCGCATCGCGGAGGGTGTCGACGAGCCGGCCCACTAGCCCGCCTTTCCCGCGCGCATTAGAGCCGCTGAATGATCCTCGGGTTCGATGTCGACGATTTCGTAGAGCGGGTCCTCGCCGAGGATTTGGGTGAAGACGGCGACGTCACTTCGAACGCGACCATCGCCGCCAATGCGCGCTTCACCGCCGAGCTCGAGGCTCGTGAGCCCATGGTCGTGGCGGGCCTCGACGTGGCCGAGGCCTTTTTTCGTGCACTCGACCCGGAAGTGATCGCCGAACAACTGACGCGCGACGGGTCTCGCATCGATGCGGGTGAGGTCCTGATGCGGCTCACTGGAAACGCGCGCGCCATGCTCGCGGCGGAGCGGTCGGCTCTCAACACGCTGCAGCATCTCTCGGGCATCGCGACTCTGACCCGGAAATATGTCGACTCGATCGGAGGGACGGGCGCGACGTTGCTGGACACTCGAAAGACGATCCCCGGCCTTCGAGCGCTGGAGAAATATGCGGCGCGGATGGGCGGCGCCGAGAACCACCGGATGCGGCTCGACGACGGCATCCTGATCAAGGACAACCACGTCGCGGTCGCTGGCGGCGTCGGTCCGGCGGTCCGCGCGGCGAAGGCTGCCGAGACCGGCCTCAAGGTGCAGGTCGAAGTGGACAGGATCGAGCAGATCGAGGAGGCGCTTTCCGCCGGCGCCGACCGGCTGCTCCTCGACAATATGGACCCGCGGACTCTCCGTCGCGCCGTGGAGCTTGTCGCTCGGCGCGTCGCCCTCGAAGCCTCGGGAGGAGTCCGGCTCGAAACCATTCGCGCCATCGCCGAGACAGGTGTCGACTATATCTCCGTGGGACGGATCACCCAGTCAGCCCCGGCGGTCGATATCGGGCTTGATTATAATATTGCTAAATAAGACTTTGCTGACGCATCCGTAACAGTCCCTATGGCGCCGAGTCGCGTTGAGGCGCAGTGGGCGACTTCCTCGAATGAGGAGTGTTGCGATGAAGACATTCGCACTTGCGGTCGGCGCATTCGCATTTTCACTCACATATCCCGCTTGTGCGGCTCCGCACGGCGGTGGCGGTGGCGGTCACGGAGGGGGCGGCTGGCACGGCGGTGGCGGTGGCGGCTGGCATGGCGGGGGAGGTAGCTGGCACGGCGGACACGGTGGCAGCTGGCATGGCGGCGGAAGCTGGCATGGCGATCATCACCACCACGGCAATTTCGGCGTCGGCATCTTCCTCGGCGGCTATCCGTATTACGGTTATTATGGCGGCTATTATCCGTACCGTGCCTATGGATATGGATATGGCTACCCGTATCCGTACGGCGCTTACGGCGCCTATCCGTATCCGTATCCGTATGGCGCCTACGGCTATCCCTATCCGTACGGCTCCTACGGCTATGCGGTGCCGTATGGCTACGGAAGTTATGGCGGCTACCCCGCTACTCCCTATGGCTATGCGACCGGTTACGCAGGTTGCGCCAATCCCGCAGGAGGAGCGTTGGCCGGCGGACTCGCAGGTGCGGCTGTCGGCGGTGCCGTCGGGGCGAGCGGCCACGACAACAATGCCGGCGCCGGGGCGGCCATAGGCGGCGCGATCGGAGCGGTGCTCGGCGGGGCGGCGGCTTCGACCGGCCATCCCTGCTGATTCCCGAAGCGCGGCACTAAGGGAGCGGAGGCGCGGTCCTCCGCTCTCTTGTCTTTATCGAAACGATTTTTGGAGCAATCCGGGGGTCGTGCCTATATAGGCGTCGCGAAACTTCGGGAGGCTCGTTCGTGTTCAAGGGCTTGAAGCCCATCCTCTATGGCGGCCGCGAGGTGTGGCCGCTGATCGAGGGCGGTAAAGGCGTCAGCGCCACCAATCACGCAAGCTCGGGCGCTTGGGCGGCAGCCGGCGGCATCGGCACGGTTTCTGCCGTCAATGCTGACAGCTACGATCCCCAAGGCCGGATCATCCCGCAAATCTACCAAGGACTCACTCGGCGCGAGCGGCACGAGGAGCTCATCCGCTACGCGATCGATGGCGCCGTTGCTCAGGTTCACCGGGCCTATGACATTGCCGGAGGCAAGGGCGCGATCAACATCAACGTCCTGTGGGAAATGGGGGGCGCTCAGCGGGTGCTTCACGGCGTCCTCGAGCGGACCAAGGGCCTGGTCGCGGGCGTCACCTGCGGCGCGGGGATGCCCTACAAGCTGAGCGAAATTGCGGCTTCCTACGGCGTCAATTACCTTCCGATCATCAGCTCCGCGCGCGCCTTCAGCGCCTTGTGGAAACGCGCCTATCACAAAGCCGCGGAATGGCTCGCGGCGGTGGTCTATGAAGACCCTTGGCTGGCGGGGGGCCACAACGGGCTTTCCAACGCCGAAGACCCGCGCGCTCCGCAGCCGCCTTACCCGCGTGTGAAGGCGCTCCGCGACACGATGCGCGACAACGGGATCGCCGACAGCGTCCCCATCGTCATGGCGGGCGGCGTCTGGCGGCTCGACGAATGGGCCGACTGGATCGACAACCCCGAGCTCGGCCAGATCGTCTTCCAGTTCGGGACGAGGCCGCTCCTGACCCAGGAGAGCCCGATCCCACCCGAGTGGAAGGCGCGGCTGATGGAGCTCGACGAGGGCGACATCCTGCTTCATCGCTTCAGTCCGACGGGTTTTTATTCCTCGGCCGTCCGCAATCCCTTCCTCCGCAACCTCGAAGCACGGTCGGAGCGGCAGATCGCCTTCACCAAGGAATCGCTGGGCGACCACCATTTCGAGCTCGACGTCGGCCTGAACGGCAAGAAAAACTACTGGGTGACGAAGGGCGACCTGCAGCACGCCCGCGAATGGTATGCGGCCGGATACACCGAAGCGATGAAGTCGCCGGACGAGACCTTGATCTTCGTCAATCCTGAGGAAAAGAAGCACATCCGCACCGACCAGGCCGAGTGCATGGGTTGCCTGTCGCAATGCGCTTTCTCGTCTTGGGCGGACAATGAGAAGAACACGACCGGTCGCCTCGCCGACCCGCGCAGCTTCTGCATCCAGAAAACGCTCCAGGACATCGCCCACGGCGGGCCCGTCGAGCAGAACCTGATGTTTGCCGGTCACGGCGCGTATCGGTTCAAGAGCGACCCGTTCTACTCCAACGGCTTCATCCCGACTGTGAAGCAGCTCGTCGACAGGATTTTGACCGGCGCGTGATGGTTGTTCGTGGGCTGCTCACCGCAACTCTGGTTTTTGCCGCCGCCGCTCCCGCGCTCGCGCAGGAGAAGCAGCCGCCTTACTGGGCGTCGATCGCGAGCGGGCAGGCTATGACCCGCACCGGGCCGGCGCGGACCTATCCCGGAATCTGGCTCTACCAGCGCCGCGACCTGCCGGTTCGGATCGTCAAGAAATACCAGAACTGGCGGCTGATCCAGGACCCGGACGGAGCGAAGGGCTGGATGCTTGTCACGCTATTGAGCGACCGCCGCACCGCAATCGTGAAGCCCGGCGATCCGCGGGCCGTCTACAGCGAAGCCAACGCCAAGAGCCAGGTCCGCTATCTCGTCGAGCACGGGGTCGTAGGCCGGATCGACCATTGCGCGAGCGGCTGGTGCAACATCCACATCGGGAAGCGCGAAGGCTACATCCGCACCGGCGACATCTGGGGGGTCGATCAAGGCGAGGTGGTGGACTGAGTTTCAGTCCCTCTCCCCTGCGCGGGAGAGGGACAGCTGAGCATAGCGAAGGAGGGAGAGGGGCGGTGACGGGCTTTCCCTCTCCCAACCTCTCTCCCGCAGTGGGGAGAGGGCTAAGGAAGGGGCATCGATGAAACACATTCTCGCACTCGCAGCCGCAGCCGCAATCTCGACAGCGCCAGCTTCAGCCCAGACCCGTCCCGCCGTCGAACATTACGGCAAGCCCGCGCTCAACGGGCAATCGCTACCATTTTCCGACGCGGTGCGAGCGGGCGATGTCCTCTATCTCTCGGGCCAGCTCGGGGTCGGGCCTGACGGAAAGCTGGCCGACGGCATCGAAGCGCAAACGAAGCAGGCCCTGGACAATATCGGCGCGATCCTGAAGCGCGCTAGGCTAGGATACGAAGACGTCATTCACTGCACGGCGATGCTCAAGGACATGGCCGACTGGCCGGCGATGAATAAGGTCTACGTGACTTATTTTCCCGAAGGAAAGCGCCCCGCCCGAAGCGCCTTCGGAGCGAACGGCCTAGCGCTGGGGGCCCTGCTCGAGATCGAATGCCAGGCCTACGCGGGGAAGTAGCGGCTTAGACCAGCTCCACGGCCACGGCAGTCGCTTCGCCGCCGCCGATGCAGAGGCTCGCGACGCCTCGCTTCGCGCCCTTCTGCTTCAGCGCGTTGATCAGCGTGACGAGGATGCGGGTCCCGCTGGCGCCGATCGGGTGGCCGAGCGCGGTCGCACCGCCGTGGACGTTGACCTTCTCGTGCGGGATTCCGAGGTCCTTCATTGCGAACATGGCGACGCAGGCGAACGCCTCGTTCACTTCCCACAGGTCCACTTCGGACGCCTTCCAGCCAGCTTTCTTCAGCACCTTTTCGATCGCTCCGATCGGGGCGACGGTAAACTCCGACGGCTCCTGCGCGTGAGCGGCCGTGGCGACGATTCGGGCGACAGGCTTGAGGCCTTTTTCGTTGGCCTTCGACTCGCTCGTCAGAACGACCGCGGCCGCACCGTCCGAGATGGACGATGACGTCGCCGCCGTGATTGTGCCTTCCTTGGCGAAGGCCGGCTTCAGTTGCGGGATCTTGTCCGGGCGGCCGCGCCCAGGAGCCTCGTCGGTGTCGACAACGGTCTCGCCCGCGCGGCTCTTGATCGTGACCGGCGCGATCTCGTCCTTGAATCCGCCATTGTCGATCGCCGCCTTGGCGCGGCTGAGGCTCTCGATGGCGTAATTGTCCATCTGCTCGCGGGTGAGCTGATATTCGTCGGCGGTGCACTGCGCGAAGCTGCCCATCGCGCGGCCTTCCTCATAGGCGTCTTCGAGACCGTCCAGGAACATGTGGTCGTAGGCGGTGTCGTGCCCGATGCGCGCGCCCGAGCGGTGCTTCTTCAGGAGGTACGGGGCGTTGGTCATCGACTCCATGCCGCCCGCGACGATGACGTCGGCGTTGCCCGTGCGGATCGCTTCGTCGCCCATGATGACCGTCTGCATTCCGGATCCGCAGACCTTGTTGACCGTGGTTGCCTGGACCGACTTTGGAAGCCCGGCCTTGATCGCCGCCTGTCGAGCAGGGGCCTGTCCGAGCCCGGCCGGAAGCACGCAGCCCATGTAGATGCGGTCGATGTCATCGCTGTCGACGCCAGCCCGCTCGACCGCCGCCTTCACGGCTGTAGCGCCAAGGTCGGTCGCCGAGGCATCGGCAAGCGCCCCCTGCATCGAGCCCATCGGCGTGCGGGCGATTGAGAGGATGACGGTGGGATCTTCAGCGGTGGTGGCCATTCGAACTGCTCCGGAGTCGGATTGTTGCAGTGCACATAAGCAGTGGCGCCGCCTTGTCCAAGCCTCGGGCGCTCTGCTAGCGCCGGGCTGAACGGGAGACGCGATATGTCCGAGCTCGGACTGGACTTTGACCTCGGCGAGATGGCCGACACAATCCGGGAAACGACTGAGCGCTTCGCCCGCGACAAGATCGCGCCGATTGCCGCCGAGATCGACGAGACCGACAAATTCCCACGCCAACTCTGGCCGCAGATGGGTGAGCTTGGGCTCCATGGGATCACCGTCGAGGAGGAATATGGCGGTCTCGGCCTCGGCTATCTCGAACATGTCGTCGCGCAGGAAGAGGTGGCGCGGGCATCGGCCTCCGTGGGCCTCAGCTACGGCGCTCACTCGAACCTGTGCGTCAATCAGATCCGCCGCTGGGCCAACGGCGAGCAGAAGAAGAAATACCTGCCGAAGCTCATCAGCGGCGAGCATGTCGGCGCGCTGGCGATGAGCGAGGCCGGCGCTGGTTCCGACGTCATCGGAATGAAGCTGAAAGCCGAGAAGAGCGGCAATGGTTACCGCCTCAACGGCACCAAGTTCTGGATTACCAACGGCTCGGAAGCCGACACTTTGGTCGTTTACGCGAAGACCGACATGGAGGCTGGAAGCCGCGGAATCACCGCCTTCCTGATCGAAAAGGACATGGAGGGCTTCTCAGTCGGCCAGAAGGTCGACAAGCTCGGCATCCGCGGCTCGCCGACGGCGGAGCTGGTGTTCGACGACTGCTTCGTTCCGCCAGAGAACGTGCTGGGCGAAGAGAACAAGGGCGTCGAGGTGCTGATGAGCGGCCTCGACTATGAGCGGACCGTGCTCGCCGGTCTGCAGATCGGAATCATGCAGGCCTGCCTCGACGTCGTCCTGCCCTACGTGCGCGACCGCAAGCAGTTCGGGAAGCCGATCGGAAGCTTCCAGCTGATGCAGGCCAAGGTGGCCGACATGTATGTCGCGCTAAACAGCGCCCGCGCCTACGTGTACCAGGTCGCGAGGGCCTGTGATTCCGGCAAAACCACGCGCTACGACGCGGCCGGAGCGATCCTGTTGGCGTCGGAAAACGCGGTGAAGGTCGCCAACGAGGCGGTCCAGGCGCTGGGCGGCGCCGGCTACACCAAGGACTGGCCGGTCGAGCGTTACTATCGCGACGCCAAGCTCCTCGATATCGGCGCCGGCACGAACGAGATCCGCCGGATGCTGATCGGCCGTGAGCTGATCGGGGTGTGACTAGTTAGGCCAGTAGACATAGTCCTGGCCCGCCTTCCACGGCGCATCGGCTGGCACGTCGATCCTGATCGGTTCTTCCAGCAATGCGGGCCAAAGCGGCCTCGCCATTTGGCGGTCGTGTGCGGCCAGCTCGGCGCGAAGCCGTCCCACCCTGTCCCTCCGCGATGAGGAAAGGTCGACATGTTCGGTTGGGTCGCTCGCAAGGTTGAAGAGCCAGGTTCGTTGGGGATTTTGCGAAACCTGCAACTTCCAGTCGCCATCTCGAACCGCTTCATATTGGCCTGATCGCCAGAACAGCGGGCGGCTCGGCACAGATGCCGCCTTGCCCGTGGCGAGGGGCAGCAGATCGATACCGTCGATTGGCCTGTCCTTCGGGAGCTTCGCGTCCGATGCCGCTGCAAGCGTAGGCAGGACGTCGACCTGGTGGATCGGCATCGCCAGCCGCTGTCCGGCCGCGATCCTGTCCGGCCAGCGAATGAAGAAGGGTACGCGGATTCCGCCTTCGAAGAATGTGCCTTTCCAACCGCGATAGGGCTGGTTGATATTCGCCAGCCCGGCGTACCAGGCGCCTCCATTGTCATTGGTGAAGATGACAAGCGTATTCCTGTCGATGCGCTCTGCCTTGAGCGCTCGCATCACCTTCCCGACGCCGCGGTCCAGGGCACGGATCATCGCGCCGTACACGCGCGCTCTTGGATCCTTGATTGCCGAAAGTGCGTCATAGTCGGCCCTAGTGGCCTGAAACGGCGTGTGCGGGGCGTTGTAGGCGAGATAGATGAAGAACGGCCGATTGCGGTTGGCCTCGATCGCCGTAACCGCCTCATCGCTCAGGTAATCGGTCATATATTCGCCGGCGTGGAACGGCGGTCCGCCGTTAAACTGGACTGCATCGGTCAGCGCGAACCATAGCAGCCGGTCGAGCGGATCGCCGGGCAGCTTCGCGCCCACGGAGGCGGTGTCAGGCTCATATTTACTCGCGCCGGGCATGAAGCCGAGGCTTTCGTCGAAGCCCTGGTCCTCCGGGCGCATCCCGCGCGCCTCCCCCAGATGCCATTTTCCCAGGTGAATGGTGCGATAGCCGCGCCCCTTCAGCAATTCGGCGATCGTCACCTCGGAACCGGGCATGCCCATGTCCTGCATCGGCGGCGCCTCGCGCTGAAGCTCCGAATGATAGATTATCGGATGGGGCAGGTTCCTCGGGGCATATCGGGGGACATATTTCGCCAACTGGTCGGGAACGGCGGTGAATTCGAATCCGAAACGCTGCGGATAGCGCCCGGTCATGAGCGCTGCTCGCGAGGGCGAGCAGGTGGCATTGGCCGAATAAGCGGTTGTGAAGTCGGCGCCCTGCCGGGCGATAGAATCGATGTTCGGAGTCGGAACAAGGCCGCCCTCCACGCCAGTTCCGGGCCCTTCGGCGGTCAGGTCATTGATGCCGAGATCGTCGGCGACGATCAGGATGATATTCGGCGGCCGGTCCCCGGCAGGTGCCGCCGCAGGCCCCTGCAACCAGTGAACCGCCCGGTTAGCCGCCACTGGATGGGCGAAGCGGTTGGCCATCACCAGGATCTGGACCGGAACGAGGAGCCACGCGATCCAGGCAGCCTCGGCGACCGCAATCGCTGCCAGGCCGACCCACTTGGCCAGAGTATGTCCGGCGCTTCGAACCATCGATTCTCGAACATCGCGTGGCGGCCAGTTCGTGCCGAGCAGAACGGGCTGGAACCACGTGCGGAACTGTCGCAACAGCTACCAGACTTCGACCCGCTTGTCCGCAGCCACCACGCTCACCCTCTCGGCCGCGAGCCTATCGGCGCGTGGCGTATGAGCGACGGGTCGATGGGCCAGATTCCGGCCATTCGCCGCCTAGCCCCAGATTTTCACCCGCTGTTCCGGCTTCAGGAACAGCTTCTGGCCCTCCGTGACGCCGAACGCCGGATACCAGGCGTCGATGTTGCGCACCGTCAACGCCCTGAACTGCTCCGGCGCGTGGCCGTTGGTCAGCACGATCTGGCGAAGGATTTCCGGGCGCGACTTGACCGTCCACGACTGCGCGTAGGCAAGGAAGAAGCGCTGGTCTCCGGTCAGGCCATTGATGACCGGCGCTTCCTTGCCGTTCAGCGAGGACTTGTACGCATCGTATGCCGCCCCGAGCCCCGCAACGTCGGCGATATTCTCGTCGAGCGTCAGCTTGCCGTTCACATGCAGCCCGGGAAGCGCCTCATACTGGTCGAATTGCCTCGCAAGCGTATCCGCCTGCGTCTGGAAATTCTTGAAGTCAGCGGGCGTCCACCAGTTGCGCATGGCGCCGGTAGCGTCGAACAACGCGCCGCCGGTGTCGAAGCTGTGGCTGATCTCATGCCCGATCGTCGCTCCGACCGCGCCATAGTTGAATGCCGCATCCGCATTCGGGTCGAAGAATGGCTTCACCAGGATCGCCGCGGGGAAGTTGAGCGCATTCTGCACGGGTAAATTGACCGCGTTGACGAGCTGCGGCGGCATCCACCATTCGGAACGGTCCATCGGCTTGCCGATCTTGGAGATCTGGTGCCGGTATTCGGCGAGCGTGACATTCTTCAGGTTCGCGTACGGATTGTCGGCCGTGATCTGCAGGCCGGAATAGTCGCGCCACGTATCCGGAAAGCCGACGCCGACGACGATGCTCTGCACCTTCTTCAGCGCTTCCTGCTTGGTCGACGGCGCCATCCAGCCGATGGCCTGCACCCGCTTGGCGAACGCGGCCTTCAGATTTTCGACCATCTTTTCGATCTCGGCCTTGGATGAGGCCGGAAAGTAACGGTCCACATAGGCTTTGCCGACTGCGTCCTGGAGCGCATTGCTCGTCGCGTTGAGCGCCAGCACGTCGCGCGGCCGCTGCTGGGGCGTGCCCGACAGTTCCGTGCCGTAGAACGCGAAATGGGCGTCGCGGAACGGCTTGGGAAGCACGTTCGCTTGCTGGTTCAGCGTGTGAAAGGCTAGCCAGTCCTTCCAGTTCTGGAGCGGTTCAGAGCCCACCAGCGCTGCCAGCTTTGGGATCGACGCGAAGTGATAGGCGTCGAATTTCTGCACGCTGCCAAGCTGCGCCGCGCCGAGGAGCGCCGCCCAGTCGATACCGGGCGCCTTCTGCTCGAGCTGCTGGCGCGTCCAGACCTGTGCGCCGTTGGCGAATTCCTCGCTCTGCTCGCGAGGCTCGTGCGCCTTGGCGATCTTGGTCTCGAGATCCATGATGCGGCCGGCCGCGCCTCCCGGGTCCGGATAGTTCGCGGCCTTCAGGAAGTTCGCAATATAGGCCCGGTACTTGTTGCGGGTGTCCGCCATCTTGGCGTCGCCGCCGAGATAATATTGCGCGTCGGGAAGCCCGATCCCGCCCTGCATCAGGTATGGAAGCTGCTCACCCGGCGTCGCGAGGCCCTGGGTCACGAAGACGCCGAACAGATTCTCCGTTTGGTAATTCGTCGCGTTCAGGGGATCGGTGTCGGCTCGAAGCGTCCCGCCGATTGCCGCGCTCAGCTGGTGCTTGTCGGCAATCCTGCCGATCGCATCCAGATCGGCCATCGCCGGCGCGAGCCCGGCGCGGTCGATCGCGTCGGTCTTAAGATAGGCGTTGTAGTAATTGGCGATCAGAGCGTCGTTTCCGCTCGTCGGGTTGCTCTTCAAAATGTCATCGAACATCGTGCGCGTGTTCTTTTCGCGCAGCTGGTCGGCGATCCAGAATCCGCCGATACGCGAGCGGTCGGCCGGGATTTCCGTGTTCTTGACCCAAGTGCCGTTGGCGTACTGGAAGAATTCGTCGCCCGGCTTCACCGACTTGTCCATCCAGCTCGTATCGATGCCTATGCCGGTCCCCGCCTTCTGCTCGGTGCCGGCATTGTTGGTCGCCTGCGTGCCGCATGCGGCCAGAGCGATTGAGGAGGCTAGGACCAGGAGGGTTGAGCGCTTCATTACGGACCTTTCCAACAGCTGCTTTGCAATGGCTGCCGCACCGGCTAGGCGAACGGCAGGGCAATTCTACGAACGGACATGCAGAGCGGATGAGCGCGCCTAAGCTCGAGACGAAGATCGACCGGGACAGCGACGAATATCGCGCTCGCGTGGACCACAACCGCGCTTTGGTCGAGAAGTTGCGCGCGGATGTCGCCGAAGCGGCGAAGGGCGGGCCGGAAAAGCATCGCAAGAGGCACGTGGAGCGGGGCAAATTGCTCCCCCGCGAACGCGTCGAGAGGTTGCTGGACCCGGGCTCGCCGTTCCTCGAGATCGGCCAACTCGCCGCCTGCGACATGTATGCGAGCGAAGTCCCCGGGGCGGGCATCATCGCGGGCGTCGGGCGAGTTTCCGGCCGGCAGGTGATGATCGTCTGCAACGACGCGACGGTGAAGGGCGGCACCTATTATCCGCTGACCGTGAAGAAGCACCTGCGGGCACAGGAGATCGCCGAGCAGAACCGGCTGCCGTGCGTCTATCTGGTCGACAGCGGAGGCGCGAACCTGCCGCACCAGGCCGAAGTCTTCCCCGACCGCGACCATTTCGGGCGGATTTTCTACAACCAGGCCCAGATGAGCGCTCAAGGAATCGCGCAAATCGCCTGCGTGATGGGGAGTTGCACGGCCGGCGGCGCCTACGTTCCCGCGATGAGCGACGAGAGCGTCATCGTGAAGGAGCAGGGCACGATCTTCCTCGGCGGGCCGCCGCTGGTGAAGGCCGCGACGGGGGAAGTGATCAGCGCCGAGGATCTCGGTGGCGGCGACCTGCACGCGAAGAAGAGCGGCGTCGTCGACCATCTCGCAGACAATGACGAGCATGCGCTGACCATCGTCCGCGACATCGTCTCGACGCTTCAGGCCGAGGCCGGTGCGGACATTGAGCTTCGCGAGCCTCGGCCGCCCAAGTTCGACGCCGAAGAGCTATATGGGATCATCCCCGAGGATGTGCGCGCTCCCTACGACGTGCACGGAGTCATCGCCCGGATCGTCGACGCATCCGAATTCCACGAGTTCAAACCGCTGTACGGTTCAACGCTCGTGTGCGGTTTTGCCCACATCTGGGGAATGCCGGTCGCGATCCTCGCCAATAACGGCATCCTGTTCAGCGAAAGCGCGATGAAGGGTGCGCACTTCATCGAACTCGCCGCGATGCGGAAAACGCCGCTGCTGTTCCTCCAGAACATCTCCGGCTTCATGGTCGGCGGGAAATATGAAGCCGAGGGAATCGCCAAGCACGGCGCGAAACTGGTGACCGCGGTGGCGACCACGCAGGTGCCGAAGGTCACGGTGCTCATCGGCGGCAGCTTCGGCGCCGGCAATTATGGAATGGCGGGCCGCGCCTACAGCCCGCGATTCCTGTTCACCTGGCCCAATTCGCGCATCAGCGTGATGGGCGGCGAGCAGGCCGCGAGCGTCCTCGCCACCGTCCACCGCGACGCCGACAAATGGACTCCGGCGCAGGCCGAGAAGTTCAAGCAGCCGATCCGCGACACGTACGAAGCGGAAGGCAATCCCTGGCACGCGACCGCGCGGCTGTGGGACGACGGCATCATCGATCCGGTCCAGACGCGCGACGTGCTCGGGCTTGCGTTTGCGGCATGCCTGAACGCGCCGATCCCCGACCGGCCGCAGTTCGGCGTGTTCAGGATGTAATCTGACGGATGATGAAGTCCCTTCTCATTGCCAACCGGGGCGAGATTGCCTGCCGCGTCATTCGCACCGCGCGGAAGCTCGGCATCAGGACTGTCGCCGTTTTTTCGGACGCCGACGCGAAGGCGCTGCACGGGCGCATGGCGGACGAGGCGGTGCACATCGGGCCGAGTCCGGCACGCGAGAGCTATCTCGTCGGCGAGAAAATTATCGAGGCAGCTGAGGCCACGGGCGCGGAGGCGATCCATCCCGGCTACGGTTTCCTCTCCGAGAACGCCGATTTCGCGCAGGCCGTGATCGACGCCGGCTTGATCTGGGTCGGGCCGAAGCCGGACAGCATCCGCGCGATGGGCCTGAAGGACGCCGCGAAGAAGCTGATGCAGGAGGCCGGCGTTCCGGTGACGCCCGGCTATCTCGGCGAGGACCAGGACCCGAAGCACTTGAAGAAGGAAGCCGGCGCGATCGGCTATCCGGTTTTGATCAAGGCGGTCGCGGGCGGCGGCGGCAAGGGGATGCGCCGCGTCGACGACGCGAACGGCTTCGACGACGCGCTGGATAGCGCAAAGCGCGAGGCGGCAAGCGCGTTCGGCGACGACCGCGTGCTGATCGAAAAATACATCCTCTCGCCGCGCCACATCGAGGTTCAGGTGTTCGGCGACAGCATGGGCAATGTCGTCCACCTGTTCGAGCGCGACTGCTCGCTCCAGCGCCGCCACCAGAAGGTCATCGAGGAAGCGCCCGCGCCGGGCATGGACGAAGCGACCCGCGCGGCGGTGTGCGGCGCCGCGGTGCGCGCGGCCAAGGCTGTGAACTATGAAGGCGCCGGCACGGTCGAGTTCATCGCCGACGCGTCCGAGGGTCTCAAGGCCGACCGCATCTGGTTCATGGAGATGAACACGCGCCTCCAGGTCGAACATCCGGTCACTGAGGAGATTACGGGCCAGGACCTCGTGGAATGGCAGCTGCGCGTCGCGTCGGGCGAGAAACTCCCAAAGAAGCAAGACGAGCTGTCGATCACGGGGCACGCAATGGAGGCGCGCCTATACGCCGAGGACCCGTCGAAAGGCTTCCTACCGAGCGTCGGCAAGCTCGACCATTTCGACCTCGGCGACGAAGGCCGCATCGAGACGGGAGTTGAGGAGGGTGACGCGATCTCCACCTTCTACGATCCGATGATCGCGAAGCTGGTGGGCGCTGGCGAAACGCGTGCGGAAGCGATCGGCCAGCTCGCATCCATCCTTGATGAAGTCGAAATATGGCCTGTCCACACCAATGCCGGCTTCCTCTTCAATGCGGTGCTGCAGCCCGACTTCGGAAAGGGGAAAATCGACACGGGATTCATCGAACGCCATCTCGATGAACTCCTCCCCCCCGCCGAGCCCGATGACGCAATCTGGCGTGGGGCCGCTGTCGTCGCGCTGGCTCAAGACGAAGAAAAGCCGCTGGCGGGACTGAGCGGGTTTCGACTGAACTCTCCGTTGGCTTCGGGCGTGGCTCTCAGCCGCGACGGCGAGTTTCGGGTCGTTTCGTCCGAAGAGGGTGAGTTAGCCGGGGTCTCAGGCTTTCGCGACGAGGATCGCGTCGTCGTTTTCTACGAAGGCCAGGCTTACGAATTCGGCCGCAGCTGTCGCGGAAGCGTCGGCAGCCATGGCGCAACCGACGGTGCGATCACTTCCCCTATGCCCGGAAAGGTTACGTCCGTGGAAGTTTCGCAGGGGGAAATGGTTAACAAAGGGCAACGCTTGCTGACCCTGGAAGCCATGAAAATGGAGCACGCGCTCACCGCGCCGTTCGATGGGGTTGTCGCCGAGCTGAATGCGAGCGAAGGCGCGCAGGTGAGTGAGGGCGCGATTCTCGCCCGTGTCGAGGCACAGGAGACGAAATGAACATCAACGGAATTTCCGCGGTCGTGACCGGCGCCGCCTCCGGACTTGGCGAAGCGACCGCTCGCGAGCTGGCGCGGCGCGGCGCAAAGGTCGCCGTGTTCGATCGCGATCCTGACAAGGGCGAGAAGGTTGCCTCCGACATCGGTGGCACCTTCTGCGAGGTCGACGTCACCAGCGAAGAAGCCGTCACCGCCGCCTTCGCCAAGGCGCGCGAGGCGCACGGGCAGGAGCGGGTGCTCGTCAATTGCGCCGGCGTCGCCAACGCCGCCAAGACCGTCGGCCGCGACAAGGAAACGAAGGAGCCGCGCTTCTATCCGATGGTGCAGTTCGAGCTTGCCATCCAGATCAACCTGATTGGCACCTTCCGTTGCATCGCCAACTCGGCGTACGGGATGGTCGGCCTCGATCCGCTCGAGGACGGGGAACGGGGCTGCATCGTCAACACGGCGTCCGTGGCCGCCCAGGACGGGCAGATCGGCCAAGTCGCTTATTCGGCATCCAAGGGCGGAGTGCTGGCGATGGCGTTGCCGATCGCGCGCGACCTGATGAATGACGGGGTGCGGGTCAACACGATCCTTCCCGGAGTGTTCAAGACCCCGATGGTTGCGATGATGCCGCCCAACGTCCAGGACGCGCTCGGCGCGCAGGTGCCGTTCCCGAAGCGGCTTGGACAGCCCGAGGAATATGCGCGGCTCGCCTGCTTCATGGTGGAAAATCCGTACATGAATGCCGAGGCCGTGCGCCTCGACGGGGGAATAAGAATGGCGCCGCGTTGAGGCGGGCCCAGTCGGACAGGATGGCTCGTCAATGACAGGTATTTCGGATCGCAAGCAGCTGCTCGAGGATATTGCCGTCGCTGTAGCTGACGCCGGCGAGGCGATACTGGAGCTTGTCCGCCGCGGCTTTAAGGTCGAGCACAAGGATGACCTCTCGCCGGTCACCGAGGCCGACCGAGCCGCGGAGCTAATCATCCTCGCTGCCCTTGCCCGGTCCGCGCCCGGCGTTCCCGTAGTAGCGGAGGAGGAAGTGGCAGCCGGCCGAATTCCAGCCATCGACGACACATACTTCCTCGTCGACCCGCTCGACGGGACCAAGGAGTTCATCCGCGGCGGGGACGATTACACGGTCAATATCGGCCTGATCTCCGGTGGGGTGCCTGTCGTTGGCGCCGTGTTCGCACCCGCCCGGGGCACGATCTACGCGGGCCTCGTTGGCGAGGGAGCATGGATGCAGGACTCGGATGGCCGCCGCCAGATCCGCACGCGCGAGCGCGGAGCCTCGGTAGCGGCAGTCGCCTCAAAGTCGCACTTCAACCAGCCGACGGCCGATTATCTCGCCGAAGCGGTCGGTGAATGCGAATATGTCGGCATCGGCTCCAGCCTCAAATTCTGCATCGTCGCGGAAGGGGGAGCCGACATCTACCCACGCCTCGCACCCACCAGCGAATGGGACACGGCCGCCGCCCACGCCGTCCTTCTCGCGGCGGGCGGACGCGTCGACGGGCCGGACGGGCAGCCGCTCGGTTATGGCAAGCGCGCCTTCCTCAACCGCGGGTTCGTCGCAACCGCGGGATGGCAAGCGCCGCCGATCGGGCCGTTCCTCGAGCCCTTTTCAGGAGGAGGCGAGCTGCCCCAAGGCGTCTAGTCGGGCGAGGGCTCCGCTCCCCCCAGCCAGCCGATCTCCTGCAGCCAGTCGGGCTCGATCGTCCAGGCCCGCTCGACGCCGCCGTCGCGGATCGATTCCAGCTCCAGCCGCGCGGCCTCAAGGCGTGCGAATAGCTCTCGCGCCTCCGCCGACATCCGTTCCTGTGTCCCGAGCTGCCATGCGAGAGACTGGGCGCTCTCTATCGCGTCCGCCAACTCGGCCAGCCACTGCGCACGCAACGCGGCCGCCGTGCACTCCATCCTTTCCCCCCAATGGCGCACCCCTCGCCGAGATCGTTCTATACGGGAAATCGATCTGCAGGCGGTCGGAGATTGGTCCGTTTTGGAGCCGAAATCGCCTAACTTTTCTCCGATACGCGAGTTAACTAAAGGCAGCATGCTCGGTTCTACTCCAGATGGAGGATCGCGAATGAACGCGCCGGTGACCGAGACGAACCTATCCTATCAGGGACCGCCCCCGCTGCTGATCGCGGCGACGAGTCCGCAGGCGCTGCGACGAGCGAAAGACACCGCGGACTCCACCTCGATGCGCGTCGGCGCCGAGCTTGCGATCGCAGAAGCGCCCGAGCGGCTGCGGCAACAGGCGCTCACTTCGGCGATCTGGATCGAGGTCGACCGCGATTGCGGGCCGGAGCTGGAGCGCCTTCTCGACGAAGTCGATGACGGTCTCGAAAGCCGGCGCTTCGGCGCTGTCCTGTCGCTGACATCGGAGATGATCGACATTCTCGGTGAGCGCCTGCTGCGGACACACGCGCAAATCGTCATTGACGCCGACGCCATCGAACGCGCCGCCAGCCTCGTTACCGCCACGGCGCTCGCGAGAGTGCCCGACCGCGCCAACGATGTTTCGAGGGATCCAGGCGCCGAGCGGCTGCGGCAACTCAGCGACGAAGTCGGCCGAATTGCAGCAACGCTCGCGCGCCTGTCCACCGTTCCCGCTGCGCCGGAAGTCGAACTGCGCAAGCCCGTCGAGCAGGACGTGCCCGACGTGTCGGTGGAAAGTGTCCGGTCCGTGATCCGCGCACGGCGACTTCGCGGACGATATTTTTCCGAGGACATGTTCGCCGATCCCGCCTGGGACATGCTCCTCGATCTTCTGCAGGCCGAGATCGCCCAATTGCGAGTCCCGGTATCGAGCCTGTGCATTGCCGCCGCAGTCCCTGCGACGACGGCGCTCCGCTGGCTCAAAAGCATGACGGAAAAGGGAATTTTCGTTCGCCGCGCCGACCCGCACGACGGCCGCCGGGTATTTGTCGAGCTGTCTCGGGGCGCGAGCATGGCGATGCGGCGCTATTTCGCCGAAGTCGGCAAGCCAGCGGTCGTCTGACAGCCGCAGCAGTTGCGGGATGACCCACTTACCCTTCATCGGACGCTACTCGATGATCCCTTACACCCCATCGAGAAGCAGTTTAGATAAGTCTAACACATAGTCAAGGAGCTGTAGGTAGGATAAGTCTGAATTGCTGTGGGTTGCACCGGACTGGATAGTTCGGGCGATGGTCCGCAGCGGAGAATCCCAGATTTATCGCGATTTGATGCGGTTCAAGCCTGACGAGCTGACCCCGAACGGCTGGGCGGTGAAGGCGGGCGTCAGCCGCACCGTCTGGGCCGACATGCGGCGGCACGGAAATCCGTCGCGGCGGACGCTCGAGAAACTCCTCTCCGCTGCCGGGTCGACGATCGCCGAGTTCGAAGCGCTGCGGATCGGCGCTCCGCCAGCAGGTTCCGGCAACGCGTCGGAAGGGGCGGTGGGGGAAGCCCGCAACTGGCGCTGGCGGCCCGCTCCCTTGCCCCCGTTGCCGCTGCTGGCGACGTCGATGGCCGGCGAATGGGGTGAAGCGGGTAGCGGGATCGAACTTCTCGCGATCGATCCCCGGGAAGTGCTGGAACGCGTGGCGCGTCCGGAAAGCCTGGCCAGCGACCCCGATGCCTATGCCTTGACCGTTGTCGGCGATTCCATGTGGCCGCGATTCCGTCCCGGCCGCCGAATTGCCGTTTCCCCGAGGTCGCCGGTGTCGATCGGCGACGACGTCGTTGTTCGCCTTGAAGGGGACGCGGCACTTCTCAAAGAGCTGGTGAAGC
>JBKPOU010000014.1:0-43053 GCA_046733255.1 Pseudomonadota bacterium
GGAGGCCACGCGGGTTGCGAAGCCGCGACGGCTGCGGCACGCCGCGGCGCTCGAGTGGGTCTTGTAACCTTTCGAGCCCAGGATGTCGGCCAGATGTCCTGCAATCCGTCGATCGGCGGAGTCGGCAAGGGCCACCTCGTCCGTGAGCTCGATGTGTTCGATGGGCTTATGGCCCAGGCCGCGGACCGCGCGGCGATCCACCGGCGGATGCTCAATCGCAGCAAGGGGCCGGCGGTTCACGGGCCGCGGGTTCAGGCGGACCGGAGCTTATACAGGGAGGCCGTCACCCAACTCATTCGCCAGAGCGGCGTCGAGCTTCTCACTTGCGAGGCTTTGCGGGTGCAAATTCGCGGCGGTTGCGTCGAGGCACTTGACACGAGCGGTGGCCGAATTGGCTGCAAAGCGCTCGTGATCGCGACGGGCACGTTTCTCGACGCGCGAATGTTCGTTGGAGAACACGTCGTCGAGGGCGGACGCCGGGACGAGAGCGCGGCCGTCGTTCTCGGCCGCCAGATCCGCGAGATCGGACTTGGCCAGGGATGGCTCAAAACCGGCACGCCGCCTCGCCTCGACGCGCGGACGATCGACTGGGCTCGAATCGAGCGGCAACCGAGCGACGCTGAATCCTGGACCATGTCGGCGCTTGCCAATGGCGCTTCATGCCCACAACTCCATTGCGCGATTACGCGCACGGGCAACCGGACCCACGAGATCATCGAAGCGAATCTGCATCGTTCCCCGCTGTTCGCGGGGGCGATCGAAGGGCGGGGCCCGCGCTATTGCCCGTCCATCGAGGACAAGGTGAAACGTTTCGGTGGGCGCGACGGCCATCAAATCTTCCTCGAGCCGGAGGGGCTCGACGACCATCTCGTATATCCCAATGGAATTTCCACCTCCCTGCCGGAAGAGGTGCAGCGGGATTTTGTGCGGTCGATCGCTGGTCTCGAGCGAGCCGAAATCGTGCGCCCCGGCTATGCTGTCGAATATGAATTTGTCGATCCGCGCCGCCTCGGCAGCAGCTTGGAGGTGCAGGAAATCGGCGGGTTGTTCCTCGCCGGACAAATCAACGGGACGACCGGATATGAGGAAGCGGCGGCGCAGGGGCTGGTCGCGGGGCTGAACGCCGCTGCCCGGGCGCTCGAGCTGAAGCGGGTCCGGTTCGATCGCCGGACATCCTATATAGGGGTGATGGTCGACGACCTCACTCTCCAGGGCGTCACGGAACCCTATCGCATGATGACGGCCCGCGCCGAGTATCGGCTCGCACTGAGAGCGGACAATGCGACGACCCGTCTGGGGCAGGACGCCATCGATGCAGGCTGCCTTTCCGAGCGTCGCCGTGCGCATATCGAGCGGCATTTCGAGCTGCGCGAATCGGCGGCGTGGGCCGGCAGTGGCGAAGGGCGAGCCGACGCGCTCTATGCGCCGTATTTGGAGCGGCAACGCCGGGAGTTGGAGGCGCTGAGCCGCGACTTGCGAATTGGGCTCAATGCAGTGGACTTCGGCGCGGTGCCGGGACTTTCGACCGAAATGGTCGAACGGTTGTCCACAGCGCGGCCGGAGACCCTTGACCAGGCATCGCGCATCCCGGGAGTAACACCTGCCGCACTTTCCGCACTACATGTCGCTGCGGCCCGCGCGGCGGCATGATCGATCCGGCATCGAGCGCGCGGCTGGCCGAAACGGCAGGTCGCGACGTTTCACGTGAAACAGTCGAATCACTGGACCGCTACTGCAAAAGACTCAGCGAAGAAGCGGCACGCCAAAATCTCGTGTCGGCATCCACGCTGGACGCCCTCTGGGAGCGCCATGTCCTTGATAGTGCGCAGCTTGTGCGTTTCGAGCCAGTTCCTGGCTGTTCGTGGGTCGACATCGGTTCGGGCGCCGGGCTACCTGGAATCGTCATCGCTCTACTTGTTGCGGGACCGGTCACGCTCGTCGAGCCGCGCCGCCTGCGAGCGGATTTCCTGCTCAGGACGATCGCCGAACTCGGTCTCGAGAGACGCGTTTCCATCGTGCCGATGAAGGTCCAAAAACTCAGCGGAAATTTCGACGTGATCACCGCGCGGGCGGTCGCGAGCCTCGACCGGCTGCTTGAAATATCCACGCATCTGTCCACAAGAAAAAGTGTCTGGGCGCTCCCGAAAGGGCACAACTTCCAATCGGAACTGGCCCAAGCCGGGAGAAACTGGCAGTGTGCAGCGGAAACCGTTCCGAGCTGCACTAATCCGGATTCCCGGATCCTGGTGCTGCGGGACGTCAGAGCGAAGGGTGGGCGATGATTCGCGTAGCGGTCGCGAACCAGAAAGGCGGAGTCGGGAAGACGACGACGGCGATCAATCTGGCTACGGCGCTTGCGGCCATTGGGTGGAAGGTCCTGCTCGTGGACCTTGATCCCCAGGGCAACGCGTCGACTGGCCTGGGCGTCCCTCAATCCCGGCGCGAACGGTCAAGCTATGATGTGCTGATCGGCTCGGCGAGCGTCCTGCAAAGCGTGATCGCCACACGCGTGCCGCGTCTCGACCTTGTGCCGGCGACGATGGACCTGTCCGGCGCCGAGGTTGAGCTCGTCGGGCTTGAGGATCGCGCGCGGCGGCTCGATAAGGCGCTGTCAGCAACCCCGGCAGGCCGGTGGGATATTTGCCTGATCGACTGCCCGCCTTCGCTCGGGTTGCTGACGGTGAACGGCCTCGTCGCCGCCCGACACCTGCTCGTTCCGCTGCAGTCGGAATTTTTTGCGCTCGAAGGGCTTAGCCAGCTGTTGCAAACCGTCGAACGAATCCGTGTAGCTTACAATCCGAGCCTTGCGATCCTCGGGATTGCGCTGACAATGTTCGACCGGCGCAACCGCCTGTCGCAACAGGTCTCCGACGATGTGCGCGCCTGCCTCGGCGACGTCGTTTTCGACACGGTCGTTCCCCGCAACGTAAGATTGTCGGAAGCGCCGAGCTACGGCCTGCCGGCGCTGATTTACGACCTGAAGTGCCCGGGCTCCGAAGCTTATGTTCGCCTCGCTCGCGAGTTGATGACGCGGCTGCCGCGCAGGGCAGAGGCGGCATGAGCGACAAGAAAAGTTCGGGTCTCGGCCGCGGCCTTGCAGCACTGCTCGACGAAGCTGTTCGCACCGGCGAGACGACCACCAACGAGGGTTCGGAGCGTGAACTTCCACGGGGAATCCGCGAAATCGAAGTTGCTAGGATCCGGCCTAACCCGGCGCAGCCGCGAATGCATTTCGATGAGGAAACCATAGCCGAGCTTGCTGAATCTATCGCGCAGCGCGGGGTGCTCCAGCCCATTCTGCTCCGGCCCGACGGACAGGATTATCAGCTCGTTGCCGGCGAACGGCGGTGGCGGGCTGCGCAGCGGGCGCGCCTTCACACGATTCCGGCGATCGTTCGGGAAATAGACGATTCGGCCGCCGCCGAGATTGCGTTGATTGAGAACATCCAGCGCCAGGACCTGAACGCGATCGAGGAAGCCGAAGGATACCGTCAGCTCGTTCAGCGTTACGGCCATACGCAGGACGACATCGCCAAGCTGGTCCACAAGTCGCGCAGCCACATTGCCAACCTATTGAGATTGCTAGATCTTCCGGACGGAGTGAAGCAATCGCTATTGCGAGGCGATCTCAGCATGGGCCACGCGCGGGCTATTTTAACGGCCCCGGACCCAGAGGCTCTAGCAAGCGAGATCGTTCAGAAGGGGCTGTCTGTCCGGCAGGCTGAAGACCTTGCAAAGCGGTCGAGGCCGGACGCGCCCGAAGCAAGCAGCCGCCGAAGCGCAGCCTCCGAGCAACGCACCACGGATCCCGACCTGGCCGCCCTTGAACGTCAGCTGGGCGACATGCTGGGCCTCAATGTTAAGGTCGCCAACAACGGCACGCGCGGCACCGTTACCCTGCATTATTCGAGTCTCGATCAGCTCGACATGCTCTGCCAGCGCCTTTCCGGCGAGCCGATTTAAGACGCCGGCTAACTGCGCCGAGCCATCCTGGCGAGCGCGATCAACTCCTCTTCGAGGGCTTCGCAGGCCGGCGGCGAATCGGAAGCCATGAGCCGCCGCTCGAGCGCTCCGGAGCGCTCCAGCGCTCTCGAAAGCGCAGCGGAATCCCATTGCGATACCATCCGGGTTACGAGCGCCTTTTCCTTCCAGAACACCGACTTGCCTGCTGACGCCACGGCGTCATGAGGCCGCTGCCCGGATTCGACCCGGGCGCGAATCGGAGCGAGCATCAGCAACCGCCGCTGAAGCGCGCGCACAACCGAAATCGGCTCGGCATCGGCCAGACTCGCGTCCAGCTCGTGCGACAGCTCATCGAGTTGACCGGCGAGCGCCAGGTCGCCGAGTCGCGTCCAGTCGCCGTCGGACCCCGCCCCAATCTCTTCAAGGGTATCGCGATCGACCTGCTTCGGACTTTCGGACGACGCGTCCACGTAGAGGGCGATCTTCGCCAACTCCTGCGCCATGATTCCACGCTCGTTGCCCGCGGCGGCGGCTATTTGCGCCGCTACGCCCGATCCAAGCCGCAAACCTTCGCCTTGTGCGATCTCCTCGATCACCTGCACCGCATCGCCTTCGCTCAGCTCGTAGGAAACGTGCGCAAGCCCGCTCGGATGCGCTTCCGCCAGCTTAACCAGCGGCGACGTCTTGCGAAGTGCCCCCGCTATAGCGACCGCAGGGCTCTCAGCAGCTCCAGCCTCGAGAAGCGCTTCGACCGAGGCGAGGATCTCATCTCCCGCGGGCTCAATCCACAAGCACCGTTTGCCGCCGAAAAGGCCGATCGCCGCAGCTTCGTCGCCGAGGATCGCGGGGTCCGACTTGGCCGCCTGCGCCGGGATGACGAACTTTTCCGCGCCGAGGCCTTTCAGAAGACGTTCGGCGTGGGCGCGCGACTGCCCCTCGTCGGGCCCGTAGAAAAGGTAGAAGCGGATGTCCGGGCCAGGATAGTCGAGCGATCGGCCGAGATTTCCCTTCGCCGGAATCAACGCGAGCCGTCCGATCGCGTCACGTAAAGCGCCAGCCGGGCGACGATCTGGTCGGCGACCGCGTCGGCCAGGCGCTCTTCAGCGCTCTGCTCGGCAGCCACAGTCGCATATTCGGAGCTGACGACGTCGATGCCGGCGTCCGACCCAGCGGAGGCGTCGAGCACGACCTGGCCGTTCGACACCGACACCAGCTGGTAGCGTGCGCGCAACGTCCTGCGCTCGCGCGTCACGGCGCGGTCGCCCCGGATTCCGAGACCGATGATGTCGTCGTCGAGTTCGACCTCAAGCCGGTAGGCGGGCTCAGCTTCGCCCGCGGCGGCGAGGCGTTCCTTCAGCTTGTTGTAGACGAGCCATCCGTTGCGCCCCGGGATCGGGGCGACGGTGACCTGCCGAAGCGTCCCGGCGACCGCGCCCGACGACCCGCCGCCATAGAGCGGGTGGAGCGCGCAGGCCGATAGCAGGGCCGCGAAGGCTGCGATGGTGAGTCGGCGCATCACGCGACGATATTGACCAGCCTGTCGGGCACGACAATGACCTTGCGCGGGGTCGCGCCGGCAAGCTGTCGCTGCACCTTCTCCGACGAGAGCGCGAGCTGTTCCGCCCCCGCCCGGTCGAGGCCCCGGGGAGCGGTCAGGGTGTCGCGGAGCTTGCCGTTGACCTGCACCGCGAGGGTAACTTCTTCCTCGACCAACTGCGCCGCGTCGAATTCCGGCCACTTCGCATCCACGACCATGCCCTTGCCGCCGAGCGCTTCCCAGCATTCCTCGGCAAGATGCGGCGCCATCGGCGCAACGAGCTTCACCAGAGTTCGCACGGATTCCGAACGCGCGCTGGACGGCTTCGCCTTCTCGATCGCACTGACGAACTCATATAGCTGGGCCACCGCCTTGTTGAACTGCAATCCCTCGAGCGACTCGGTGACGCCGGCGATCGTGCGGTGCCGCTTGCGCTCAAGGTCCGCATCCTCGCCATTGCCCGGCGGGGACGAGGCCAGCCGCCACACTCGTTGAACGAATCTGGCAGCGCCCTCGATGCCCCCTTCAGACCATTCGAGGTCACGCTCGGGCGGGCTGTCCGAAAGGAGGAACCACCTCGCGGCATCCGCCCCATATCGGTCTGCAATCGTGTCCGAGTCGACGACGTTCCGCTTCGACTTGGACATTTTCTCGACCCGGCCGCGCTCGACGGGCGCGCCGGCAGCGTCGATCAGCCTGCCCCGATCGTCCTTTCGCACTTCCTCCGGAGCGAGCCACCTGCCGTCGACGCCCCTGTACGTCTCATGCGTGACCATTCCCTGCGTGAACAGGCCCTTGAATGGCTCGTCGACGGCGATCCGCCCGATGCGCTTGAGCGCCCGGGTCCAGAAGCGAGCATAGAGCAAGTGCAAAATCGCATGCTCGACCCCGCCGATATACTGATCGACCGGCAGCCATTGGTCAGCCTCGGCTCGGTCGAACGGCCGGTCGATCGGCTGGCTCGCGAAGCGGATGAAGTACCAGCTCGAATCGACGAAGGTGTCGAACGTATCGGTTTCGCGGAGCGCCGGGCCGCCACATTTCGGGCAGCTAGTCCGCCGCCATTCCTCGGCGCGGCCGAGGGGGTTCCCGGGAACGTCGAACGTGACGTCCTGCGGAAGGACGACCGGCAGCTGCTCGCGCGGCACGCCGACCGGTCCGCACTTCTCGCAATGGATCATCGGGATCGGGGTTCCCCAGTAACGCTGGCGGGAAACGCCCCAGTCGCGCAGCCGATAGGCGATCTCGCGGCTGCCCCAGCCTTGCTCCTCGGCTCGCCGGATCACGGCGTCCCGCGCCTCCTCGACCGACAGCCCATCCAGGAAGAACGAATTGACGAGGACTCCTTCGCCCGGCTCCGACGAATCGCCGATCGGCGTATCCGCGCCCTGATCGGCGCGGGCTACGACCCTTCGGATCGGAAGCTCGTATTTGGTCGCGAACTCGAAGTCGCGCTGGTCGTGCGCCGGCACTCCGAAGATCGCGCCGGTGCCATATTCCATCAGCACGAAATTCGCGATCCACACGGGCAGCCGCCAATCGGAGATGAGCGGGTGAACCGCTTCGATCCCAGTGACGAACCCCCTCTTTTCCTGGCTTTCGATCGCCTCCTCACTCGTACCGACCGACCGGCAGTCGGCGATGAAGGCCGCCGCGTCGGGATTTTCGCCAGCAATCTTTTGTGCCAGCGGGTGATCGGGCGCGACTGCGACGAAGCTCGCTCCGAAGATCGTGTCCGGCCTGGTTGTGAAGACCTCGATCTCTCGCGAGTCGGCGAGTGCGGCCTTGACCCAGGGATAGTCGCTTTCGGCTCCTTGTCCGCCGAGCTTGAAGCGGAATCGAAGTCCGTCGGAGCGGCCGATCCAGTTTTCCTGCATCAGCTTCACCTTGTCCGGCCAGTTCTCCAGCGCCTCCAGCCCATCGAGAAGATCGTCAGCGAAATCGGTAATCTTCAGGAACCATTGGGACAGCTTCCGCCGTTCGACCGGCGCCCCCGAGCGCCAGCCTTTGCCGTCGATTACCTGCTCATTGGCAAGGACCGTATGATCGACCGGGTCCCAATTGACCTCGCTCTCCTTCCGGTAGACCAGCCCGGCGTCGTAAAGGTCGAGGAACAGAGCCTGCTCATGCCCGTAATATTCGGGATCGCAAGTGGCGATTTCGCGGCTCCAGTCGAACGCGAAGCCCAGCCTTTTGAGCTGGTCTCGCATCGCCGCGATGTTGGAGCGCGTCCAGCCGTCGGGGTGGACGCCACGTTCCATCGCCGCATTCTCGGCGGGCATTCCGAAGGCGTCCCAGCCCATCGGGTGGAGGACCTCGAAGCCCTGCATGCGCCGGTATCGGGCGAGAACGTCGCCCATCGTGTAGTTGCGGGCGTGGCCGACGTGGAGCCGTCCCGACGGATAGGGGAACATCTCCAGCACGTAGGCCTTCGGCTTCGCGCTGTCGGTGTCGGCGACGAAGCAGCGCTCGTCGTCCCATCGCCGCTGCCAGCGGACGTCCGCAACCGCCGGGTCGAAACGGGCGGTCATATCAAGCCTCGATTCTTAGCCGGGGACGGTGGTTCGGCGGATGTCACGGGCACGGGTGAGGATGATATCCTCCAGCTTCTGGACGGTTGCCGCCGTCACCGGCGCCGCCACCCAGGTGCCGTTCTGAATCACCTGACGAGACGCGGCCACTCGAAGTGCGTCGGCGCGCAGGTCCTGGTCCAGGATCGTCACCGTCAGCTTGACCCGCTCGCCCGGAGCCTTGGGGTTCGCATACCAATCGGTGATGATGACCCCGCTGTTCGCATCCGCCTGCAGGAGCGGCGCGAAGGAAACCGTGTCGAGCGCCGCCTGCCACAGATAGCCGTTGACTCCGATGCTCGTCATTCTCGACGGAGCGATCTGCGTCGTAGGAAGATTGCGGTTTCGGGCGCATCCCGACGCGGCCAGTGCGGCGAGGACCATGACTGCGGCGGTGAACTTTAGGCGGGACATCTGGGAACCTCGGCTATGAGACGAGCGCGCGTTATAGATGCTGCCCGCGAGCCCGCAAGCGCCGCGCGCGTGTTAACGCTTGTTGTCCAACTGCAACAGACTCGCGGCGAATCGATTCAGTCATGGAACCTTCAACTTCACGAGACTATATGACTCCGGCAACAGGGAGTTGGCCTACGTGAGTCTCCGGCGCTTCAGTGGAGCGAAAATGGCCGTCGCGCTTGGCGCGGCGGTGCTCCTGCTGTCGCCTGCGCTCGCGGCCAGTTCGTCTAGCAAAAAGCCGCCTGCTGTCTCTCTGAGCCTTAACCAGGGGTTTGAATTCACGCCGGCTTCGGCGGATCCCCGGCTCGCCGCTGCCTTCTCCGGTCGCGTTGCGCCGCTTGGCGACCTCAAGTTCACGCCAGCCGCAGCCAAGGGCCGGCCGTCCCAAGTCCGGATCGCGATCCGCGCCCGGGCGACGACTCCGCAGGAACTCGCGTCGAATGGTTCGGAATCGCCGGTCAGCGCGCTCGCTCCGGTCAGCTATAATCTGGGTGTGGCCGTCGGATGGCGGCGTTTTGCGGTTTCCGGCGACGTCGGGAAGGTGAAGCCCGCCGGCTCGCCGGTCGACGGTCGCGAGAGCGCCATTGTCGGAGTCAGCTACTCGCTCCCGCGCTTTACCGGGCGGGTCGCGGTCTCGGCGGATCGCTCGCAGGGGCAGGCGGCTCCAGCGCTTCGCGACCCCGACAATTATGCGGTCGACCTTGGTGGCTCCTACGCCTTGACCCGGCGGATCTCGGTCACCGGCGGCGTGCGCTACAAGATCCAGCGTGACCGCATCTCGACGCTCAGCGACGACCGGGTCGACAGCCAAGCCGTTTACGTAGGCACGGCATTCAAATTCTGAATCCAGGCGTCGATACCCGCCCAGCCTGAAAAGCCGAGACGTTCGATTCGTCGAAACCGGCGCTCATCCATTCCGCCCAGCGCGATCACCGGAACCCTCGCCAGTTTGACGATCCCCGCGGCCTTCAAACGCGGAACTGCGGTCCACTCGTGGTGGCTTCGCGTCGGATAGATCGGCGACAGGAAGAGAAGAGGGGTGTTGGCCATCCCCGCACGCCGAAGCTCGGCAAGATTATGGATTCGCGCAGCGCCGCCTTCCTGCTCATCGACTATGGTCAGACGCCGCCGGCTGGCCAGTATCCGCAACTTGGATAAAAGCCTCGAGCGCTCGCGCTTCGGCAGCTCTCGATAGAGGACGAGCACGCCGCTTCCCCGTGGCAGTCTTCGGACAGCGCGCCACAGAGCGTCGTCGATGCGATCATCGGCGACCAGCCATTGGGTTGGAACGCTGGTCTGGCGACGCTTCATCGGCCTTCCTATAGCCGGACGGATGAGCAGCGCCGAAGATCGACTTCAACAGGTACGCGATGGCATCGCATCGGCCTCCAAGGTCGCTCGGCGCGACGCCGCCAACGTCGCCATCATCGCGGTCAGCAAGACCAGAAGCGCCGAGGAGATCGAGGGATTGATCGAAGCGGGGCAACGGGATTTCGGCGAAAGCCGGGTGCAGGAGGCGCTGGCAAAATGGCCGGCGCTCCTGGCGAGTCATCCCGGCCTGCGCCTCCACTGCATCGGCCGGCTGCAGTCGAACAAGGCGGCAGAAGCGGTACGGCTGTTCGACTCTATCCACTCGCTCGACCGCAATTCGCTGCTCGACGCGCTGTCGAAGGAAGCGGCCAGGGCGGACCGCTTTCCGTCCGTCTATGTCCAGGTGAACATCGGCGAGGAGCGGCAAAAGGGCGGCTGTGCGATCGCTGAGGTGGGCGAACTCGTCGCCGCGGTGCGCCGGTCGCCGCTGCCTCTCGCCGGACTGATGTGCATTCCGCCATTCGGGCCCGAGCCGTCGCCTTACTTCGCGCTGCTAGCGAAGCTCGCAGCCGAGCACCAAGTGGGCGGGCTCAGCATGGGGATGTCGGACGATTACAAGGCGGCCGTAATGCTTGGCTCGACCGCCGTGCGCGTCGGAACTGCGCTTTTCGAAACCGTCTAGGGCAGGTGCCCGCTTTTCTTGCGCTTGGCAGCCAGATAATCGGCATTGTGCGGGTTGGCCGGCATGTGGTGCCCGACCCGCTCCACAACTCGGATACCTGAGCGCTCTAGCCCTTCGACCTTCGCCGGATTGTTGGTGAGGAGCCGGATCTCATCAATCCCGAGCCCGCGAAGGATCGCGGCCGCCTGCTCATAGTTGCGCTCGTCGTCGGAAAAGCCGAGGCGAAGGTTCGCCTGGACCGTGTCGAAGCCCCGGTCTTGAAGCGCATAGGCGCGGATCTTGTTGGCGATCCCAATGCCTCGGCCTTCCTGCCGAAGATAGAGCAGCACGCCGCCACCGGCTGCTCCGATCAGCCGCAGCGCCTCCTTCAACTGCGGCCCGCAATCGCACTTGAGCGAGCCGAACACGTCGCCGGTCAGGCACTCGCTGTGAAGCCGGACCAAGGGTGGCTTGCCCCCGAACGCGCCGACCACGAGTGCGACATGCTCCTCGCCGTCGGTGGCGCGGAAGACGGCGATTTGCGTATCGGGCATGCCGTCGAGCGGAAGCCGCGCACGCGCAACCAGCCGGGCTTCGGTCCCTGCTTCCAGGATCGTTGCCGTCCCGATGCCAAGCGAATTGGCTGTGGGCTCGATCACCCAGAGCGCCGGAAGCAGGCCGGCCAGCCGAGCCAGCTTCAGTGCCGCTTTTTCCGCCTTCCAATTGCCGGAAGCGATCGGCGTAAGCGGGCCGAGCGGCGCGCGGTAGGCATCTTGACCGGCGTCGGCGATGCCGCGCGCCGTTTCGGGATCGAGCCACAACGCCCGTTCAATCAGGACCGGCTGGGCAGGATCAGCGGCTTCACGCATGTTGGCGAGCGACAGTGCTGCGGCCCGCCAACCGGTGATCAGGAGCGGGGCGCACCTTTCGGCGTCGAACGTGGCGAGCGTTTCGGCATCCGCCGTTTCGACGGACAGGACCGTGATGTGTCCGTCGCCTTCGATGCGCACGGGGCGGCCGGTCTTGAGCGCGGCGATCGCCCGCCTGAGACCTGATCCGCCGCTCAAAAGGCGAGCTCGCAAATTAGCGGCACATGGTCTGACGGCCGCTCCCACTTGCGGCACGGCTCAAGGACCGAATGGGCCGCGAGATGGCCGGCGAGAGAAGGCGAGGCCCACATGTGATCGAGACGCCGGCCGCGGTCGTTCTTCGTCCAGTCGGGCGAGCGATAACTCCACCAGGTGAAGCAGCGTTCAGGCGCGGGCACGAAGCGCCGGCCGATGTCGATCCAGTCGTGCGCCTGCTGGAGCCGGCCCAGCGCTTCCACCTCCACCGGCGTGTGGCTGACAACCGACAGCAGCGCCTTGTGGCTCCAGACGTCGCATTCAAGCGGAGCGACGTTGAAATCGCCGACGATGACCGTCGGCTCGTCGAGCGATTCCGACCAGCGCGTCATCCGTTCGATAAAGTCGAGCTTCTGGCCGAACTTGGGATTCACCTTGCGGTCGGGCGTGTCGCCGCCGGCCGGCACATAGACGTTCTCCAGCCGGATCCCGCATTCGAGGCGGACGCCGATGTGGCGCGCCTCGCCATTGTCCTGCCAGTCGTGCCTTCCGGGGTCATCCAGCGGCACGCGGCTCAGGATCGCAACGCCGTGGTGCATCCGCTGCCCGTTGAGGGCGAAATGCCGGTAGCCGTGCCGTTCGAACAGCTCCGCGGGGAAGATGCTGTCGAGCACTTTGGTTTCCTGCAGGCAGAGGATGTCGGGCTGCTCTTGCGTGATGAGTTGCTCGACGAGCGCAGTTCGAGCCCGCACGGAGTTGATGTTCCAGGAGGCGATCTTCAGGCGCTTGGTCACAGGTGCCGCTTATCCGCCGGGGCGCGAAAGAAAAAGGAGTGCCTTGTCATAGCCTACCCCCGGCAGCCTGTGAAAAGGCCCTCGCTCCGGGGGCATGGAGCGAGGGCCGACCAAGCGTTCGTCACGCAAGGGATGCTGCGGGCCCGGGTAACAGGGGGAAACCCCAAGCCTGTTGCGGCATCCGTACGACTTTTACGCGCGCGTATCTGACGCCGAGATGAACAAGTTTCGATCTGCTACGCTTTTCAACGCGGTTTTTTCTTCGGCTCGACGTAGGTGAACGCACTTGCGGGGACCGCGACATTATAGTGCTGATTGGATAGCTTCACGACCGTCTGCTTCCCCTGCGCATCGACCGCGGTCCAGCCGTAGAGCCGGAGGCCGCCCGGCGCTCCCGCCTCGCGGATGAAGGCAAGGATCAGCTTGCCATATTCGTTGTGCGACGGGTCCACCGCGCGAACGACGACCAGCCTGGGATCCTTGTCGGGGACGATCCGGGCGATCCGGTCGAGATCAGGGTTTGACGACAGCAGGACGCCCAGAGGTGTCTTGTTGAGGTCCCAGCTCGATTTCTGGCCGACGTCATAATCGATGAAGGTCAGCTTCCGTCCGTCCGCCACGAGAAGAACGTTGACGCCATGTCCATACTGGAAGCGGATCTTACCAGGGCGCTTAAGCTGAAGCGTTCCCGACAGCGTCTGCCCTTTCTGATCGGTCTGGACGAAATTGGCCGTCATCGAATTCGTCGCGCCCAAGTGGGCTTTGACCAAGTCCAGCTCGGGCGATTTCTTGGCCGCCGCTGCAACCGGCGCAACCATGACCGCAGCGGGAATGAGGACGCGCGCGAAACGGGTGGCAAAGGACATTCGAAGCTCCTGAAGATTTTGGCCGGAAACTGGCCTTTTGCTATTGAATGCGGTCTGAACCTTGTGGTTCCGCCGCGTTCAGGCTCAGACGGGCTGCCCGTCGGTATCGATGAGCACCTCGCGACGGCCGACGTGGTCGGGCATCCCGACCTTGCCGTCCTTCTCCATCCGCTCGATCAGCCGCGCAGCACTGTTGTAGCCCACACGGAGCTGACGCTGGAGGTAGGACACCGACGCCTTCTGGCTTTCGGCGACGATCTGCACCGCCTTGCGGTAAAGCTGGGTCTCCGGATCGTCCTCGCCGGTCGGCTCGCCGTCGAACAGATAGTCGCCGTCCTCGGGCTCTTCGGTGACTGCGGACACATATTCGGGGACGCCCTGCCTGCGCCAATGCTCGGTTACGGCGCGCACTTCCTCGTCGGACACGAACGGTCCGTGGACCCGGATGATCTGCTTGCCGCCGGGCATGTAGAGCATGTCGCCTTTGCCCAGCAGCTGCTCTGCGCCCTGCTCGCCCAGAATCGTGCGGCTGTCGATCTTGCTCGTGACCTGGAAGCTGATCCGAGTCGGCAGGTTCGCCTTTATGACGCCGGTGATCACGTCCACCGATGGCCGCTGGGTCGCCATGATGAGGTGGATTCCCGCTGCTCGCGCCTTCTGCGCAAGCCGCTGGATCAGGAACTCGACCTCCTTGCCCGCGGTCATCATCAGGTCGGCCAGCTCGTCGACGACGACGACGATCTGCGGCAACACCTCGTAATCGAGCTGCTCCATCTCATAGATCGGCTGGCCGGTCTCCGCGTTGTAGCCGGTCTGAACCCTGCGCCCGAGCTGGGCGCCCTTCGCCTTCGCGTCGCGTACCTTCTGGTTGAAGCTCGGAAGCGCCCGGACTCCGAGGTTCGCCATCATGCGATAGCGTTCCTCCATCTGCTCGACGGTCCACTTCAGAGCACGGATCGCCTTTCCCGGTTCGGTCACGACGGGCGCGAGAAGGTGCGGGATATTCTCGTAGATGCTGAGTTCCAGCATCTTCGGGTCGATCAGGATCATCCGGCACTCGTCCGGATTCAGCCGGTAGAGCAGCGACAGGATCATGCAGTTGAGGCCGACCGACTTGCCCGAGCCGGTCGTGCCCGCAACAAGCAGGTGCGGCATGGGCGCCAAATCGGCGATGACCGCGTCGCCGGCGATATTCTTTCCCAGGATGAGCGGAAGCGCGAGATCGTCGTCGGCGAAGCTGTCGCTTCCGATCAGCTGCGACAAGGTCACGCTTTCGCGGCGTGCATTGGGAAGCTCGATACCGATCACGCTCCGGCCGGGAATGATCGCGACCCTCGCGGAAATTGCCTGCATGTTGCGGGCAATGTCGTCGGCAAGGGCGATGACCCGGCTCGCCTTGATCCCGCTCGCCGGCTCCAGCTCGTACATCGTGACGACGGGCCCCGGCCTGACTTCGACGATATTGCCGCGGACGTTGAAGTCCTCCAGCACAGCCTCGAGGATCTTCGCATTGCGCTCGAGCGCCGCCCGGTCGATCTGTGAGCGTCCTTTTTCCGGCGGAGCAGCGAGCAGCCCCACGTCCGGCAGCGCGTAGCTGTCGCCTAGCGCGAGTCCCGGCTGGGCCAGCTTGCGCGATGCGGGGGTTCTCGAACGCGCCGGGGATGACGCCGGCTCGGCGACCGCAACCGAGGGACGCGGCCTGGGCGGCGATGCCATCGAAGCGCGTTCGTCGCGCTCCTCCTCCGTCTTGCGGGGCGCAGCCCGCGGCCTGTCCGATCGCCTGAACAGGCCGCCGAACCAGGCGCGTTCCTCGCCGGAAATGCCGAGCGCGAACCAGGCAACCGCCAGGCCGGCAGCCGCGAACAGCACGAGCAACCCGATCCGCGTCGGCTGGACGAAACGCGGGTCGGGGATCAGCGATGCAAGCGCGTCGAGGCCGTTGGCCGCGGCCAGGGCGATCGCTCCGCCCCACCCTCCCGGAAGTCCCGAAACTGCCGAACCGCTGGTGAGGCTCAGCGCGATTCCGACGAGGATTGCCGCAATGGCGGTCAGTGCCAGGGCGCGTCCGATGCGTCCGCTCGGCGCCAGGCGCGCCATCCTGAGGCCGGCAATGGCGATCACCGGCAGGAAAAGCGCGGAGCCGATTCCGAAGAGGAGGAAAGCGAGGTCGCTTACATAGGCTCCGACGGAGCCGAACCAGTTCTCCGCCGGGCCCCCGGACGCGGTGGTAAACGACGGGTCCGTGCTACTGTGCGAAGCGAGCGCGACCACGCCCGCGGCGGCGGCCACCAGCAGGACAGCGCCCCAGCTACGCCGCGCAAGGCGTCGCATCGACTCGCGCAGTTTGTCGCGCCAGTCCGGTCCCAGATCCTTGCCTGGCCGCGCCGCAGCCGTTGCCATTGTCCCACCCCCACAAATCTCGCACTCTTAAAATGCCTTGTCCGGGACTCGCCGGTCAAACGCTTTCTTGACGTCATGCATCGGCGGCCGGGTCGCATTGGCCGATCGAAACGCCTAGGAGGCCGCCATGGACAGGGCGGATGTGATCATCCTCGGCGGCGGCCTCGTCGGAATGGCGCTGGCCGCGGCGGTGGATTCGAGCGGTCTATCCGCGATCGTGGTCGACCCCGCCGACCCGGACCAGCGGCTGGACGCCGCGTTCGACGGCAGGACGAGCGCGGTGTCGTCGAGCTCAACGCGAATGCTCCAAGCGACGGGAGTCGCGGATCATTTCCCGGTGCCCGGTTGCCCAATCCTGAAGATCCAGGTCGCCGACGGGCTCGATCCGGGCGGTCTCGCCTTCGAGCCGGGCGAGGATGACGAGCCACTGGGCTGGATGCACGAGAACCGCCACTTGCGCGCAGCCCTCCGCGCCCGCGCCGAGGCCGGAAAGAATCTCTGGCTGCTATGGAAGTCTCGGATCGCCAGCGTCGAGCGCGGCGACAACCAGGCCGTAGTCCGCCTGGAGGATGGGCGGACGCTTTGCGCCCCGCTGCTTGTCGGCGCCGAAGGCCGCTATTCACCGATGCGCGAGCAGGCCGGCATCCGCATGGCGCGCTGGCGCTACGATCATACGGCGATCGTCTCGGTGCTCGCTCACCAACACCCGCATGACAATGTCGCCTACGAGATCTTCTATCCCGGCGGGCCGTTCGCGCTGCTGCCGATGACCGACGACACGAAGCGCCATCGCTCGGCAATCGTCTGGTCGCTCAAGAAGGACGACGCGGCGGGGCTGTTGTCGCTGAGCAACGAGGATTTCGCCGCGGAGGCGAAGGCGGCCATGGGCGGCTTTCTTGGAAAGCTTGCTCTCGCCGCCCCGCGATCGACCTATCCTCTGGGCTTTCACCATGCCGCGCAGATCACGGCGCAAAGGCTTGCGCTGATCGGGGACTCGGCCCACGCGATCCACCCGATCGCCGGCCAGGGGCTCAACCTCGGCTTCCGCGATGCAGCCGCGCTCGCCCAAGTGTTGGTGGAAGGCGCCCGTCTCGGGCTCGACCTCGGCGACCGGCAATTGCTCAACCGCTACCAGCGCTGGCGCTCGCTCGACTCGCTGATGGTGGCGATGGCGACCGACAGCCTCACTCGAATCTACGGAATCCCCGGTCGGACGGCCTCGGCGGTGCGCCGCTTCGGAATGGGCCTGATCGACCGCATCGGCCCGGTCAAAAGCCGGCTGATGAGCGAAGCGCGCGGCACGAGTGGCGACCTGCCGATCCTGCTCCGGGGCTTGCCGATTTAATCGACGAGTCGCACCCGCTAGCGCCGAGGTGCAGTCACTGCAGCGTTGGCTGAAGCTCGGCACCGCCCTGGCTCAGCCGAAGGAACTGCATCAGCTGCACCAGCAAGTCGGCGCGTCCGTCGAGAGTCTCGGATTCAAGCAGCGCCTGCTTGGCGGAGACGTCGAACGGCGCGACCTGGGCGATCGCGTTGACCAGCATCTCGTCGTCGAGGCGGCTGACCGCCGACCAGTCCACCGCGAGACCGAGCGAATCGCCGAGCCGGCGCGCTTCGCGCTCGACCTCGGCCCGCTGCGCCATTGCCAGCGCGTCGGGCTCGCGGTCGTCGAAGGCGCCGACGTCCAGGTCGGCATTGCGGTAGGCCGTGTCGAGATCGACTTCGTTGATGATCCGGAAGCGGTTCGATCCGTTCAGGACGATGTTGAACCGCCCGTCCTCGAGCTCCTCGACCCCGACGATCTCCCCCACGCACCCGACCGAATACAGCGGCTGCTTCCGGTCGTCCGCGACCTCGACGAGCTGCGGCTGGACCACTCCGATCATGCCGTCTCCGTCGACGGCGTCGCGGACCATGTCGCGATAGCGCGGCTCGAAAATATGGAGCGGAAGCTGCGCGCGCGGAAACAGGATCGCGCCTGCAATCGGGAACAGGGGCGCCCGCAGCGGAAGCGCGCCGCTCATGTGAACAATAGTGCCGACAGGCGGCGGCGCTGGCCCCGCGCCCATTCCTGCTCGAGACCCTGCGCCTCGAGCAGCTGGAGAAGCCGCTTGCGGGCGGCGCCCTCGTTCCACTCCTTGTCGCGCTCGATGATGGCGAGAAGCTCGTCGGCGGCGCGGTCGCGATTCCCGCCAGCCATGCTCGCGCCGGCGAGGTCGTATCGCGCCTGCAAATTGTCGGGGTCGGCAGCGACCGCCTTTTCGAGCTCGGACGCATCGACACCCGCTCCCGCCTCGGCAGTCTCCAGTGCGGCCTTCGCCCGGGCAATTGCAGGATCACCCGAATGCGCCGGAGGCAGTCCGTCCAGAATGTTGCGGGCCTCACCGGTATCGCCGCTCGCTATTAGCGATCGCACCAGGCCGCCGACTGCCGATAAGTCCTCGGGAGACATGTCGCGGACCTGGCGGAAGATGTTCGCTGCCCGGGCGGCGTCGCCGGCGCCAAGCACCTCTTCGCCCATCGCAATTAGGGGACCGATGTCCGCCTTTGCCGGCTCAGCTTCTGGACTCATTCCGAGCTGCGCGATTAGCTGATCAAGGATTTGCGTCAGCTGGCCTTCGGTGCGGTAGTTGGTGAGATCGGCGACAAGGTGGCCTTGGTAAAAGGCATAGACGGTCGGGATCGTTTGCACCGGAAATTGCGCAGCGATCAGCTTGTCTGCATCGACGTCGATCTTGACCAGCTTGACTCCCTTGCGGGCATAATCCGCGGCAAGCTTGTCGAGCACCGGCGAAAGCTGCTTGGACGCCCCGGACCGCTCCGCCCGGAAATCGAGCAGGACGAGGCTCGTCATCGACGGCTCGAGAATGTCGCGCTCCAGGCGCGCCGCAGCCTCGCGCTCCGCTTCGCTCAATCCCAAGGTCGCCACGCCAGTCCTTTCGCAACTCGCATTCGCCGCCCATATGGGCCGCTCCGGCGCGGCTCACAAGGCGATCGCCGGAAGCTTGCAGCGGGGGCTCCGGCCATGCTAGGCGCCCGCCACCCTGCCGCCGGACCCGGCGGCTTCGCGCCAGTTGAGCGGGCGTAGCTCAGGGGTAGAGCACAACCTTGCCAAGGTTGGGGTCGAGGGTTCGAATCCCTTCGCCCGCTCCATTATTCCCGCCTTTTCTCCAGGCCTGCTCTAGGTCAAGCGCGGACGCTCGCGGTACCACTTGGTCACGATATACTTGGTTCCTCGGCGGACCTTCATCCCCTGGTGGATGGTTGCATCGTTCGGCTGTCCGTCGCGAAGGTTGTTCCAGGCGAGCAGCTTGCCGGTTTCGGGCCGGACCGTCTTCCCGATCGCCTTGAAGCGGGTTCCACCGCCCTCTTCGGGCTCGTTGAGGTAGACCATCGCCGTCCACGTCCTCTGCCCGCCTTTGGCGGTATGGACGTAAAAGTCGTAGCCGCCGGGATTGAAGGTGTCGGTGTGCGCCCGGAATTCCTGGCCCTCGGCATAGCGCTGCCCCTGGAGAGGCTCTCCGAGCTCCGGCGGAATTCCCAGCAGCGCGAAGAGCCTTGAGTCGACCTCTCGAACAAACGGATCCCTTGGATCGAGATCGCAGGTCTCGCTCGTCCGGTACTTTGCGATGCCGGTATCGTCGGCGATGGTGGATGCTCGCCGCCCGGCATCAATCCGCTCGATCAATCCGGTGCATGTCTCCTCGTCCAGGAAGTCCCTGACGATGAACAAGTCGAGCCGGGGATTGGGAACTCGCTGGACGCCGGCAGCGCCGGCCAGCCGCGTCCTCGGGCCGTCCATCTTAGAGCGCGTAGCCGCTTCCTTTGGACATATCGTGCTGCTGGATGACGGCTTTGACGACATTGTTCATCAGGGTCATCCGGACGCTCAGTGGGGTCGATGTCTTCTTGATCATCACCGCCACCGAATAGCTGCGGCCGTCGGGCGCGGTGAGGATTCCGATGTCGTTGTAGCCGGCCTGGATGCCGTCCAGCTGCTGGCCCGTCCCGGTCTTGTGACTCAGCGTCCATCCGGGCTGGAGTCCGCCTTTCAGGCGGTTCGGTCCGGTGTGCGTATTGCCCATGATGTTGAGAAGGCGCGCAGTCGAAGACGGAGAGAGCAGCTCGCCGCGCTTGAGCCGGGCGAGGGCGCTGACGATCGCACTGGGCGCAGCACCGTCATACGGATCGTCGATATAGCGGTTGAAGGCCGCTCGGCGCACGGACATCGGAAGCGAGTCGCGCGCTTCGAAGAAGGCGTTCCCGATAGAGTAGCTTTGCGACCAGATGAGGCCCGCGATCTTGCTCTGGAGCGCGCGTTCGCCGTTGTAGAAGCGGATCGCTCCCAAATGCTTGTCCGCGATCATCCTGCGGACGGCGCTCGCGCCGCCGACGGACCGCATCAGCTTGTCGTTCGCCGTATTGTCGCTGGTCGTGATCGCCTTGACCATCAGGTCTTCGAGCGTCGTCGTATAGCCTCCGCCGAGGATTTGCGCCCGGATCGGCTGGTGGAACAGGGTCAGGTCGGACCGGTCGAGGGTGGCCCGGTCGTCGAGCCTCACTCGACCATTGTCGACCGCATCGAGCGCCGTGATCGACACCCAAAGCTTGGAGACGCTCTGCTGGGGATAGAGGTCGTCGTCCTTCCATCCGGTCTCCCAACCCTCGCCGACGGACTTCACGGCGATCCCGACCTTGCCGTTGAAGGCTTTGCCGAGGGAATCGATTCGGTCGCGGAGCCAGGCGGGCGCGGGGACCGGCTTGGGGGCAGGGCGTTGCGGCGTGGCCTGCGCGATCCGGATTTCAGGCTTGCCGCGAACCGGCGCCGGCTTGTGCGCCTGCTCGGCGGGCTTAATCGCTGCTGCGCCGACCTGGGTCAGTGCGGCCAGCACGATGGCCAGCCCGGCACGGCTCCAAACTGACGTCATGAGCTCAATTCCCCACCTTATTCCACCGATTAGCCAATGGCTTGGCACGGCCGTTCTGAACCGGCGCTGTGCGACGCAAGCGAGATTCGCATACCAGATTCGCCATGCCAACCCTCCTGGCCGGCGAATTGGCTCAGGAGGGCTGCGCCTTGCCGATCAAAGCCGCCGATTCGACCTCGTCGAGCGCGCGGTGGGCAGCGACGTACCGGCGCGTGGAGTCAATCCATTCGCGGCCACGCGGCGCCCCAGGCAGGCGCATCGTCTCGGCAAGCGCCGCGTCAACTTCTCCCGACATGAGATGCGATAGCGCGCGATCGTATCGCGCCTGCGGGTCATTCGAGGGGCGATCGGAGCGATGAACCGTGACCAGCGAGGACAGCGCGCGCTTGATGCCGGTCCAGACCCCCTCGTTCGGCGGCGGACCGACGAGCATGGGCTCAAGATCCTGGAACTGGGCGATAAGCTCCGTCAAGCGAACCGGCGAGCGTGAGGCGGTGATGATCGTCGCGACCGCCTGCGGATGATCCGTGCCGAAACGGTCGACGAGCAGCGGCTCGAGATACCCGAGAGTCACGCCTCGCTCGATCGCACGGCGGGCAGCGAAGGCGATCAGCAGCGCATCGGCGCGTCCGGCGGAGCCCTGGACCTGCTCATTCTCGCTTTCGACGCGCTGTATGCGCATCTGCAGCTGGCCGATTTGCTCGGCGATGGCGGGATTGAGCGTGCCCGTTGGCTGGGCGGATGCGGCCTGCTGTTGCGATACGAACTGCTGTGCAGTGCGTTGCGGCGCAGCCGGTGCCGCCGGAACGACTCCGAGCAGGCGCGCCGCCGGAGCATAATGGGCGAGGCCCCAGGTCGCTGCTGCGGCGCCCGCGAGCAGCAGGACGGCCGCGATGAGAAGCCGCGCTCCCCAGCCCATTGCGCTTGTCCCCGCCCGCTCCATCAGCCGGGCTTGTTGCACAGGCGCGCGGCGATGGCGAGAAGTGCTGCATCGGAGGGCTCCGGAGCGGCCACGACCGTCTCCCAGCCGCCGCCCGCTGATGCAGCCGCGTCCGGACTGATCGCAGCGATGGCAATCGTGTCGCGATGCAAGCCGGCCGCGTCGACGTGCCGTGCGAACCGGGATGCGGCGCGGGCCGAGTGAAGTGCGGCGACCGCGCCATTCGCTTCGGCGAACCGCTCAGGGCGCGGCAATTCGATGGACTCATAGACCGTAACGTGCCGGATGGATTGGCGGGGCTTCGTCGACTCGCGCCAATGCGCTCCCGTCAGATGGAGGAGCTTCAAATCCGCCGGCAGCGACTCCAGAAGCCCATCGACTCCGCCGTTGCCGACAAAGGCGACTTGAACGCCAGCTTCGCGCACTGCCGAAGCGGTCCGTTCGCCGACGCAATAAGCAGGCAAGTCCCGAAGCCTCTCCAAGTCGCTGCCGCCGTGACGAAGCGCGTTCGCGCTGGTCAGGAGGAGTCCGTCGAATTGACCCGGATTTGGAGCCTTCCAGGGCACCGGCCCGACCCGGAACAGCGGCATGACGATAGGCGTCAGCCCTATCTCCCCCGCCGCCTTTGCAGTCGCACTCGCGCCGGGTTCGGGGCGCAGGATCGCCAGCGGCCTCATGCGGCTGCGAAAAGCCTCCGAATCTCTTCGGGTGCCCGGGCCAGCATGTCACGGGCGAGCTTCTCCGCGGCGGATTCCTTTCCGCACGGGAATTCGGCTGAGTCACGGATTCGCGCCCTGCCGTCCTCCGAGAGGATCTCTGCGGTCAGCCGGACCTGCGTGTTCCCCACGGTGGCGAGGGCGGCGACCGGTGAGTGGCACGATCCGCCCAGGGCGCGCGCAAAGGCCCGCTCGGCCATCACCGCCGCCCGGCTGGTCGCATCGTCAAGGAGCTTGAGCAACTGCATGCAGTCCGTATCTTCCGCCCGGCACTCGATCCCGAGCGCGCCCTGTCCCGGCGCGGGCAGCATGATGTCGAACGGGATCGGCGTGCCGACATGGTCTAGCCCCAGCCGGTGAAGTCCCGCCGCCGACAGGATCGTGGCGTCGACTTCACCGGCCTCCAGCTTCTTCAGCCTCGTGTCGACATTGCCGCGAAGCGTGACGATCTTCAGGTCGGGACGGGCCGCGAGGAGTTGCGCTGCCCGCCTCGGCGACGAGGTTCCGACGACGGCCCCTTCCTTCAGCTCATCGACGGCTTGAGCGCCGATCAGCTTGTCCTGAACGTAGATCCGCGGCCGGATTGCGGCTAGCCGGATCTCTTTCGGCCGAACAACCTCGACGTCCTTCATCGAATGGACCGCGAAGTCGATCTCGCCCGCAAGCAACGCGGCATCGAGCTCCTTCGTCCACAGCGACTTCCCGCCGACCTCGGCAAGCGGCCGGTCGGCGATCTTGTCGCCGCTGGTCTTGATCGGCACGATCTCGACATGCCCCGCGGGCCAGCGCTCCACCACTTCGAGCGCGGACGCGATCTTGCGCGCCTGGATCAGCGCCAGGGGCGATCCGCGCGTGCCGAGTTTCAACGTCGCTGCCATCGGCTTTCACTAGTCCATCGCTTCGGGCAAAGGAAACAACGCATGGCGCTTATCCTCGGTCTCGAATCCAGTTGCGACGACACGGCTGCCGCGCTCGTCACCGGCGAGCGCCGGATTCTTGCGCAGGCCATCGTATCGCAGAACGACGCTCACCGGCCGTTCGGCGGAGTCGTCCCGGAGATCGCGGCGCGTGCCCATGTGCAGATCCTCCCCGATCTCGTCCGCCGGGTACTCGGCGAGGCAAAAGTGGACGTAGGCAATGTCGACGCAATCGCTGCCACCGCCGGCCCGGGGCTGATCGGCGGCGTGATGGTGGCGCTTCTGACCGCGAAGGGGCTGGCCCTCGCGATCCGCAAGCCGCTCATCGCGGTCAATCATCTCGAAGGCCACGCTTTATCGCCGCGGCTGGTCGATCCCCATCTCGACTTCCCGTACCTCCTGCTTCTCGTCTCGGGCGGTCATTGCCAGCTTCTCGAAGTGGTCGGAGTCGGGGACTACCGCCGCCTCGCGACGACGATTGACGACGCAGCCGGCGAGGCGTTCGACAAGGCGGCGAAGCTCCTCGGCCTGCCCTTTCCCGGCGGGCCTGCGATCGAGCTGCTGGCCAGGGATGGGAATCCCGCCGCGGTTCCGCTCCCACGGCCGCTGGTCGGATCCGGCGAGCCGCATTTCTCCTTCGCGGGCCTCAAGAGCGCTGTGCAGCGGGCAGTCGCGAGCGACACCTTCACTCCCGCCGACATCGCCGCCAGCTTCCAGCAGGCCGTCGTTGACTGCCTCGTCGACAGGACCCGGATCGCGCTCGAATCCAGCGATGCCCCAGCCTTGGTCGTCGCCGGGGGAGTTGCCGCCAACCAGGCGATCCGGGACGCTCTTGAGCAGTTGGCGAGCGAGAGCGGCCGCCGGTTCAGCGTTCCTCCGGCGTGGCTGTGCACCGACAATGCGGCGATGATCGCCTGGGCCGGAATCGAACGCTTCGATGCAGGCAAGCTCGACGATCTCTCCGCTCCGGCCCGCGCGCGTTGGCCGCTAGATCCTGATGCCGAGAAGGTTCGCGGCGCGGGGGTGAAGGCGTGAATCGCATCGCGGTGATCGGCGGCGGCGCTTGGGGAACCGCGCTCGCCCAGGTCGCAGCGAAAGCCGGCCGCGATGTCCTGCTTTGGGCGATGGAAGAGGAAGTCGCCGAGGCAATCAACGCGACTCACGAGAACCCAGTTTTCCTTGCCGGAATCCCGCTCGACCCAGCGATTCGCGCAACCACCGAAATCGGCGACATCGAAAATTGCGACGCCTGGCTGGTGGTGACTCCCGCGCAGCACATGCGTTCTGTGCTGGAGCGGGCGCCGAGATGCGACGTTCTGCGAATCCTTTGCTCGAAGGGGATCGAGGAGCATCGCCGGGAGCTTCTCCACCAGGTCGCCGCCGAAGCCTGCCCGGGCGCTCCGGTCGCGGTGCTGTCGGGTCCGACATTCGCCCATGAAGTCGCCCGCGGTCTTCCCACCGCCGTGACGCTCGCCGCCGAGGACGGCTCGGTGGCGAAACGCCTTCGCGATTCGCTCGCCTTGCCGACCTTCCGAATCTACCTCAGCGACGATGTCGCGGGGGCTGAGATCGGCGGAGCGGTGAAGAACGTCCTCGCCATAGCCTGCGGCGTCGTGGAAGGCCGCGGCCTCGGCCAGAACGCCCGCGCGGCGCTGATCGCCCGCGGGTTCGCTGAGATGACGCGGTTCGGGCTGGCCTTCGGCGCGCGCCGCGAAACGCTTGCGGGCCTGTCCGGCCTCGGCGACCTCGTCCTCACCTGTTCGTCGACCAGCTCGCGCAATTACTCGCTGGGCAAGGGCATGGGCGAGGGGCGCTCCGCCAGCGAGCTGATGGCCGACCGGCGAACCGTAGCCGAGGGCGCCTTCACCGCGCCGGTGCTGGCCGACCTGGCGCGAGAACGCGGCATTGACATGCCGATCGTCGATTCGGTCGCGCGCCTGCTTCGGGGCGCGAGCGTCGAGTCCGTTCTCGAGGCGCTTCTATCCAGACCGCCGCGAGCCGAGGGCGACTAGAAATCGATCGCAATGCCCTTCTTCTCCCAGTCCCCGTAGCGGGTGGGGTCGAGCCTTTCCTCCTCGCCCGCGGGAAGGTCCGCCTTCGTCGCCGGCCCGGGCCTGGGGACCGGCGGAGAGGGGGACAAGTGCTTCGGCGGGTCGAGATGCTTCGGGCGTTTCACGCGCCCAAGATGAGAGCTGCATAAGGCGATGCCAAGCGTTGAAGGACTCCCGGCACGTCGAGCAGCCCTGCAGATACTCGACTCCGTGCTCCGGCGCGGCCGCACGTTGGACTCGGCCGCACAAGCGGAGCGGACGCTCTCCCCAAGCGACCATCGTCTGGCCGTCGCCATCGCCGGAGAAGCGCTCCGCCGAATTCCCGACCTGGATTTGCTGATCGACAGCGCGACGAAGCAACGGCTTCCCGACGATTCGAAGGCGCGTATCGTGCTTCGGCTCGCCCTCGCGCAGAAAATCGGGCTCGACACTCCCGACCACGCGGTCGTCGCAACGGCTCTTCCGCTCGTGGACGGCGGACCTCGGCGGCTGGTTCACGGTGTCCTCGGAACATTGCTTCGGCGCGGACTTCCCGAAATCGACGCCCCGCGCTTACCGGCCGAAGTCGAGCAGCGCTGGGCCAGCGCCTGGGGTGATGCGGTTGTCGAAGCCGCACGCCGGCAGATCGTCGCTCGCCCGCCACTCGATCTCAGCTTCAAGGACCCACAATTTGCGAAGGATTTCGTCGACGAGCACGATCACTCCTTCGCGCTCGCTCCACGCCATGTGCGGCTCCGCCTAAGCGAGCCGGTGACCGATATCTCTGCCTACGAGGCCGGCGACTGGTGGGTCCAGGACTTCGCCGCGTCGCTCCCGGCGCGCCTTGTGCCGGGCAACGCCGCGACGGTCCTCGACCTCTGCTCGGCTCCGGGTGGCAAGGCGATGCAGCTGGCCGCAGCGGGTCATGACGTCACCGCGGTCGACCGCTCCGAGGGCCGCCTGGCTCGCCTCAAGGACAACTTAGCCAGGACGCAGCTTCGAGCGCGCCTAGTCACGGCCGATGCGCTGCAATGGAGAGCGGATCGTCAATTCGACGCTATCCTGCTCGACGCGCCCTGCTCGGCCACCGGCACCTTCCGCCGTCACCCCGAGGTTCTCTACCGCGCGCGCCCCCGAATCATCGCCGAGGCCGCCGAGTTGCAGGCAAAGCTTCTCGCGCGCTCCGCCGACTGGGTCAGGAAAGGCGGCGTACTTGTCTATTCCGTCTGCTCGCTGGAACCGGCAGAGGGCGAGGAGACCGTGACCGCGTTCCTACGCGAGCGCGGCGACTTCCGAATCGAACCCGCGAAACCAGGCGAACTCCCGGGCTTCGTGACGCCGTCCGCCGAGGGCTGGACCCGAATCCTCCCCGGTCTTCTCGAAAGCGAAGGCGGCCTGGACGGCTTCTTCGCCGCGCGCCTTGTCCGCCGCGATTAATATCGTCTAATCGGGCCGATGGCCGGCCCACTCATCGCTCCTTCCATATTGTCCGCGGATTTCGCGAAGCTGGGCGAGGAAGTCCGCGCGATCGACGAAGCGGGTGCGGACTGGGTTCACGTCGACGTTATGGACGGCCATTTCGTTCCAAACATCACCATCGGCCCGGCAGTGGTTAAGGCGCTTCGCCCGCACAGCAGCAAGCCCTTCGACGTCCACCTGATGATATCGCCCGTGGACCCGTTCCTCGACGCCTTCGCGGAGGCGGGGGCCGACATCATCACCGTTCATCCCGAAGCCGGACCGCACCTTCACCGAACGCTCCAGCGCATCAGGGCCCTCGGCAAGAAAGCGGGCGTCTCGCTCAATCCGGCAACCCCTGCCAAGATGCTCGATTACGTGCTCGAAGAGGTGGACCTCGTGCTGGTTATGAGCGTCAATCCGGGCTTTGGCGGGCAGAAGTTCATCTCCAGCCAGCTTCGCAAGATCGAGGCCGTCGCCACGCGCATTTCGAAGGAAAATTTCGACATCCTGGTCGAAGTCGACGGTGGGATCGATGCCGAGACAGCTCCACTGGCGGTCAGCGCCGGGGCGAACGTCCTTGTCGCCGGCTCCGCAACCTTCCGGGGCGGACCCGGGGAGTATGCAGCCAATATCCGGACGCTTCGGGGAGACGAATGAGCGCCGACACGGCCGAAAGCGCCGTCGTTCGAAAGCTTGCCAAGGGCTCTTTGCTGTCGAGGCTGACGGGGTCGCGTCGACACCCTCTCCGACTCGTCGCGGTCCCCCGCGATCATGTCCATGGGGATCGGGCGAGAGGCGACGCTCTCCTGTCCGGCCAGTTCGTGTGCGGACGCGAAACCCTCGATCTTTCCGACCTGCAATTCGCGGAAGTCGGCGCCGAAGGCCCGTTCGCCGAGTGCCTCCAGGGCTTCTCGTGGCTTCGCGACCTCGCCGCTGCGGCCTCGCGCGAGCGAGGATCGAGGATCGCCGAGGCCATCGTCGGGCGCTGGCTGATCGCCCACGGCACGCGCATCGACGCGGCATGGCGCCCGGACCTCTGGGGAGAGCGGATCCTCTTCTGGACCGCATACGCGCCTTACATATTGTCGAGCGGGGACGCCGGCTACCGCTCAGCGCTGTTAAACACGCTCGCTCGCGGCGCTCGCCATCTCGAAGCCAATGCCGACCGCGCGCCCTCGGGTGTCAGGCGTGTTACCGCCTGGGCCGGGGTCGTCGCCGCAGCCCTACTCGTTCAGAGCGGAGTCGCGCGGGTCGCCCGCGGCGAGTCCGGCCTCGGCCGAGCCCTCGCCTCGGCCCAGTCGGACGACGGCGGACTGATCAGCCGGACTCCGTATGAGCAGGTCCAGCTCGTCGACCGGCTCGGCCTTCTTCGCTCCGCCTATTTTGCCGCCAGGCATGACCCGCCGGAAAGCCTCGAAGCCGCCGCCGCCGCCGCGCTGTCCGCACTCCAGGGGGTGATCCTTGGAGATGGCGGACTGTCCAGTTGGGAAGGCGGAAACGCCGGCGACGCGGCATGGCTGACCGCCGTCGTCGAGGGCTGCGGGATACGCGCCCGCGCTCTTCGCCAGCCGCGGGGCTGGGGCTTCCACCGGCTTTCGGCGCTCGGGACGGTCGTCGTCGTCGACGCGGCTCCGCCGCCCCAGCCCAAGGCTGCTCCATCCGGCTGCGCTTCGACCCTGGCGTTCGAGCTATCAGATGGTCCGCAGCGCCTCGTCGTCAATTGCGGCGGGCCCGGCTCACAGCCATCGGCCATTCCCGGCGAGCTCGCGAAGGCGCTTCGGACCACAGCCGCGCACAGCACGGTCACCGTTGCGGATACGAACTCGACCGCCATCCTCGCCGATGGGACGCTCGGCAAAGGCGTCAGCGACATCATCGTGGAGCGCACCGAAGATAATGATTCCAGCCGGCTCGACGCCAACCATGACGGCTATCTGCGCGCTTTCGGGTTCATTCACCGCCGTGTCCTGACCCTCGGCAACGACGGCAAGGAGCTTCGCGGGACCGACGAGATCGTTCCGAAAAGCCGGCGCAAGGCGAAGGACGGGACAGCCTTCGCGGTGCGGTTCCACCTCGCGCATGGAATCGAACCCACGATCACCGCCGATGGGATGGGCGCCATCCTTCGCTCGCCCGGCGCGCCGCCGTGGAACTTCCGCGCACGCGGCTCGGCAATCGGTGTCGAGGAGAGCCTGATGGTCGACGGACGGGGCGTGCCGCACAGGACCATGCAGTTGGTGATAAACGGCGAGGCCGCGGCGTCGGGCGCCGAAGTGCACTGGCAGTTCCGCCGCTCGAGCTGACAAAGGAGAGACATGTGACCGACCTCGTGCCCGTGAAGCGGGCGCTGATTTCCGTTTCCGACAAATCGGGCCTGGACTCGCTGGCATCGACCCTGGCCAAGCGGGGCGCCGAATTGATCTCGACCGGCGGCACCGCCTCGAAGCTCCGCGAGAGCGGCGCAAACGTGCGCGACATCAGCGACCTCACTGGCTTTCCGGAGATGATGGACGGCCGGGTGAAGACGCTCCACCCGAGGGTTCACGGCGGCCTCCTCTCGATCCGTGACAATCCCGACCATGCGGCCGCGATGGACGAGCACCAGATTCCCCCGATCGACCTCGTCGTGGTCAATCTCTACCCGTTCGAAGCAACGCTGATGCGCGGCGCGGCACGCGAGGAGATCATCGAGAATATCGACATCGGCGGGCCGTCGATGGTTCGCTCTGCTGCCAAGAACCACGCTTTTGTCGCGATCGTCACCGACCCTGCCGACTATGACGAACTGCTGGCGGAGCTCGACAAGAATGACGGCGCGACGTCACTCGATTTCCGCAAACGCATGGCCGCCAAGGCCTTCGCTCTGACCGCAGCCTATGATTCGATGATTTCGCAGTGGTTCGCCTTTGGCGACCAGGGGAAGCGCTGGCCCGAGAGCTGGACCTTTTCCTCGGAGCTCAAGATGGAGCTCCGCTACGGCGAGAACCCTCACCAGAAGGCAGCGCTCTACATTCCCGCCGGCCCGCACGCGCGCGGGATCGCCCAGGCGGAGCAGGTCCAGGGCAAGGAGCTCAGCTACAACAACCTCAATGACGCCAATGCTGCGCTGGAGCTGGTCTCCGAGTTCCGCGGGGGCGAGCCGACCGTGGTCATCGTCAAGCACGCCAACCCTTGCGGGGTCGCCACTCGCCGATCGCTGATCGATGCGTGGGGAGAGGCCCTCGCCTGCGACAGCGTGTCGGCGTTCGGAGGAATCGTCGCGACCAACCTCCCGCTCGACGCGAAGACGGCGGAAGCCATCACCCGAATCTTCACCGAAGTGGTCGTCGCGCCGGACGCCGACGAAGACGCTCGCGCGATTTTCGCGAAGAAGAAGAACCTCCGCCTTCTTCTTACCGGCGACCTGCCCGATCCGGCGCGCGCCGGCCAGACGCTCGCGATCATCACCGGCGGAATGCTGGTTCAGGACCGCGACAATGGGACGGTCACGCGCGACCAGCTCAAATGCGTCACGAAGCGCCAGCCGACCGAACGGGAGCTAAAGGATTGCCTGTTCGCCTGGAGCGTCGCCAAGCACGTCAAGTCGAACGCGATCGTCTATGCGAAGGACGGTGTGACCGCAGGCGTCGGCGCAGGCCAGATGAACCGACGCGACAGCGCCCGGATCGCCGCAATCCGCGCCCGCGAGGCCGCCGAGGCGAACGGCTGGACCGAACCACGCACCGTCGGCTCGGCGGTCGCCTCCGACGCCTTCTTCCCCTTCGCCGACGGCCTGCTGTCAGCCGCCGAGGCGGGCGCGACCGCGGTCATCCAGCCGGGCGGCTCCATCCGCGATGAGGAAGTGATCGCCGCCGCCGACGAGGCCGGACTCGCGATGTTGTTCACGGGGATGCGGCACTTTCGCCACTGATCAGCGCGGCGCAGTGCCTCCGCTGCCTTCGGGCACGGCAAGCTCCTCGATGTCGGCCTTGCTCATCCGGAACAGCTCGCGGTCGTCGGGCTTGAAGCCCTTGGTCCAGAGCACTGCCCCGAAGACGACCAGGATCGCGGGCACACCGAAGGCCAGCTCCGCCCATTCGGGCAGCAGGATCGCCAGCTCGCCAATCGCGATCCCCGCCGCTGCAGACCACACCAGCGGCCACCGCCAGCCCGAAACGGGAGCCTGAAGCAGCCGGCGAAGCAGCCGCGACTTCGCCACGGCGGCAAAACCAAGCGACAGCAGCAGCGCAATCGCCGGTCCTGTCGCCTGCCACATCGGCGGGAAACCCATGTTCCGCATCATGACGATGAGAACGACCGACAGCGCCGCCTCGAGGACGATCATCGTCAGGCTGATCCACATGTTGCGGTGGCTTGCCATGTAGATGAGCGCGGCCTCGCTGACCGCGGCCATTGATGCCACGACTTCGGCCGCCAGCAGGAAGCCGAGCGCTGCCGTTCCGGAAACGAAGTTGGGGCCGACCAGCCCCATCACCGCCTCGCCCGGAATGCCGAGCGCGAGCGCAACTCCCGTCTGCGCAGCAATCACCCAGAAGCCGACCTGCCGGACCTGCCGGGCGATGGCCTGCATGTTTCCGGCGCGAAGGTTCTGCGCGATCACCGGCCCGAGGATCGGGTCGAAGCTGCTCTTTAGCTTGGAGGGAAGCGAAGCAACTTGCTGCGCGACATAATAGACCCCGACGATGGTGGGCGAGAAGAACAGGCCCAGCACGGCAATGTCGACGCGCCGAGACCCCCACTCCACCGCATCCGCCGCCGCGACCGGCACGTTCTTGCGCGCCATTCGCCATAGCGTTCCCGGCTCCGGCCGCCATCCGTGCGGCACTCCATAGCTCCTCAGGAACGGAACCGCGGATGCGACGAGCGCGCCGACCATCGACAGCACGTAGGCGATGATTAGCCCATCGCGCTTGTCGAGGAAGGCGAGCACCAGCGCGGCGATGCTGATCGTCCACGGCTCGACAATCGCCCGGGCGCGGACCGTCGCGCCGACGTCATGGCGATAGGCCAGCGCCGCCAGCATGATGTCGGACCATGCGAGCGCGATGACGGTGATCGGGAGCAGCCGGTCCAGCCCCGCGATCGCGCTATTCGGATACATCGCTTCCGGAAAGGCGATGAGAATGGCGATCGTCACCAGCGATCCCAGCAGCGCCACGATCAGGGCATCCCACGCGACGGAGGCATGTGGCTTGTCGGTGTGCGCCAGCTGCTGCGCCAGCCCGCGCTTGAGGCCGAGCGTCGCAAGTTGCGCCGCGAACTCCACGATCAGGATCGCATAAGCGAAGCGTCCCAGCGCCGCGGCTCCATACATCCGCCCGGCGATGAACAGGAACGGCAGCCTCGCGGCAAGCCGAAGAACGAAGCCGAAGAAGTTGATTCGGCCTCCGCGAGCAAGCGCGGCGAGGTCGGCTGTCGCCGCGTCCGATGACTGCGCTTGCGGATCGCTCAATGGGCGGCGCCCCAATGCTCGCCCCAACCTACCTCGACGTCGAGCGGAACGTCGAGCTTCAGCGATGGCTCGGCGGCGGACGACATGACCTTGCGGACGACGGCCGCAGTGTCTTCCTCGCGGCCTTCGGGCACTTCGAACACCAGCTCGTCGTGTACCTGCAGGAGCATCTTCACGCCTTCGAGATCTGCTGCCGCAAGCGCGTCGTCCATCCGCGCCATCGCCCGCTTGATGAGGTCGGCGCTGGTTCCCTGGATCGGCGCGTTTATCGCCGCCCGCTCGGCCCCGCCGCGGATCGACGGATTGCCGGCCCGAATGTTCGGAAAGTGCGTCTTGCGCCCGAACAGGGTTCGGCTGAAGCCGTTCTCGCGGACGAATTGCAGCGTTTGCTCGATGTAAAGACGGATCCCCGGGAAGCGTTCGAAATAGCGGTCGATGATGAGCTTTCCTTCCTCCTTGGAAATGCCCAGCCGGCCGGCGAGGCCCCAGGAGGAGATGCCGTAGAGGATCGCGAAATTGACCGTCTTGGCCTTATTGCGATTGTCCCGGTCGGCCGTCCCGAACAACTCCTCCGCGGTCATGTTATGGATGTCGGCTCCGTCGCGGAACGCGGCCTTGAGCTGTGGCACGTCTGCCATGTGCGCAGCGAGCCGAAGCTCGATCTGGCTATAGTCGGCGCTCATCAGGACATTGCCCGGCTCGGCGACGAAGGCGTCGCGGATCTTGCGGCCGATCTCGGTCCGGATCGGGATGTTCTGGAGGTTCGGGTCATTCGAAGCGAGACGACCCGTCTGTGCTCCGGCGAGCGAGAAACTGGTGTGGACCCGCCCCGTTTCCGGGTTGATCTGCGCCTGCAGCGCGTCGGTGTAGGTGCTTTTGAGCTTCGACAGCTGCCGCCAGTCGAGCACCAGCCGCGCACACTCCACACCCTCGCCGGCGAGCCGCTCGAGCTCGTTGACGTCGGTCGAATATTGCCCGCTCTTACCCTTGCGCCCGCCCTTCAGGCCGAGCCGCCCGTACAGGACCTCGCCGAGCTGCTGCGGCGATCCGATCGTGAACGGCCCGCAGGCGGATTCGTAGATCCGCTCCTCCAGCTTCACGATTTCTTCGGCGAAGTCGCGGCTGAGCTTCGCCAGATGATCGCGGTCGACCTTGATCCCTCGCCGTTCCATCCGGCTGATCACCGGCACAAGCGGCCGGTCGACGCGCTCATAGACCCGCATCACATTGTCCTCGGCGAGCCTCGGCTTCAGCCGCTGCCACAGCCGCAAGGTGACGTCCGCGTCCTCGGCCGCATATTCGGTCGCTTCCTTCAGCGGCACCTTGTCGAACGTGATCTGGCTCTTCCCTGTCCCGCACAGCTGCTTGAAGGGGATGCATTCGTGGTCGAAATATTGTTTCGCCAGCTCGTCGAGCCCGTGCCCGCCGAGGTTGCGGCCGGCATCGAGGTCGAAGCTCATCACCATCGTATCGTCGACCGGCGCGGTCTCGATCCCGGCCTTGTCGAACATCACCCAGTCGTACTTGAAATTGTGCCCGATCTTCAGCACCGCCGGGTCCTCCATCAGCGGCTTCAATTTCTCAATGACGAGCGCCGTGGGCAGCTGGTTGGGGGCGTCGGAATAGAGGTCCGCGCCGCTATGGCCGACGGGGATGTAGCAGGCCCGGTTGGGCCCGGTCGCGAGGCTGATCCCCGCAAGCCGCGCGATGATGCAGTCGATGCAGTCGGTCTCTGTATCGACCGCAACGACGCCACGCGCCGTCGCATCGGCAATCCAGCGATCGAGTGTCTCGCCGTCAGTCACGGTCTCGTACTTCGATCGGTCTACCGTGATTGCTTCCGGCTCCGGAGCCGCCGGCGAAGACGCGATCGTCGCCGCCGTAAGGTCGAGCCCGCCGCCGCTGCTGCTCCGGCCCGACGTCGGCCCGCCGCCCCCGGTCAGCCGGTTGAGCAGCGACTTGAACCCCTGGTCCTCAAGGAACTCGGCCAGCGGCTCGGGCGGAATGCCTTTCAGGGCCAGCTCCTCGAGCGGCTGCGGAAGCTTCGCATCGCACACCAGCTCGACCAGCTTGCGCGACAGCCGGGCAGCGTCGGCGTGCTCGATCAGCGATTGCTTCAGCTTGGGCTTGGTGATCGTCTCGGCATTGGCCAGCACCGCCTCCAGCGACCCGAAATCGGCGATCAGTTGCGACGCCGTCTTCGGCCCGATTCCGGGAACGCCGGGGACATTGTCGACCTTGTCACCCATCAACGCCAACACGTCGCCGAGTTCGCCGGGGCCGACGCCGAACTTTTCGCGCACGTAGGCGCTGTCGATCCGCCGGTCGTTCATCGTATCGAGCATGTCGACCTGGCCATCCTCGACCAGCTGCATCAGATCCTTGTCGGAGCTGACGATCGTCACCCTCCAGCCCGAGCGCTTCGCCTCGTGGACGTAACAGGCGATGATGTCGTCGGCCTCCAGCCCGGCTTCCTCGATGCACGGGATGGAAAAGGCGCGGGTGGCGACCCGGATTAGCGGGAATTGCGGGACCAGATCCTCGGGCGGCGGAGGACGGTGCGCCTTGTACTGGTCATACATCTCGTTGCGGAACGTATGTTCCGACGCATCGAGGATGACGGCCATGTGCGTCGGCCCGTCGGCCTTCGACAGGCCGTCCGCGAGCTTCCACAGCATGGTCGTATAGCCATAGACCGCGCCCGCCGGCTGACCGTGCCGGTTGGTGAGCGGCGGCAGCCGGTGATAGGCGCGGAAGATGTAGCTCGACCCGTCGACCAGGTAGAGGTGCGGGCTCGCGGAAGGCGTGGAAACGTCAGGCATGAAGCGAAGGGATTTAGCAGGGTCCGGGCCGGAAGGAAGCTAGGCCGGACATGGGGTCTGCAATGCACGCTTTCGACCCATTGCAGACGTTGGAACGAGCATGCGACATCGCTTGGCGGGGGGAACGGCAATGGATACCCTCGATTATATCACGGTGCTTGTGGCCGTGGTCGTCGGATTGCTCATCGGCAATCAGGCCGTGAGTTTGCACAGACTCCTGCGCGATGACTTGCGTGAAGCCACGCTGGGTCAGCGGGGCCGCCATGCTCCTGACCCTAGCTTGGTTCGTCTGGGGCTGGCACTGGCTCGGTCGGCGCTTGGCATTGTCCTACGGTGCCCTCGCGTTGTGTCCGCTTTCCGCCTGAAACGGGACATTAGATATTGCCGCGAGGTAGCACTCGTGCTTGAGTCCGGGTTGCCGGAACTCGGAGGGCGCAGCGTGAAACTCTATCGGATCAACAAGTTGACTCGGCCGGGGGGTGCGGTCGTGAAAAAGAAGGACGTCCTTGCGGCGTCTGACGGGGAAGCGGTGCAAAGAGCTGCCGACAGTGAAGACTGTCCAATCTGCGACGTCCTCAGAGACGGTCAGACCGTCGGATCGGTGCTCTAGGCGTCATCTCCCTCGCATTCGTTGCGATGGCGGCGCAGCATCTCCTCTGATTCTCCCACGAGGCGTTCCGTTTCAGCAATGCTATTCCGCAGGCCTTCTTGGCTTGCCTCAATCTCTGCTGTGTGCTGCTTTCGCCGCTCAGCGCGATTTTTGGGGTCCGACACAGCGCATCAACAATCCACGTACGGGATCGGGCCCGCGCATTTGTGAGAGCCGCCGCCTTGAGAAACGGGATATTCTCTTGCTCCTAGGATTGAGCGTCCACTTTCCACCCTTTCCGCCGCGCCAAAGCAGGCACGGCTCTGTCCCACAAGTCGACGGTTGTGCAATGATGACGAACATGCACTTTCGTCGCGCCATGCTTTCCAATTCGCACGACGCGGCCCGTCCGCTAAAGGGCATGAAAACGGGCGCTCATCGCGTGACTTTAGGGACCATGAGCGGGTGTTCGGCATGAGAATCGCCTGCATGGACGGCGGTCAGGCCATTATTTCGCCCCTTCCATGAAGATTCTGGAACAGGCTGGCGAAATCGCGCGCTCCGGGCGCCCGCAGGACGCGGTGCGGCTCATCGAGCAGGCGGCTGAGGCCGGCGATCCGGACGGCAATTTCCTCGTCGCCCACTGGCTGCTTTACGGGTCCGATCGTCCCCGCGACGCGCAAGGTGCGTGCCGACATCTCGAGCAGGCAGCTGAAGGCGGGAAGCCCGAAGCCGCGCGTGTTCTTGCCCACCTGACGGCGAGCGGAACTGGCTGCGCAGCGGACCGGGACAAGGCGCTGGCCTTGCTTGCAGAGGCCGCCAACGCGGACCCGGTCGCCACCGCTGAGCTCGCCATGCTCCCGCACCTTTCGGACGGCGAGGGGACGCGCGAGCGAGTGTCTGCCGACCCACATGTCGAGATCGTCCGCGGCCTCTTCTCCCCCGACGAATGCGCCTATCTCATCCACCGCGCCGGGCCGTTGCTCAAGCCGAGCTTCGTCGACGACGGGAAAACCGGAATCGGCCGTCCCGACCCGATCCGCACGTCGCACGGCGCTCCCTTCCTGCCCCACGAGGAGGATCTCGTCGTTCAGGCCCTCAACTGCCGCATCGCCGCGGCGACCGGTACCGAAACCCGCAACGCCGAAGCGCTTTACGTGATGCGCTACACGCCGGGGCAGGAATACCGGCCCCACCTCGACGCCTTGCCTGGCCTCGCAAATCAGCGCGAATGGACGGCCATCGCCTATCTGAACGACGCGTTCGAAGGCGGAGCGACGGCTTTTCCCGATCTCGGCCTGTCGCTTCGTCTCGGCCCAGGCGACCTGCTTGTGTTCAGGGACAGCGGCCCAGACCAGCAGCCGGATCTCCGCATACGTCACGCCGGCGAGCCGGTGACCGCGGGCGAGAAATGGATTGCGACCCGGTGGATCCGTCACGGCCCACACGACCCCTATGACCGGGGCTGAGCGCGTTCAGCTACGGATTTGGCCCGATATCGCCGTTTCGCGGGCGCCGGTATCGCGCTTCCTTTGCGCGACGGGAGGAGGAGCGGAATGACCAGGAAGCTAGCAGCGGAGTTCCTCGGGACGTTCTGGCTGGTGTTCGGAGGCTGCGGGAGCGCGGTGCTCGCCGCCAAATTCCCAGAGGTGGGGATCGGTCTCGTCGGAGTTGCGTTCGCGTTCGGTCTGACCGTCCTCACCATGGCCTACGCGATCGGTCATATCTCTGGCTGCCATCTCAATCCCGCGGTGACGCTCGGACTATGGGCGGGCAACCGGTTCGAGGGCCGCGGAATTTTGCCTTACTGGGTGGCGCAGGTGACTGGAGCGATCGTCGCGGCGGCCGTCCTGATGTTCATCGCGGCGGGAGCCCCCGGGTTCGACATTGGCGCGAACGGCCTGGCGCAGAACGGCTACGCAGATGCGTCCCCGGGTCACTATTCGCTGGCGGCCGGCTTCGTCACCGAGGTGGTCCTGACCGCAGCGTTCCTGATGATCATTCTCGGGTCGACGGACGCTCGCGCTCCGGCCGGTTTCGCGCCGATCGCCATCGGCCTCGGGCTGACGCTCATCCACCTCATCAGCATTCCCGTCACCAATACGTCGGTGAACCCCGCGCGAAGCACGGGTCCGGCGCTGATGGTCGGCGGTCTGGCGCTTCAGCAACTGTGGCTGTTCTGGGCAGCGCCGCTTCTCGGAGGCGTCGTCGGCGGCTTCGGCTACCGGGCGCTTTTCGCCGAGGAGCCCAAGCGCCCCGACATCGAAGGCGAGCGCGTTCAGCGCGAGGAAGCGCCGGTCTGACGGGGTGCTAGAGCGGGAATCTGTCCCAAAATTGGACAGTTTCGCCGTTTTGGTTCATAAAATGAAGGCGTTGGGTGCGGGAGGAGTCTCGATGCTCGAACATATGACCCTGCTCGACGCGCTGGAACGCTTCGGAAACGACCAGCGCAGGCCCGAGCCCCCCGAACGCCCGCAAGCCGGCTGTGTAACCACCGTGCACGCGGTGGACGGTGTGATCATCGCCTCGCCTGACGCCTTGCTTTCGCTTCGGCCAGCCTCTGCCTTCGCTGCGGTTCATGGTGTCGCTTCCGCTGAAGCCGGCCCGCTCGAACGGTACGAAGGGATCAAGCCCGATCCCACCTGGTGAGCGATGCGGCCCGATGGCCGCGGCCGGTCAGTGCGAGTCCCGGGCCTTTGGAAGCGGGTCGTCGTCCGCCGGGTCCGGGTCGATTTCATGTGCCGGCGCGCTCGCCGAGAATTTTTCGAATCCGAGCGTCAAGAGGAGCGCGACGGCGACGACCACGGCCGGCGTCACCCACAGCAGAAGCACAAATATCAGCCAGGAGATCATTTGATAGAGGCCTTTGACACCCCGCGCTTATTTGCCTTTCAGTGCAGGTTATGAAAGCTTAGTGAGAGGCCTGTCCCGCATCGGGACATGCGACCTGCTCGTCATTTCGGTTTGTCTCCAGCTTCAAGGCCGAATTGGAGATTGGACATGCCAACGGATTATCGCGGGGTCTCGCGGGTCTTGATCGGGATCGCGGCCGCACTCGCGATCAGTCTCGTCCTGTGGTTCCTCATTGCGGGAGTCCTCTGGACGGTCCTGTCGTAGGAAGCGGCTTCACGGAACGAGGACGGTGTCCTTCGCCTCGGCAAGCGTCTCCGGAAAATCGAGAGTATAGTGAAGCCCGCGGCTCTCGTGCCGGCTGAGCGCGCTCCGGATGATGAGGTCGGCGACCTCGAGCAGGTTGCGAAGCTCGATGAGGTCGGGCGTGACCCGGAAGTTCTTGTAATATTCGGTCACTTCCTGCCGGATCATGTCGATCCGCCGCTTGGCGCGCTCGAGCCGCTTTGTGGTCCGGACGATACCGACATAGTTCCACATCAGCCGCCGGATCTCGCCCCAGATCTGGTGGATGACGACTTCCTCGTCGCTGTCCGTGACTCGGCTTTCGTCCCAGGCCCGGATGGCGGGCGGCTCGGGAAGCTCGCCCCAGCGCTCGAGGATGTCCCTTGCCGCCGCCTCTCCGAACACAAGGCATTCCAGGAGGCTGTTGGACGCGAGCCGGTTGGCGCCGTGGAGTCCCGACTGCGTGACCTCGCCGGCGGCGTAGAGTCCCGGCGCGTCGGTGCGCCCGGACAGGTCCACCAGCACTCCGCCGCAGGTGTAATGCTGCGCGGGAACGACGGGGATCGGCTCCTTCATCATGTCGATCCCGAGCGGAAGCAGCCGCTCGTAGATCGTCGGGAAGTGCTGGCGTACGAACTCGGGCTCGCGGTGCGAGATATCGAGATGGACATAGTCGAGGCCCAGCCGCTTGATCTCATGGTCGATGGCCCGGGCGACGATGTCGCGCGGCGCAAGCTCGGCGCGACGATCGAACTGCGGCATGAACCTCTTGCCGGTGGTCGGCAGCTTGAGCTGCCCGCCTTCGCCGCGAACCGCCTCGGTGATCAGGAAGTTCTTGACCTCCAGGTTGTAGAGGCAGGTCGGGTGGAACTGCATGAACTCCATGTTCGAAACTCGGCACCCGGCGCGCCACGCCATCGCGATCCCGTCACCGGTTGCGCCGCGCGGGGCGGTCGAGAAGAGATAGGCCCGTCCCGCCCCGCCGCTGGCGAGGATCGTCGCTCGTCCGATCAGAGTCTCGACCCGCTTCCTCTTGCGATTGTAAGCATAGAGTCCGTGGACCGCGCCTTCGGTCGAGAACTGGCTGGCATGGCGCCCGGTCACCAGGTCGATCGCGACCATGTCCGGGATCAGGGTGATGTTCGGCTGCTTCCCTGCTGCGGCTTCCAGTGCTTGCTGCACGGCGCGCCCCGTTGCATCGGCGACGTGCACGATGCGGCGGTGACTGTGTCCGCCCTCGCGGGTGAGATGGAGCGCGCCGTTCTCGCTCGCGAAGGGGACACCGAGCTCGATCAGCCGGGCGATCGCTTCGGGAGCCTCGCCGACGACATATTCGACCACCTCGCGGTCGTTGAGGCCGGCTCCGGCGATCATCGTATCGTTGACGTGCGCTTCGAAGGTGTCGCCTTCCTCCAAGACGGCGGCGATCCCGCCCTGGGCCCAATTGGTCGCGCCTTCGCCGATCGCTCCCTTGGCGATCACTCCGACCTTCTTGTCCGGGGCGAGGTTGAGCGCAGCCGTCAGACCGGCTGCACCGGAGCCGACGATCAGGACATCGAAATCACCGCTCATCCTTCCGCCACGAGGCTTAGGAACACGTCCTCGAGATCAGGGTCTCGCGTCGACACGTCGACGATTCCAAGGCCGTCGGCGGTCAGCGCGCCGAGCACCTGCCCGGCGTTCACCTGGTCCTTGCGATACGTTATCTGCAGCGTCCGCTCGTCGACGAGCACGATATTGTCGAAGCAGCTGTTCGCGGGGACATGGTCCAGATCGCGGTCGATGGTGACGACGACCGCTTTCTCCTGCGCCTTCGCGAGGAGGTCACGGGTCGGTTCGTTGGCGATCACCTTGCCGTGGTTGATGATTGCGATGCGGTCGCAAAGCTCCTCGGCTTCCTCGAGATAATGAGTCGTCAGGACGACCGTCACGCCCTGCGCGTTGAGCGAGCGCACATAGTCCCAAAGCTGGCGGCGAAGCTCGACGTCGACGCCGGCCGTCGGCTCATCGAGGACCAGGATCGGCGGGGAGTGCACCATGGCCTTGGCGACGAGCAGCCGCCGCTTCATGCCCCCTGACAGGGTCCGCGAATAGGCGTTCGCCTTGTCCGTGAGGTGCATTGCGGCAAGCAGCGCATCGCTCTGCCGGTCGGCTGGCGCGATCCCGTACAGGCCCGCCTGGATTTCCAGCGTTTCCCGAGGCGTGAAAAAGGGATCGAAGATGATCTCCTGCGGGACGACGCCGATGGAGCGCTTGGCGTTGCGGGGATGCTCGTCGATGTCGAAGCCCCAGATACAGGCCTTCCCGCCGGTCTTGGTGACCAGCCCGGCTAGGATGTTGATCAGCGTCGACTTGCCCGCGCCATTGGGGCCGAGAAGGCCGAAGATCTGCCCGCGCGGCACGCCGAAGCTGACCTCGTCGAGCGCGAGCTTGCCGCCCTCATACGTCTTGCTCAGCGATTCGATTCGGATTGCGGGGTCTGCGGTCGTCATCGCCTTGTCGCATAGCCGCCGGGCGGGCCCTAAGAAAGCAGGACAGGGTAAAGCCGGCATTAACCCTAAGCGGCAGCGTGATCTTGACGTTAACCCTTTAACCGCGGCGGCGAATGAACCGGGTCACGATTCTCGCCGCCGCAATTGCATCGGCGCTGCTCGTCGCGGCGCCTGCGCAGCTGCTCGCCGCCACTCCGGCAACGGAATCGAGCGGAAGCGCGATCGTGCTCAAGCCGCTGTCGCTGATCAGGAAGACGAACATGGACTTCGGCACGCTGATCGCGTCGGCGACGGCGGGCACGGCGACAATCGATCCCGTCACCGGCACGCTGACGACGACCGGCGGAGTGACTCCGGTGCCCGGAGGCGTCTCCCCCGGAGTCTTCCTCGGCGCGGGGTCCCGCAACGCACCCTATCAGATCCGCCTCCCGAAGAATCCGATCACTCTGACGCGGGCGGGGGGAACCGAAACGATGACGGTGTCCAATTGGACTCTCGACGGACCAACCAACCGCAAGATCGGTGCGAACGAGGCCTTCTCGTTCAATGTCGGGGCGCGACTTGCGGTCGCCGCGAACCAGAGGGACGGCACCTATGTCGGCACCTTCGACGTAACCGTCCACTATCCGTGAACTTAACGCCGTTCCTTTGCAGACTTGGTTAAGCCGCCACTGACCCTACCTCTTCAATCGCCGGTGACGCGCCGCGGGCTAAGGGTAAGCGCAATCGCAACCTTGTTGTGAAGGAAGTCTCGGTGCGTCTTGGTCGATTCATGTGTGCGGCAGTTATCGCCGCGGCGGCTTTTGTGACTGGACCGGCCCTGGCGGCGACCCCGGCGACGCAGGCGGACGGGCAGGCGCTTATCCTCGTTCCATTGACGCTAACGAAGCTCGACGATCTCGACTTCGGATCGGTCATCCCGTCACCGGTGCCCGGCACCGTAACTATCAACGCATCGACCGGGGCCCGAAGCTTCCTCGGCGGGGTAACCGGTGTACCGAGCGATCCCGGCTTTCGCGCCTATTTCGGCGGCGCCGGCACGCCAAGCCAGCAGGTCCTGGTCGCGCTTAGCCCGCCGGTCTCGCTGACCAGCGGCGCCGGCGACACGATTCCCGTACTTGGGCTCACCCTGGACGGCGCGCCAATGCGCACGATCGACCCCGTCACGAGGACCTTCTTCGTCGGCGTCGGCGGCACCCTCCAGATCGCCGCAAACCAGCCCGAAGGCACCTATACCGCCGACTTCTGGGTGACGGCCATCTATCAATAGAATAGCGGCCGCTTGTCGCGGCTCCGCCTCGACCTTAAGTGCTTGCAGCATGACAGCGCCGCCGCCGCCCGAAGTGTACAAGGTTTCGACCGTGCAGGTCGCCTGCGACGGATCGGGCGCGGTCTCGCCGGAACTGGGGCATCCGCGGGTCTATTTGAGGATCGACCCTGCGGTCGGTTGGGTCGAGTGCGGCTATTGCGACCGGCGCTTTGTCCTTGAGGGGGGAGTGGCGGACACGCCTTCGTGAACCCGCGCCAGCTCCTCTACCGGACCCTCGATCCCGACCATGCGCTAAAGCTCGCGGCCCGGCATCTTTCGTCCTGCGACGACGGCGAGCTTTTCCTCGAACATAGCGTCAGCGAGGCCTTCGGGTTCGACGACGGGCGGCTGAAGACGGCCAGCTACGACAGCGCGTCGGGCTTTGGCCTTCGCGGGGTCACCGGCGAGACCACCGTTTTCGCGCACGCCAACGACATCAGTGCCGATGCCATCGAGCGGGCAGCGGCAACCCTGAAGCTCCTCGATCCGGCGAAGGACTCAGCGGCCCCCGCACCGGCGCGCACGAACCAGTCGATGTACTGCGCGGAAAACCCCCTCATCGAAGTGCCGTTCGCGGACAAGGTCGCGCTGTGCCAGCAGATCGATGCGGCCGCGAGAGCTCGCGATCCGAGAGTTGCGC
>JBKPOU010000015.1:0-4689 GCA_046733255.1 Pseudomonadota bacterium
AGCGAGACCAGAGCAGCCTCATTGCCGGGCTCGCTATCGAGCAGCCGCCGCAAGGCCTCGACCGCGCGATCGGGCCGCCCCTCCAGATCCTCCAGTCGAGCGGCCGTCAGCACCGCGCCTGGATCGCTTGCAGCCGCGCCGTAGAGTTTCGGCAGCTCCTGGTCTGCGATCCCGGCTTGCGAGACCGCCTCGGCCCATTTGTCGCGAAAGCTCGAATGATTCGGCTTTAGCTGAACAGCCTCCCCAAGAGCGGAAGCCGCGCCCGCCGAATCGCCCGCGGCAAGCAGCGAAACGCCCAGATTGCCCCAGCTTTCGAAGTCTCGCGGCTCGGCGCGCACGGCTTCCCGCAAAAGGCCGATTGCGCGCGCATGATCGCCCCGCTGCGCGGCGACGATCGCTGAAAGCCGTCCGCGGTCGCGCTGTCGAACTCCCGGGTGCGAGAGAAGCCTTTCCGCCTCGTCGAGCTCCCCCAGAGCAGCCAGCACCCGCACGAGCTCGGCGCGGACCATTCCGTCACGCGGTTCCAGCTCGAGCGCCTTGCGCAAATGCTCCGCCGCTTGCGGGAGGTTTGAGCGGCGCACATTCAGCATACCCGCAAAGAACCGCAGCCCGCCGTCCGAAGGATTCGCCGAAATGCCCTCGTTGGCGGCTTCTAGCGCACCGTCGAAGTCGCCGCGACGTGCCAACTCGATTGCCTTTTGGCCTATTGGAGAAACGCCGGACATTCGGACGCACCTTATTGACCGGGCATCGCAAGCCAAGGGCCGAGGTCAAAATTCACGGATGCGCCGCGTTTCGCCAGCGGCTAGGTTTTCGAGATGGTCGACGCCGCCAACAAATCAATGAACGAAAGCGAAGCCTTCGATGCCGGTGCGGAAGCCCTGGCCAGTGGCGATTGCGAGCGCGGGCTTTCGCTGCTCTCGCCGTTCATAGCAGGCGGCACTCGCAACCACGGCCTGTGGCACCTCCACGGACTGCTTCTGAGGCAAATGGAGAGGCGTGACGAAGCGATTGGATCGCTTCGGGCAGCGGCTAAGCTGGCTCCCGCTTCTCCGAAAATCGCGCATGCGCTCGCCCGGACCTTGTTCGAGGCCGGCCTGCCGAGCCTCGAAGCCTATGGCAATGCGATAAGACTGGCCCCCGCCGACACCGAAGTGCTTGCGGGGATGACCTCCGCCTTCACCGCCGAAGGCGAGGCGAATTCAGCCATCTCGGGCCTCGAGCGAATCCTTTCGCGCTCTCCGCATTGGGTCCAGGGTCACGCACTTCTCGCGAAGCTTCGGTGGGCGCAGGGAGAGCGGCAGGGATTTGCACGAAGTTTCGCGCCCGCGGCCGCTGCGATGCCGAGAAACATTGGCTTGTGGAGGGAGTGGCTGGTTACGCTCATCCACGCCGAGCAATGGGATGAGGCTCGCCGCGTGATCGCCGAGGGGCGCTCGGCCGCGGGAGACGATTTGGTCTTTGCCGTGAACGAGGCTGTCGTCAGCGCCGAGACCGGCGACTTCGAGAGCGCCGAAGCACTGTTCGAGCCCTTGGCCGAACTGGAGGATGCGACACTGCAGGTGCGCCGCGTGCGGCACTATCTGCGCTGGGGAAAGCCTGCCGAGGCGGACTCGATCATCTCGAAGTGGGGCGCTCGGCCGGAGGCGTTCATGTTCTGGCCCTACGCCTCAATTGCGTGGCGGATGCTCGACGATCCTCGATGGAACTGGCTCGAGGGTAACGAGGCATTCGTCGGCGTTTACGACATCGCCGACCGCCTTCCGCCGCTGGATCTTCTCGCGGACAAGCTCCGCGGGTTGCACACGCTGAACGGACAGCCTCTTGAGCAGTCGCTTCGCGGCGGTACTCAGACCGAAGGCGACATCTTCATGCATGTCGATCCCGTGCTCGTGCAGCTGAGGGAGGCAATCCGGGCAACCGTTGCCGACCATGTCGCGAAATTTCCGGAGCACGATCGGAGACATCCCCTGCTCGGGCCGCCGCGAGAGCCGATCAGCTTTTCGGGCGCGTGGTCAGTGTGGCTGAAGAGCGGCGGTTTTCACGCCAATCATGTCCATCCTGCCGGATGGATTAGCTCCGCTCTTTATATCGTACTTCCCGAGGATCTTGGCCGCGAGCAATCCGGGTACCTGACGCTAGGCGATCCGACGTCGCCGACATTTCAACTCGACCTTCCGCCATTCCGCACGATCGAGCCGAAGCCGGGACGCCTCGCGCTCTTCCCTTCTTACATGTGGCACGGCACCCGACCGTTCGGCGAAGGCGAGCGGATCACGGTCGCGTTCGACGTCGCTGTTCCGCAGAAGCGGTAATCCGCCGGTTTTCAGCCGATCAGCAATATGTGTTATGATCTTGCGAGGAGGTCGCCATGCTCAAGAGCCTCTCCGTCATCGCATTGCTTTTCTCTACCGCCGCGCCGGCACAGATCGTCACATCCTACCGGACGGCCAATCCTTCCCACATCAAGGGCAATCCCAACAGGATCGTCTGCCAGAAGGAAGAAACTATCGGCACTCGCTTGGGCGCCAAGAAAGTGTGCCTGACGGTTGCCGAGTGGGAGGCGCGCAAGACTGACGACCGGGACCAGACGGAGCACGTTCAAAGCGGCGCGCGGGTGTGCTCCAATCCGCCCTGTCCGAGCGGCGGCTAGAGTGACGAAAGGAATCTGCAAGTGATTCTCAGGAAATTGGCACTTGCCGCATCGCTTCTCGCGACCAGCGCGTATGCGCAGCCTACGACTCCCTATCGGGCAGACTCATCCGCTGACTCCAAGAATGATCCCAACAAGATCGTCTGCCAAAAGGAGGAAAGGATCGGCTCTCGCCTTGGGGCCAAGAAGATTTGCCTGACCGTTGCCGAGTGGGCGGCCCGCGCGAGGGAAGGGCGGGATCAAACGGAAGACGTTCAGTCAGGCACGACCGTGTGCGGTAATCCGGATGTGGGTTGTCCCACGGGTACGGTCTGGGACGGCCCGCCCCATTGATCGGCGAGTGAGGCGAGGCCCGCTTGCTTTGACCCTGCTGATTTGCCCGACTCGTCGATTCGACTTAAACTGGTTCGCGAAAGTGAGGTGGAAATGTTGAAGTTTGCTTGTGTTGCGAGCGTGCTGCTGATCGCCGCAGCGCCCGCGGCCGCCCAGGATCCGGTGACTCCGGCACAGTCGCAGCCGATCGTCGTGTCGACTGACAAGGCTGAAGTGAACAGGATCGTCTGCAAGAAGCAGGAGCAAATCGGCTCTCGCCTCGGCGCCAAGAAGGTCTGCCTGACGGTCAAGGAATGGCAGGACCGGGCGGCCGAAGACCGGGTCGAAACCGAGCGCGTCCAGCAGGGCGCTAGAGCGCCGAGCTCCGGGGGCTGATCAGCCTCCCGCCCCGAGCGGCCCGAACGCGGCTTTGAGTTGAGATTCGTAATTCCGCCATCGTCCGCTCGACCGGGCGTGGAGCGGTTCGCGCACCTGCCAGACGCTTGCGGTTTTAACCGCGCCCCTGCGGCTGTTGAATTCGAGGACGGAATCCTCCCAATCGAGTCGCAGGAAGCTCAGAAGCTCGCGGACGCGCGGCTCCGGGTCGCGGACCAGCGTGTCGTAATCGACCTCGAAAATATCGTCGGGATAGAGACGTTTCCAGTGCGCCATCAGCCGCTCATACTCGCCATGCCAGTGGGCGGCGTCGGCGAGGTCTAGCGCGTAGGGCATCCCCGACCCCAGGTGCAGGAAATATAGCGACAGCAAATTGTCGAGCCGGTTGCGCCGGGTGTGGACGATCTTCGCGTCCGGGAAAAGCGTCTTGATGAAGCCGATGTGGAGGAAATTGTCGGGCCTTTTGTCGGTGACCAGCGCGCCCTTGCGAGTGAACGGCCGAAGGCCTTCCAGATAGAAGTCCCGCCACGAATCGATCGTCCCCTGGTCCGCCGAAGTGACCGCCTCGGGATAGGATTCAACGGTCGAAAGCAGCGCCGGGATCAGGTCGAGCTCGCCGCCGGACGCGATCCGGCTGTGACCGGCCAGGATCTGCTCGACCAGCGTCGAGCCTGAACGGAACAAGCCGGCGATGAAAATGGCCGGGGATACGCGGTTGGAAGGGGCCGCGCGTTCCCGGAACGAATCGATCAGCCGATCGACGAAGCGCTCATGCGCGGCGCGGTCGTATCCGCGGAATGCCGGGCCGAAGCTTTCGCGGCTGGCCCGGTTCGCTGCCTCATAAGCGGCGAACGCCTCACCATATTTCCCCTCGCCGTCGAGCAACCGCCCGAGAGCGAAACCAAGGTCCGCACGCTCGTCAGAAGCGGGGTTGCGGGAGAGCGCATCGCGAAGTTCGCCGGCGAAAGCGCCTGAGGCCTCCGAACCGGCTGCGATCACGCCTGCCAGCCTGCTGAGCGCAAGGGCGTTTCCGGGGGCGACGGCAAGGGCCCGCCGGTATGCCTCTTCGGCCGCCGCGCGGTCGCCGAGGTCCTCCTTGAGGTTGCCGAGGTTGAGCAGTGCCGGAAGGTAGCCGGAATTGAGCCTCAAGGCCGCATTCAGTTCAGCCTCGGCCTCGTCCGGCCGCGCGAGGTGGTCCGAGAAAATCACCGCCCGGTTGAGATGCACTTCCTCGGGCTCGCGAACCCCGCGCTTCAGCGCTTCGCCATATGACCGGATTGCGTCGGGATATCGCCGCGTCTGTTTCTGCAGCCAGCCTAGATTGTACC
>JBKPOU010000016.1:0-25838 GCA_046733255.1 Pseudomonadota bacterium
CTGCCTTCGCCTGCGGGTCGCCGCCAACCCGACGACGGTGGACCCGCGGTTCCTGGTTGACGACGCAAAGCTCGACCGGATCGCGGCGGTCGTCGCCCGCGATTGGCCCGACGAAATCCACCGTGGCGAGCTTCAGGACCCGGACCTGGTCGGTTCGATCGAAGCCGCCCGAACGAACCTCCTGGAGGCGCTCGATCTCTCCGAGCTCGACTGAGCCGGAATCCCGATACGGGACGCGCCACCAAGTGTTACCTTCACTTTAACCTTGTCCCTTAGGACTTAAACGGCTCAAATCCGCGCCAGAGTCGTTGAGTGTTAACGAATGGCGATGTTGAAGAAGATCGGACGGTTATTCACCATCAAGTCCCGCTTCGAGGCGTGGCTCGTGATCTACGTCATCGCGCTCGGGTCGGTCGAACGCGGCCAGCACTACCTCGCGCAATATCCCGGGTTCGGCGGCTGGCTGCTGGCGGCGGCTTGTACCGGCGTCGTGTTCATCGCCGGCGCGAAGCTTCTCGACTCGATCCCGAAAGCGGTTCCCGCTGCGGCGGGCGCTCCCGCGATCAGCGATAGTCGACCCATAGGTCTCCGCGTGCGTTCCGGTTCAGAGTCACGACCCTGGCTTCGCACAGATTCACGCCCGACCAGACGACCAGCTTCCCATCGGGCAGCGCCGCCTGAAGATCGAACGCACAATCCGGATTATTGAAATCCACCGCCCCGTGTCCGCCTGACTTGGCGACGGGGACGGGCGTGACGACGAGCGGTAGCCACTGATCGGTCCCGTAGCGCCTGACCTTCAGCGCGCTGAAGTCGATGTCGGTATTGTTGATCAGCGTGAAGTTCGCAGCTTGCGCCGCCGCCGGCACCGGAGCTGCGACCGCAAGCGCGGCGACTGCGAGTACGAGGGCGTGTCTCATCCCGCCTTTATACAACGCAGCCGCGACGCTGCGAACCGGCTAGATCAGCTAGGCTGCGTCCAGCGTCGGATAGGCCGGCCACGAACGGCGAATCACAGTCGCGGTCTGACCGTGATGATGGCTTTCCGTAAGCGGGAGGGCGGTCGAGCAAAATGCGCACTCGGCGCTAAGGCGTCCGATAATCCAGTGACTTCGGCCGCATCCGGGGCAATGGTTGACTTCACCTTCGCGGTAAGCGGCGTGGTAGCCGCGCGCGTTCGGATCATACTGCCCCCGGCTATGGTAGGTCGAACTAAGCACGGGCTGTTTCCTTTCGGCTTTTGCGACTCAACGAGCGGAGATTCGATAGGTTTCAGCTAGTGTCTGCCGCCCACCTGCAAATGTCATCCGCCAAGGTCCGGACTGTGCCGGCGCGGGACGGCTGTGGATATTAACCACCTCTTAGGAGTTCGCGCGCATCGTCGATTCGGACCAGGGGGTGCGTAAGATGGAGTCAAACGAGCGCTATTACCGCCGGCGGGCATTCGAGGAGCGGATCGCCGCACAGCGGGCAGTCACCGAAGCAGCGAAAGCCTGGCACAGCAAACTGGCGGAAGATTTTGCTCAGCGGGCGTCGGTAGCGACCAGCCCGGCCACTGCCACCACCGCAATAGCCTGACCACCTTTCCGGCTCCCACTCCCGCAGCCCAAGCAGGGTTGCTTCCCTTCGACGCTGATCCTATGTGGCGCCCTCCCGCGCCTTCGAGGCGTGCGCGCCCGTAGCTCAGCTGGATAGAGCACCAGACTACGAATCTGGGGGCCGGAGGTTCGAATCCTTCCGGGCGCGCCATTTCCTGCCGGGCTCAGCTTATCTGACGCTTTCGCGGCATCGGCCGCCAAGCGGCAACAGCTCAGTTGGGATATTTCGCTGCTTCCGTCTTGCAGTCGTACTTCAGCTGTTCGCTGCTGCAGAAATCCGGCCATTTCCCGCTCTTGCGCCAGAAGCGCACCAATCCCGCCCGCGCCGCCACGCTCATGAATCGCGGGTCTGCTCTGATCGGCGCGAATTCGGGCCGGAACAATATGTGGGGGTCGACAGACCGCTGAAAGCCTGGATCCGACAGTAGTTGGTAAGCCTCGTCGAACTTTCCGAAAGTGCCAAGAGCAAGAAGTTGCTTAGTTTGATTGTCAGGATCTTTTCGACTCTGCGCCCTGATGGCGTCGATTGCAGCTTTCACATTGGTCGCGCTTGGTTCGACCCTTGCGGCGAGAAGTTTTCGGTACGGCTCCATTTGCGCATCGCTATAATCCAATACGCGCGGCATAAACTGTTCCGCCATGTGAGGATCGCCGTAGCGATAATAAAAGCTGAATTCGGCCAATTCGATATCGGAATCGTTCGGCCATTTCTTTCGAGCATCAATGATGTCGGCCTGCGCTCGCGAAAACTGTCCGGCATACGTCAGCGCGCGGATGTAAATCGACCGCGTGTACGGCGAGAGCGGGTCAAGCTCGACCGCACGCTTTGCCGCCTGCACAGATTCGGTCATGCGGCCCACCGACGCGAGCGCCTCGGATCGGTCTGACTGAACAAACGCGTTTGTCGGCTCGACGTCGGCCCCTTTGTCGAGAAGTGCAAGGCTATCGACGCGGTCGTCCTCAAGCGTCGACTCGGCCAGATATGCGATGCCGCTGTGAGGGTTGAGCCTCCGCGCCGTGGCGATCGCCTCTCGGGCTTTTTTCACGGCTGCAGCATGGGCGGGCCCTGACGATTCCTGGGCAGTAAAGGATCGGAGAAGTGCCACATCTGCCCAAGCTGGCGGAAAGTCGGGCGCCACCGCCACGACGCGTTCGAATGTTGAGGAAAGCTGGGCAGTCGACCACGTGGAATCGATCATCGCGACACAGCCGCTGACGAAAACTTCAAACGCAGGACGAGTGAGCCGTACGCTGCCGCCTTCCGCATCCGTCAGGCAGAGCGCTGCCCGTGAGGCAAATCGTGAAACGTCCTGCCTGAGGTCGGTGGCGGATATGTCAGGGACGTTCCAGCTCTTTGACCACAGGATGGTTCGACCGTCGCGGTCGGACAGGGTCAGGCTTGCATCGGCAGCTTGCCCGCGCCGGTTGACTGCGACGTCGATGTGAAAGCCTCGAGCGTTTGCATTCCCTGGCGCGATGACTTTCGCACCATCGAAGCGCGTCGGCAGAAACGCAGCCATGTCCGCGGCTGCGACGTTCGCGTAATCGGCAGCCGTGGCACGATCCGGAGAATTCGGAGACGCCGAAACCACAATCGTGATCCCCTTTTCTCCTGTCCAATTCCTCCAAAGGAAAAGGCTCAGAAGGGCAACGCCGATGAGCACAAGAATGCCACTTGCGAGAAGAGCGCGTGGGATCGCCGGCAATGATTTGGCGCGGGTCCTATCCGGTTCAGTCGGATTCGGACTTGAACCCTCGGCATGCCGAGCAATCGCACTCCTGATGCGCTCGGCGGCCAACGGGTCGCCACGACCCTTCCACTTCGAAAGGTCGATCGATTGATACTGCCGAAAGCCGAGAGGCGGCCCAATGCCGTCGAGAGAGAGTGGAATCAGCTTGCCGGCATCACGGCCATAGGCGGCTTCGTCCCGAACCCATCCCGATTGCACGGAGACCGCCGACCATAGCACGAGAACGGCGGCGCTATTCTCGAGCGCCTTCTCGATTTCGGATGAGAAGCTCGCTCCGCCGCCAATGTCGTCTTCGTCACGCCAGACGTCATGGCCCTCGTGCTCCAGCCAGTCGGTGAAGCGTCGCGCCCTCGCGTCATCTTTCCGCGAATAGCTGAGGAAGAGCTTCGCCACGTCGCGCCCCCGATTGCATTTGAGGCTGCGCCTCTATTGGCACCGATGCAAGCATGCGCTGACCAGATGCGTCCTCGACCAGACTTGCAGATTGCGCGGTGCCGCGCCGCTTCCTAGACACGCGCCTATGCGAGGCATTGCAGTCCTTCTCGTGTCTTTGCTGGCGGCCTGCTCAGCGCCGATGGGCGAACCGTCGCTTGCTCCCCGGGCGGCAGAAGCCATCGATCCGCGGGTGCCGGTGCCGGAGCCGGCCGTCCAGGCACAGACTACGAAAGGTCTCGTCTCCCAGCTCGACAGTCTCGTCGTGCAGGCGAGCACAGGTGACGAGGCATTTCGCCCACTTGCCGAAAATGCGCGCCGGCTCGCTGAGGCCGCGGGCGAAAAAGGAAGCGAAAGCTGGATCGTCGCTCAGCAGGCGCTTTCGTCCGCCGTCGCCGCGAGAGCGCCGGTCACACGAGCGGCGGCCGAGATCGACTCGCTGAGCGCACAGAGAATCCAGAAGCTGGGCGGAATCGGCGCCGCCGACCTGGAGGCGATCCAGTCCGCCGCCGCTCGAGTCGCCGAAATCGACGAGCGCGAGGCCTCCGCCATCGACGGGATCCAGGCCCGCGTGGGCAACTAGGGCCGATAAGCGACGTAGGTGATGTGCACGCTTAACGGGTGATCCGCAGCGAATGCCGGGTGCGCGAAATCCAGGTCGGGCCGCCGCTCCATTCCCAGCCGTTCCATCAACCGCCAGCTCGGCCTGTTCGCCGGCACCGTCATCGAGACGATCCTCGGCACGTCGAGATTGGCCCACGCCCAGTCGAGACAGGCTCGGGCGGCCTCGAAGGCATAACCCTGCCCCCAGGCGTCCTCGCGGAACCTCCAGCCGATCTCGATGTCGCCATCGAAGGGGAATGCCGGGTCGGCAGTTACCTTGAGTCCGCAGCAGCCGAGGAACTTGCCGTCCGCCTTGCGTTCGACTGCCCAGAAGCAGAAGCCATGCTCGGCCTGGCTGATGCGCACTCGCTCGAGCGAAGCGTCGATATCCTCGATGCTTTGCGGACCGCCGAGGTGAACCGTAACGGCTTCGCTGTTGCAGCTTTCGAGATAGTCATCACGATCGCCGCCGCGCCACGGGCGGACGAGCAGCCGCTCCGTCTCGATCATTCCGTGATCAGCCGCGCAGCATCCACGGCGTGGTAGGTCAGCACTCCCGCGGCTCCAGCACGCTTGAACGAAAGGAGGGTCTCGAGGATCAGCGCGTCGCGGTCGCCCGCTCCGGCCGCCGCTGCGTGCTCGATCATCGCATACTCGCCGGACACCTGATAGGCGAAGGTCGGGACCTGGAAGGTATCCCGCACGCGCCGGATCACGTCGAGATACGGGAGGCCCGGCTTCACCATCACCATGTCGGCACCTTCGGCGAGATCGAGCTCGACTTCGCGCAGTGCCTCGTCGCTGTTCGCCGGGTCCATCTGGTAGCCGCGCTTGTCGCCCTTCAGCCGCCCGAGCGATCCGACCGCCTCGCGGAACGGGCCGTAGAACGCCGACGCATATTTGGCCGCATAGGCCATGATCGCAGTGTCGACCCGCCCGGCGCCTTCCAGCGCAGCCCTGATCGCACCGACTCGACCGTCCATCATGTCCGAAGGCGCGACGATATCGGCCCCCGCCTCCACCTGCACGAGCGCCTGCTCGACGAGGACTTTTACCGTTTCGTCGTTGAGTACGCGGCCCGAAGCATCGACGATCCCGTCATGGCCGTGGCTCGTATAGGGATCCAGTGCGACATCGGTCAGGACACCGATCTCAGGCACGGCATCCTTGATGGCCTTGGCCGCCTGGCAGATCAAATTGTCCGGGTTGAGCGCCTCGCGGGCGTCGTCGGTGCGAAGCTCGTTCGGCGTGTTAGGGAACAAAGCGATGCACGGGATCCCGAGGCTTGCCGCTTCCCGCGCCTTGCTGGCGAGCCGGTCGATCGACCAGCGGCTGACTCCTGGAAGCGCCTGGATCGGCTCTTCGCAATCGTGGCCCGCGCAGACGAACAATGGCCAGATAAAATCGCTCGGGTGGAGCCGGGTCTCGGCGAGCATCGCCCGCATCCACGGCGAGGTGCGGCCGCGCCGCATTCGAAGTGCTGGAAAGGAAGCTGGCATCCGCGGCCCCATATCGTCATTCCCGCGCATGCGGGAACCTAGTTGATGGGCTTCCGCTTACGCGGAGGTGACGAAAGATAGAACCCTGCCTCGAAAGGCGATCCTCATCGTCAACGCCAAGAGCCGGAGCGGCGCGGACGCGTTCGACAAGGCAGAGACGCTACTTGAGGATGCGGGCGTCGAGCTCCTCGACGCGCGGGCGATCAAAAGCCCACACCGGCTGAAGGACGCTGTGAAGGCGGCGGTCAGGAAGGCGCCGATGGTCATTGTCGGCGGAGGCGACGGTACGCTGTCCACCGCGATCGACTTCTTCAAGGACAAGGATACGGTCTTCGCCGTCCTTCCTTTGGGGACGGCGAACAGCTTCGCCCGGGCACTGGGGTTGCCGCTGACTCTCGAAGAGGCGGTGGCGGTCGTCGCGAGCGGCGTCCGGAGGCGCATCGACCTCGGCTCCATCAACGGCGACTATTTCGGGAACAGCGCAGCCATCGGGCTGTCGCCGATGATCGCGAGGTCGGTACCGCATGGGTTGAAGCGAGTGCTGGGACGCGTCGGCTACCTGCTTTGGGCTGCAAGGGTCGCGGCGGGCTTCAAGCCCTTCAGGGTCATGATCGACGACGGCAAGGCCCGAAGCGAGGTTTGGGCGAGCGAAGTCCGCATCGCCAACGGCGGTTATTTCGGCGGTGTCGAGCTGGTGGAAGACGCCGAGCTCGGCAGCGGCGAGATCATCGTCGACGTCGTCGCGACCAAGACTCGCCGGAACCTCGTCGGAAGCTGGATTTCGAGCGCCCTGCGGCTGCGTAACCGCGCCGAAGGCCGGATCGAGTTCCGCGGCAGAAAGCTGCGGATCGAAACCGACCCGGTCATGGACGTCACGATCGACGGAGAGCTGTCAACGAAGACGCCGATCGAAGTGAGCGTCGCGGCCAAGGCGGTCGACGTCGCGATCCCTAGCCCGCGGGCTTGAGCGCCCCGCCCGGCTCGCGCGTGCCGAGGGCTTCCTCGATGCATTCCTCTTCGGCGATCGGCGCTCCGAACTGCATCCGGGCTTTCTTCCAGCCCCCTTGCAAATAGAATCCCGCCGCAAGCGCCAGGTTGACGAACGAGGTGACCGGAAAGCTCCACCAGATCGCATCGCCGCCGAGCCACTGGTCGGTCCCAAGGATGAAGCCGAACCGCACCGGCAGGAGCCCGATGCAGAGGATAATCAATGGAGCCCATACGGCCCCATTCGCCCGGACCGTTGCGAACAGCACCATCGTCACCCCGAACAGGACGAAGTTCCAGGTGGCGATGAGGTGGATATGCCGGGCGATCGGAAGCGCGGGGCTGTCGCCGCCCATGAACAGCGCCATTACCGAGCGGTCGGAAAGGGTCATGAGCACCACCAGGACCGCGGTGATCGCAACCGAGAAGGCGATTCCCGACCGCGTGATCGCGCTGACCCGGTCCCACAGGCCGGCCCCGATATTCTGCGCGGCCATCGCGCTGACTGCCGCTCCGAGTGCCATCGCCGGCATCTGGACATAGGTCCAAAGCTGCATCGCAACGCCAAAGGCGGCCGCCGTGTCCACTCCATGTCCATTGACCAGGCCGACGAGCGCGAGCGCGGACAGCGAGATGACGATCATCTGGATACCCATCGGAAATCCCTTGATGACGATCGTCTTCAGGATCGCGAGGTCGCACCACAAATAGCGGAATTCATTGCCGCGAAGGCGCAGCGGCAGGTCCTTCAGGTAGATGTAGCCGAGCAGGCCAACGAGTGCCGTGTAATTGGCTATCAGGGTCGCCGTCGCGGACCCGGCGATACCCATTTTCGGGGCCGGTCCAAGCCCGAGGATGAAGACGGGGTTGAGCCCGCTGTCGAGGATCACTGCCACGAGCATGAACCATAAGGGCGTGAGGCTGTCTCCGGCGCCCCGAAGGCTCATCATCAACATCGTCAGGAGGAGCAGCGCCGGCATCGCGAGGAAGATGACTCTCAGATAGGCGAGAGCCAGCGGAGTCGCCGCCGGGGGCGTCGCCAAGAGGTGCAGGATTGCCGGGCACAGGAACCAGCCGGCGGTGGCGGTCCCAATACTAATCAGGAGGAAAGTCCCCGCGGTCGTTCCGACCACCCGCCTGGCCTCGTCCAGGTCCTTTCGGCCGAACGCCTGCCCGATGAGGATCGTCGCCGCCATTCCGAAGCCGAAGACGAACGAGATCAGCAGGAACATGACCATGTTCGCGTTCGATGTCGCGGCCAGCGCATTCTCACCGATGAACCGGCCGACCCAGATGGAGTTGATCGTGCCGTTCAGCGACTGGACGATGGAGGACGCGAGCGTTGGCAAAGCGAAGGCGAGCAAGGTCGGGGCAATTGCGCCTTCCGTGAGGTTGCCCCGCCGGGGCGGCCCAGGTCGTGCTTCAGCGTCTGCCATCACCTCTCCTCACCGTACCCCCGGCGCAGGCCGGGTCCATGGGCCCCGGCCTTCGCCGGGGAACAACTACCCCAGCCGCTCCAACGCGGCGCGATAGCGTTCGGCCTCGGCGGATTTTTCGGCATGGTCGGAACGGGCCTTCTCCACCGCTTCCGGCTTGGCCCGCTCGACGAAATTGGCGTTGGTGAGGCGGCCGGCGAGGGAGTCGCGCTCCTTTTCGGCAGCGGCGGCCGCCTTGGCGAGCCGCGCCTTTTCCGCTTCGAGATCGATGATCCCTTCCAGCGGAAGCGAATAGCTCGTCTCGCCGACGACGACCTGGGCCGCGCCCGTTCCCTCGAAGGACGAAAACTGGATCGAGTCCAGGCGGGCGAGGCGCGAGATCATTCCATGCTGGCGATCGAGCCTGTCGACGATCTCGTCGGCGGGACTACCGGCGAAGAGGTGAAGCTTAGCCGACGGCGGAACGTTGAGCTCCGTCCGGGCGGACCGGATCTGGCTGACCAGTTCGATCAGCCATTCCATCGCGGCCTTGGCCTCGCGCTCGACCTTCGCTGCCGGCACTGGCCACTTCGCGACAATGAGATCGTACGGCCGCTCGCCCATCGCGTGCCACAGCTCTTCGGTGATGAAGGGCATGAGTGGGTGGAGCATAACGAGGATCTGGTCGAACGCCCAAGCCGCGACGCGCTTCGTCTCGTCGTCGAACGCGCCCTTCACCAACTCGACGTACCAGTCGCAGAAGGTGCCCCAGACGAAGTGGTAGATGGCGTCGGCCATGTCGTCGAAGCGAAGCTCGTCGAAGGCGCGGTCGAGCTTCGCCAGAGTCTCGACGACCTCGCCGATGATCCAGCGGTTGACCGGAAGATGCGCCTGGGGCGCGGCGATGCTGTCGCTCGCGGCGACGCCGTTCATCTGCAGGAAGCGCGCCGCGTTCCACAGCTTGGTCGCGAAGTTGCGGTAACCCTCGACGCGCTTCTCATCGAGCTTGATGTCGCGCCCCTGGCTTTCCATCGCCGCCAGCGTGAATCGCAGCGCGTCGGCACCGTACTTGTCGATCAGGCCCAGCGGGTCGACGGTATTGCCCTTCGACTTGGACATCTTGGCGCCCTGCGCGTCGCGGACGAGGCCGTGGAGATAGAGCGTCTTCCACGGCGCCTCGCCCATGAACTCGATCCCCTGCATCGCCATCCGCGCGTCCCAGAAGAACAGGATGTCGAAGCCGGAGATGAGGACGTCGTTCGGGTAATGGCGCTTGAGGTCGTCGGTCTCCTCCGGCCAGCCGAGCGTGGCGAACGGCCACAAAGCTGAGGAAAACCACGTGTCGAGGACGTCCTCATCCTGGCGAAGCGGCTTGTTGCCCGCTTGCTGGCAGGCTTCTGCTTCGGTCTCGGCGACATAGACCCGGCCGTCACCGTCGTACCACGCCGGAATCCGGTGCCCCCACCAGAGCTGGCGCGAGACGCACCAAGGCTGGATATTCTCGAGCCAGTTGAACCAGGTCTTTTTCCAGCTTCCGGGGACGATTTTGATCTCCCCGGCTCGCGTCGCTTCCAGAACCGGGCCGACCAGCTTGGCGGCGTCGACATACCATTGGTCGGTGAGCCACGGCTCGATCACGATGCCAGAGCGGTCGCCATAGGGCGTCGGAATCACCCGGTCCTCGACCGAGGCGAGCGCACCCTCGCCCTCCAACTTCGAGACCACGGCCTTGCGCGCGTCTTCGCGGCTGAGGCCGAGCAACTCCTCGGGGATCAGCCCGTCCCGGGTCTGCACCACCATCGCCTGAGCATCGAACATGTTGAGCATGTCCGCGGGCGCGAAACCGGCGCGCTTGCCGACCTCGAAATCGTTAAAGTCATGGCCAGGGGTGATCTTCACCGCGCCTGACCCAAGCTCGGGATCGGCATGTTCATCGGCGACGATCGGAATCAGCCGGCCGGTGATCGGATGCTTCACCTTCCTGCCGATCAGCGCCTTGTATCGCTTGTCGTCGGGATGCACCGCGACCGCCATGTCGGCCAGCATCGTCTCAGGCCGCGTCGTCGCCACCTTGATCGCGCCCGATCCATCCTCGAGCGGATAGCTCAGGGTCCAGAACTTGCCCTGGACGTCCCTGGTCTCGACCTCGAGGTCGCTGATCGCGCTCTGGAACTTCGGGTCCCAGTTGACGAGGCGCTTGTCGCGATAGGCGAGGCCTCTCTTGTATAGCTCGACGAAGACATGGGTGACGGCGCGGCTGAAGCCCTCGTCCATCGTGAAGCGTTCGTGGCTCCAGTCGCAGGAGGCTCCGAGGCGGCGTAGCTGACGCGTGATCGCTCCGCCCGACTGCGCCTTCCAATCCCACACATGCTCGAGGAACGGGTCGCGGCCGATGTCCGTGCGCTTGATGCCCTGGCTCGCGAGGTTGCGCTCGACGACCATCTGAGTCGCGATCCCGGCATGGTCGGTGCCGACCACCCAGAGCGCGTCCTTGCCCCGCATCCGCTCGCGGCGCGTGAGCACGTCCTGCAGCGTGTTGTCGAGCGCGTGGCCGATGTGGAGCGAGCCGGTGACGTTGGGCGGCGGCATGACGATCGTCCACGGCTCGGCATCGCCGCGCTCCGGCCGGAACAGCCCGCGGCTTTCCCAATGCTCGTACCAGCGCTGCTCGATCGCGGCCGGATCGAAGGTTTTCGGAAGCTCGCTCATGCCCAAGCGCGGTTAGCGGGGGCGAGGGAGGGCGGCAACAGCGATGCCGTCACCCCGGACTTTCCGGGGCCTGCCTTCTTTCCATTGCCGCAGGAAAAGGCGGATCCCGGCTCAAGGCCGGGATGACGACTATGAAAGTTGCTCCAGCCTCTCGTCGGTCAGCGATCCGGGTATGATCATCACCGGGCAATCGAGCGTCCCGGCGTCCCTGCCGGTGAAGTGCGCGACCAATGGCCCGGGATCGCCCGAAGGCGCCGCGCCGAGCACCAGCGCTGCAATGTCGTGGCGGTCGGCGAGATAGTCGCGGACAACCTTCACCGGGTCGCCCTGTCGAAGCACGATGGCCGGCTTGATCCCAGCCTCGTCGAAGATTTCGCCGACGGCGGAGCTGACGACGCCTTCGATTCGAAGCTTCTGTTCCTCCTCGATGGCCGCCTGGACGCCGCCCCACTGGACGAAATCCTGTGGCTGGACGACTGCTAGGACCTCCACATTTCCCTTGGTTTTCGCGGCTCGCCGGGCGGAGAAGCGGAGCGCCACGCGCGCCTCCGCGCTATCGTCGATGACGACCAGATAGGTGCGGACGTGGCGATTCCCCCCTGCCATCGGCGCGACGCTGCTTTAAACGAGAGTTAATCGCAAGCGCCGAGCGCTGCATCGGTCGCGGACTTGACCCTGACCGCCGCATTGGCTTTGTGCCGCTGCCTGCGCGTAAGAGGACTATCATGCCGATCGAGCTCAAGATGCCCGCCCTCTCTCCCACCATGGAGGAAGGGACGCTCGCCAAGTGGCTCGTCAAGGAAGGCGACGACGTGTCGAGCGGCGACATCCTCGCCGAGATCGAGACCGACAAGGCCACGATGGAGTTCGAGGCGGTCGACGAAGGCAAGATCGCGAAGATTCTGGTTCCCGAAGGAACGGATGGAGTGAAGGTCGGCCAGCCGATAGCGATCCTTGCGGGGGAAGGGGAGGACGTGAAGGCCGCAGCGGCCACCGGAAAACCCTCTCCAGCGCGTGCGGAAGAGGGAAAGGCTGCGAAAGCAGCCGAAGGAAAGGGAGCGGAGGACGAGAAGAAGGCGCCGGCCGCCCCAGCCCCAAAAGCGACAGGCCCTCACCCCGCTCAGCCTGCGCCTGAGTCGCCCTCTCCCTCGAAGGGAGAGGGAACGCGGATCAAGGCCTCGCCCCTCGCCCGCAGGATCGCGGAAGATAAAGGCATCGATCTTTCCGCCGTGAAGGGCAGCGGACCCGGCGGGCGCATCGTCAAGGCGGACCTGCAAGCTGCCCCGGCCACGACGCCGAAAGCCGCACCTGCGGTCGCCACGGCGCCCGTCGAGCCCGGCGAGATCCCGCACGAAATCGTCAAACTCTCCAACATGCGCAAGACGATCGCCCGCCGCCTGACCGAGGCGAAGCAGACGATCCCGCACATCTATCTCACGGTCGACATCCAGCTCGATGCGCTGCTGAAGCTCCGCAGCGAGCTCAACGCCGGGCTCGAGAGCCGGGGCGTCAAGCTCAGCGTCAACGACCTGCTGATCAAGGCGTTGGCCATGGCGCTGATCCAGGTGCCCGAGTGCAACGTCAGCTTCGCTGGCGACAACCTCATCAAGTACAGCCGCGCCGACATTTCGGTCGCCGTCTCGATCCCCGGAGGCTTGATTACTCCGATCATCGCCAACGCCGACGGCAAGACCGTCTCGGCCATCGCGACTGAGATGAAGGACCTCGCCGCTCGCGCCCGCGACGGCAAGCTTGCTCCGGAGGAATATCAGGGCGGCACCGCGTCCATCTCCAACATGGGCATGTACGGCATCCGGCAGTTCGACGCCGTCATCAACCCGCCCCAGGCCATGATCATGGCTATCGGCGCCGGCGAGAAGCGGCCCTACGTGATCAACGACTCGCTGCAGATCGCGACGGTGATGAGCGCCACCGGAAGCTTCGACCACCGCGCAATCGACGGCGCCGACGGAGCGCGCCTGATGAAGGCGTTCAAGCAACTGGTCGAGAGCCCCCTGGGGATGCTGGCTTGATGCTTGAAGCGCGGGTCCCGCTGATCCGCGTGACCGCGATGCCCTCGGACACCAATCCCTATGGCGGCGTGTTCGGTGGATGGCTGATGGGGCAGATGGGGCTTGCCTGCGGGTCGTTCGCGTCGAAGCATTCGCTCGGGAAGGCGATCCTGGTGGCGGCGGACTCGATCAAGTTTCCGGGAGCGATGGCGGTCGGTGACGAGCTTTCGGTCTACGTCGAGCTTCTGAAGCAGGTACGCACGTCGCTCCGGCTGAAGGCGGAAGCCATCGCCCGCAAGCGCGACAGCGAGGAGGAGGTGCCCGTCGCCGAGGGCGAGTTCACCTTCGTCGCGCTGGATGAGGCCGGAAAGCCGAGAGAGATTAAGGCCTAACCGTCGTCCTGAACCTGTTTCAGGACCCATTTGGACACCGCGAAACTCGTTATCGAAATGGATGCCGAAACAGGTTCAGCATGACGGAGTTGGCTTAACCCTCAACCATGTTCGGATCGCGCAGGCCCTGGGTGATCCCGCCGCGTACGCGGTCGGCCTGTGCGCTGGTGACGGGATAGGCGCAATAATCGGCGGCGTAGAAGGCGCTTGGGCGGTGGTTGCCTGACATGCCCACGCCGCCGAACGGGGCAGTTGAAGGCGCTCCGTTGGTCGGCCTGTTCCAGTTGATCACGCCAGCGCGGACGTTGCTCCAGAAGACCTCGAACTCCTCCGGAGTGCCTCCGACTAGGCTCGCTGCAAGCCCGAAGCGCGTGTTGTTCGCCTCGGCGATTGCGGCGTCGAAATCCTCGACCCGGATCAACTGCAGGACAGGGCCGAATATCTCCTCGTCCGGGCGCTCCGTGGCATCGGTGACGTCGATGAGGGCGGGCGTCAGATACGGGCGATCCTCGAATGGCCGGTCCAGCCTCCGAAGCGGCTTTCCGCCCTTCATCATCAACTCGACCCACTGCTCCTGGAGATGGTCGGCGGCGGCGTTGTCGATCACCGGTCCCATGAAGGGCTGCGGGTCGGCGAAGGGCTCGTCGACGATGATCCGGTCGATCATCATCGCCATGGCGTCGATCAGCAAGCCTTCGTTGCCGTTCTCGACGATGAGCCGCCTCGCGGCAGTGCACCGCTGGCCGGCGCTGAGGTAAGCCGACTGAACGGCAATGGCCGCCGCGGCCTCGATATCCTTCGGATGCCAGATGACGAGCGGGTTGTTGCCGCCAAGCTCAAGCGCGAGGATCTTCTGCGGGACCTCGGCGAACTGCCGGTGAAGCGCGCTTCCCGCGCGGGCTGAACCGGTGAAGAGAAGTCCGTCGATGCCCGGCTGCGAAGCTAGCTCCTTGCCCTCGTCCGGGCCGCCGATGAGGAGCCGTACGACGCCTTCCGGAATGCCCGCCTCGTGGTAGCATTTCACGAGGAACTCGCCCGTCGCCGGAGTCTTCTCCGACGGCTTGAAGACCACCGCGTTGCCGGCGATCAGCGCAGGGACGATGTGCCCGTTCGGGAGGTGCGCCGGGAAATTGTACGGTCCGAGCACCGCCAGCACGCCGTGCGGCTTGTGGCGGACCGAGACCTTGCTCCCCATCGCCGCCTCAATCGTGCGCTTCGGCGTCCGCTCGGCATGAGCGTTGATCGAAATCTCGACCTTGTTGATGACCGCGGCGACTTCAGTCAGCGTTTCCCAGAAAGGCTTGCCCGTCTCGCGGGAGATCAGGGTCGCGAATTCCTTTTCCTTCTTGCGGACAACGTTGGCGAAGCGGCGAAGCGCTTCGGTGCGATAGGCGACCGAATGGTCCGCCCATCCGGGAAAAGCGGCGCGCGCCGCAGCGACTTCGGCGGTGGCGTCCCCAGGCTCGCCGGACCAGACTTCTACACCGCTATAGGGTTCGGTTGACTTGATGCTTTCGGACATTTGCCCCGCGCTCCACCACGCGAGCCATTCCCGGTCAAGTTATGGTTGATCCATCGTCAGTAACAGCCTCGCCCATTCGGCGAATCGCGGCGATCTTTGCCTCGAACGGCGACCAGTCGTCGCGCTGTGCAATGGCGTCCCAGATGGCTTCCACTTCTTCGATATGCATGGAACATGGTTCGGCCTCGGACCAATATGGGTGGGCCGGCGCTCGCTCGCGTCCGGCGATAAGAGCCGCCAAGGTTCGGAAGGATTTGCCGGGATATGTCTCGGCACCCGGATCTCGCCCGCCACGCCAGTCGAAGAAGATCCGGTCGATCGTCGCGCTTTTCGTGGCCAGCGCTTCGACGAACGCGCGGGCGAGCTCGTGATCCGACTCTGCGTCGCGCCCTGCGACACCGAGCCGCAACAGCAGCCTTGCGACAATGGCCTCGTCGAAACGGTCGCCCCATTTCGAAAGCTCGTCCGAAAGGGGCTGCGTTTCGGTCACGAGCGACAGGCAGCCGCCGAGCTGAGCCAGGTCCCACTGGATCGCCTCCGCCTGCCGCCCGAAGGCGTAAAGCCCGTAATGGTCGAAATAGGCGGCGGTAAAGTCGCCGTCCCAGTAGGGCGTGAACCGCCACGGACCGTAGTCGAAGCTCTCGCCGGTGATGCTGATATTGTCGCTGTTGAGCACGCCGTGGACGAACCCTGCGGCCATGTAGCTCGCGGCAAGCTCGGCAGTCCGCTCGGAAACCAGAGCGAAGAGCCGAAGCGCGTTTTCGCTGTCGTCGCCCCCCGGTGTCTCGCCGTAGAGATGGTGGAGACAGTAACGAGCCAGGCGGTTGATTGCCTCCGCGTCCTTGTAGAAGGCCTGCCGCTGGAATGTGCCGATACGGATGTGACCGTGGCTGAGCCGGGTCAGCACGGCCGAGCGGGTCGGCGACGGCTCGTCGCCGCGAACCAGTTCCTCGCCGGTCTCGAACAAGGCGAAGCTCTTCGACGTGTTGACGCCGAGCGCCTCAAGCATCTCGGTCGCGAGCACTTCGCGCACCCCGCCCTTCAGGGTTAGGCGGCCATCGGCGCTGCGGCTGTAAGGAGTCTGGCCCGAGCCCTTGGTCCCGAGGTCCAGCAATCGGTCGCGGTCGTCCCGGAGCTGGGCGAAGAGGAAGCCGCGGCCGTCGCCAATGTCCGGGTTGTACACACGGAACTGGTGGCCGTGGTAGCGAAGCGCGAGCGGCTCCTTGAGATTGTCGAGTAGCGGCTCAAAGCGGCAGAAATGCGCCGCCCATTCTTCGTCCGAGAGCGGTCCGAGGCCGACCGTTCCGGCCGCACGGCGATTGAGGAAGCGCGGCGTGCATTCGGGAAAATTCGCCGCCTCGACCGCGTCGAAGAATCCCTCGCCGAGATCGAAAATCGTCGCTTCCGGCCGATAGGATTGCGCGAGCGGCATCCGGCCGCGATAGGGGAGCTCAGCAGGTGGGGAAAGCGGCAATGGCCTCTTGGGAAGACCGGTACTGGACGAGCCGCGATGGGCTGAAGCTGCACTATCGCGATTATGCCGGACCGGCGGATCGGCCGCCGCTGGTGTGCCTCCATGGCCTCACCCGCAACACCCGCGATTTCGAGAATCTGGCGGAACGGCTCGCGGGCGAGTGGCGCGTTATCGGAGTCGACTTCCGCGGACGTGGCGGAAGCGAGCATGATTCCGAATCCGCGAGGTACATGCCCCCGGTCTACGCGGCGGACGTTCTCCAACTCCTCGACGAGCTTGGTGTTGCTGAAGCGGTCTTCATCGGCACGTCGTTGGGCGGAATCGTGACGATGATCGTCGCCGGCTTCGCTTCGCAGCGGATAGCGGGGGCACTGCTCAACGATGTCGGGCCGCAACTGGACAAGGCCGGGCTGGACCGGATCCGCGGCTATGTAGGAACGCCATTGCTGTTCGAAAGCTGGGACGATGCGGCGGACAGGCTGTCCGCCAAATATGGCGACGTGCACCCCGCTTACGGCCGCGCGGAATGGATTCGCTACGCGAAAAGGGTCGCGCACGAAACGCCGCGCGGGATCGAGTTCGATTACGACATGGCGATCGCCCAACCGTTCAACCGGATGGACGACCAGGCCGCATCGGCCTCCAGCGCGTGGCCCTTGTTTCGCGGCCTTGCCGGAAAGCCGGTCGTCATCCTGCGCGGCGAAAGCAGCGACCTCCTGTCGCCGGAAGTCGCGCGCAAGATGGTCGAGGCCGTTCCGGACGCCGAACTGGTGACGGTCCGCAACGTCGGCCACGCGCCCGACTTCGACGAGCCCGAATCCGTCGCAGCGGTCGACCGGCTGCTGGAGCGCGTACTCCACCGCTAGTCGGCGGTGATGCGCTTCAGCTTGTCCAGGGCGGGTCCATCCAGCTCGTCCGGGGACAGAGTCGCGACGAACTTCCCGTTGCGGTCGAACAAAAGCACCGTGGCCGTGTGGTCCATTGTATATTCGCCGTCGCCCGTCGGCACTTTTTTCGCGTAAATCGCGAACTGCTTCTCGACCCGGTCGATCTGCGGACGCGAGCCGGTCAGGCCGACGATCGGCGCACCGAAAGCCTCCGAATAGGCGCCCATCTCCTTGGTCGTGTCGCGCTCGGGATCGACGGTGACGAAGACGATGTTGAAGGCGTCGTCGCCCCCTGCATCGCGCCGGAGCTTTACCAACCGGGCCAGTGTCGTCGGGCAGGTGTCCGGGCAATGGGTGAAGCCGAAGAACAAGGCATAGGGCTTACCCGCGAGCTGGCTGGCGCCGAACGGCTGTCCGTCCGATCCGACGAGCGTGAACGGTCCGCCGAAGCTGGCGGCGGGCGGTATCGGCTTCGGCGCGGTTTGTGCAGCAGGCTTGAGCAACCATACCGCCGCAATGCCAACCAGCACGACAGCCACGACGGCCCACAGCGCTATCCGGATCCGCCTCACATCCCTTCTCCATTCGCCGTCGATGGGCGAACCTCAGCCATCACGCGCTGCTCGCCGGACTTCTCGAACTTGAGCTCCAGCTCCAGCGTGCCGCCGTCCGCAAGCGGCTGCTTCAGCGCCACGAGCATCACGTGAGTCCCGCCGGGTTTCAACGCGACGGTCGACTCAGCCGGCACATCGAGCGCCTCAAGCGGGCGCATCCGCATCACGCCATTGTTCATGCTCGTCGAATGGAGCGAGGCGTCCGCGACCGGACTCGACACTGTCAGAAGGCGGTCGGCGCCGCCCTCGTTTGCGATCGTGAAATAAGCGGCGGACCCGCTCTGGCCCGGCACGGTCGCCCGCGCCCAGGCGTCCTCAACAGCGATCTTCGGCGGCGTTTCGTCCGCGTGGCAGGACGCGAGCAGTAGCGCCACTAGCGCTGCGCTTCTCTTCAACTGCGAGTCTCCCGGGAAAACGGTGCGTGCGCCGCCGTCCCTAGAGCACTCGCCCAAGCCGTAAAACCCCTCCGGCCCTACTCGTAACGAAGCGCGTGGATCGGATTGGCCCTGGCGACCTTGACCGCATGGCCCACGACGGTCGCAATCGCGATCCCCAGCGCCAGCGCCCCGGCGATCAGGAACGGCAGCACTCCCAGGCTGATCCGCTGGTCGAAGCCGTTGAGCCAGTCGCGCATCAGCCACCAGGCAATCGGCCAGGCGATGACGTTGGCGATGATCACCGGCCTGCTGAACTGCCACACCAGGAGCTGCACGATGTCCCGGGTCCGGGCGCCGAGCACCTTGCGGATCCCGATCTCCTTGGTGCGCCTCTCCGCGGTGAAGGCGGCAAGGCCGAACAGGCCGAGGCATCCGATGATCACGGCGAGCAGCGAGAAGGCGGCGAAGATCTGCGCCCGTGCATCCTCCTTCTCGTACATCTCGCCCATGATGTCCTCGCTGAACTTGGCGTTGAACGGGACTTCGTTGGTAACCTGCTTCCACTCGCGCTCGACCGCCGCCTTGATGGCCTGCGGGTCGCCTCGATAGCGGATCATCATCCAGCCAGGGCCCGTCCTGGCCTTGTGGAACATGATCGCGTCGATCGGAGTGCGCACTGTGCGGAAACGGGAATCGCCGACCACGCCGATGATGTTGATGTCCATCATCCCGTTGTCTTCGCCCAGGAGCTGGCTGTGAACGACCTTGCCGATCGCGTCCTGCGGCGACTTGAAGCCCAACTTCCTGACCGCATACTCGTTGAGGACGACGTTCACCCCACGCTGCGCAATCGCCTTCTCGACCTCCGGCTGCGGCGGCCAGGGAACGGTCATATCGTCGAGCGGGCGGTTATCGTCGAACCAGCGGCCGGCTTTCAAAGTCAGGCCCATGGCGTTCAGATACCCTTCGCCGACGGCATACTGGCCGATCAGCACCTGCCTGTTGCCCTGGGGCGGGATGATGTTCTGGTTGCTGGCGTTGTTGGTGTTGATTCCGATGTCCGTCAGCGCGGCATCGACGACTCCCGGAATTCGCTTCATCCGTTCGACGATGCTCTCCGCAACCGGAAACAGCTGAGCCCGCCCAAGCTCTTCGACTTGCAGGATGTGATCCCGTTTGAAGCCCGGATCCGCCGAGCGTGCGTAGACCGTCTGGCCGAAGATCACCGCAGTGCAGATGATGAGGCCGATCGAGACCGCGAACTGCAGCACGACGAGCGCGGCGCGGAGCCGGCCGGAGCCTGGCGTTTCCGCGGCCGAGCGGTTGGCCTTGAGGACCTGTGCCGGCTGGAACCGCGACAGGAAGACCGCGGGATAAAGCCCGCTGACAATTCCCACCAGCAATGTCAGGCCGACCGCGGGAAGGAGAATTCCTTCGCTACCGAAATAGCTCAGCGAAATGTCGGAATCGAGGAATTCCGCGAACGGCTTCACGAGCACCTCCACGAGGGCGAGCGCCAGAAGCATGGAGGCGGCCGAAATGATGATGGATTCGCTGACGAACTGGACGATCAGCTGACGCCGCGTCGCTCCAAGCACCTTGCGCAGTGCGACCTCGCGCGCCCGCTGGCTCGCCCTCGCTGTCGCGAGGTTGGTGAAATTGACGATCGCCATGCCCAGGATCAGCGCCGCGATAATCGCGAAGGTCGTGATCGTTCGGCGGTCGTTTCCGGGGGTCATCGACGCTTCTTGCGCCTTGCCGAGATGGATGTCCTTCAGGTTGACGAAGTGCCAATCCTCATCGTCCCCGGCATTGTAGCGAAGGTTGCCGTTCGGCTCGTCGGGGATGTTTCGCTTTTCCCAGGCGGGAAGCTGCGCCTCGAGTTGCTTGATGTCCGTTCCCGGCCGCACTTTCACGAACACCCATCCCGACTGGCATCCCCAGCATTTGGTGAGGAATTCGGGGTTGTCCGAATAGAAGCTGTTGTAGTCGATCCGAAGCACCGCGTTGATCGCGAGGCTTGAATTCTTGGGCACGTTCTTGAGCACGGCGGTGACCTTGAAGTCCTTCCGCTGGCCGCGCGTGATGATCGTGAACGTCTTGCCGAGGACCTTGTCGGTTCCGAACCGCTTGATCGCCTCTTCCTGAGTGATTGCCGCAGTTCCCGGCGCCGTAAGGCTCGACCCCTCGATCAGGGGCAGGTTTACGACCTTCAGGAAATCGTCGTCGGAGAACAGCCACTTCTTGGTCGCCTGTGCCTGACCGTTCTGGATCAGTACCGGCTCGTTATCGCTGACATAGACGCTGTTCGTGATCTGCGGAAAATCCTTCACGGCCGCTGTCTTGGAAACATAGGCGGACATCTGCAGGTGCAGCGGCTCGCCGTCCTTCGGATGCGGGTACCAGGCCTGCAGCTCGTAGGTATTGGCGACGTCCGGGACCCACTTGTCGTAGCTCTTCTCGTAGCGGAGGTAGAGCAGGATCAGGATGCAGGCCGCCATTCCAATCGCCAGCCCGGCGATGTTGATCACCGAATAAGTCTTGTTCTTCGCAAGAGCGCGAACCGCGACTGTCCAGTAATTCCTCCACATGGCCGTCATCCTTGTCAGAGTGTCCTGCTTGTTGCTGTCAGTTTCCTCGCATCGGCACGCCGCCTAATGCCCGGGCTCGAAGCCGGCCAGCCGCAGGCGTGTCAGCTGGTCCGCCGAAAGATGCGCCATCCCGTTCTGCTGAAGCCGCCGGACATAGTCGGGCGTGACGCCGTGGATTCGAAGCGAGACGATCTCGTCGGCGCTGAGATTGCGGTAGCCGAGAGCGGCCAGCTGTTGGAGATATTCGGCGCTGACGCCGTGAATCGCCATCGCCACGACGTCGTCCGCATTGAGCGCGCCCCTGGTGAAGGCGGCATAGGCGCGCACCAGCTCCGGCTCGGCGCCGTGAATCCGGAAGGCGACGAGGTCGTCCGAGCTAAGGTTGGCGAACTGCGGTCCCATCGCGGCGATCTCGCGGACATAGGCCGGTTCCACTCCGTGGATTCGCATGGAGACGAGTTCGTCGGCGGGCAGCCGCTGGAGCTTCGGGCCGATCGCGGCCATCTCGCGTATGTAATCGAGGCTGACGCCATGGATCTTGAAGGCGACGAGATCGTCCGCTGAGCCGAGCCGATAGCCTGAGCGCGCGAGGCCGTGGACGAAGTCGGCGGAAACGCCGTGAATCGCCATGGAGGTGAGCTGCTCTACGGTCGGACGGGTGTAGCCGATCTCCTGCATCGACTCGATGAGGCCGCGGCCGACTCCGCTCATCGTCAGCGTGAAGGCTTCGTGGGGCGTCGGCGAACCGATGCCCTGCTGGCGCAAGTAGGCGTCGAAGCGCGGATCGACGGTGAAGCTGCATGCGCCGCGGCCGGTCAGGTTGCCGGCCGTGCCGCTGCAATCAAGCCGGCCGGCGTCGCGCACCAGGGCGAAACGAACCGGGCCTCGAGGTCCCGCGATCTGGGCTGGCGTGATGCCCTGGAGGTCGCTGACCGGGCGGTCGTTTGACCAGACGCTGCTGCTGCCTGCGCCCCAGTGGCTCTCGATCGTCAATTGCACCTTGCTCGCGTCGGCGCGCGACCCCTCGCGGGCGATCGACCATTCGATATTCCCCGGCGAGCCGGCCTGGGCCGTTGCTGTCGTGGAAACGGTCGCGGGGGAAGCGGCGATGGCGCCGGCGACGATCAGAGCGAGCTTTGCCTTGGTCATGTCACTCGTACCTCAGTGCATGGATGGGATTGGCGCGGGCGATTTTCACGGCGTGCCCGACGACGGTCGCGACGGCGATTCCGAGTGCGAGCAGCGCAGCGAGTAGGAACGGCGTCGGGCCCAGCGAGATGCGCTGGTCGAAGCCATTGAGCCAGTCGCGCATCACCCACCAGGCGACCGGCCAGGCGACCAGGTTGGCGACGATCACCGGCCTGCTGAACTGCCAAACGAGAAGCCGGACGATGTCGCGGGTGCGGGCTCCGAGCACCTTGCGAATTCCGATTTCCTTCGTCCGGCGCTCTGCGGTGAAGGCGGCCAGGCCAAACAGGCCGAGGCAGCCGATTATGACGCCGAGCAGCGAGAAGGCCGCGAAGATCTGCCCCCTCGCGTCGTCTTCCTTGTAGAGCTCGGCGATCACGTCCTCGCTGAACTTCGCCTCGAACGGCACATCGGTTGCGATCTGCTTCCACTTCGCTTCGATCGCGGAGCGCACCGTCTGCGGATCGCCGCGGTAGCGGATCTCCATCCACCCCGGTCCCTGCCTCGTCATTCGGTACATGAGCGGCTGCATCGCCATTCTCACCGAGCGGAAGCGGCTGTCGCCGACCACTCCGATGATGGTGGCGGTCGTCGCGTCGTCCGTGAAGAGCGGTAAACGGAAGGTCTTTCCGATCGCCTCCTGGGGCGATTTGAAGCCGAGCTTTCTCACGGCAAGCGCGTTGAGGACCACATTCGCTCCGCGCTGCGTCATCGCATTTTCAAGGGCCGGGTCCGATGGGAACGGAAGCGTCGTGTCGTCCATCGGCCGGTTCCGGTCGAACCAGCGGCCCGCGAGCAGCTTGAGGCCCATGGCGTCGAAGAATCCGTCGTCGACGGTGTAATTGCCGAGATCGATCGTCTTCGTAGCGCCCGGCGGAACGACCCCGGTGGTGATGTTGCTGCCGGTCGAGATGCCGAGATCGGTAAGTCCGACCGCAACGACGCCCGGAATTCGCTTGATTTCTCCAACCAGGGCCTCGGTCTGGGGAAGAATCTCTCGCCGGCCGACATTGTCGACCTGGAGGATATGGTCGCGCTTGAAGCCGGGGTCGACCGTGCGTGCGTAAACGGTCTGCGCATAGACGACGGCGGTACAGATGATGAGCCCCGTCGACACCGCGAACTGGAGGACGACCAGCGCAGTGCGAAGCCGTCCGGAGCCCGGCGTTTCCGCCGCGGACCGGTTCGCCTTGAGCACCTGGGCCGGCTGGAAGCGGGAAATGAAGATCGCCGGATAAAGCCCGCTGACGATCCCGACGAGGAGCGTCAGGGCGATCGCAGGCAGCAGGATCCCGCCCGAACCCAGATAGTCGAGCTTGATGTCGGCATCCAGGAATGCGGAGAAAGGCCGCACCAGAAGCTCGACCAGCGCAAGCGCCAAAAGCATCGCGGCCGCGGAAATCAGGATCGCCTCGCCGATGAACTGGACGATCAGCTGCCGGCGGTTCGCTCCGAGCACTTTGCGAAGAGCAACTTCGCGAGCGCGCTGGCTAGCGCGCGCCGTGGCCAGATTGGTGAAGTTCACCACCGCCATGCCGAGGATCAGAATGGCGATGATCCCGAACGTGGTGACCGTCCGCTGGTCGTTCCCGGCAGACATGGCGCCGTTCTGTGCCTTGCCGAGATGCACGTCCCGGACGTTGACGAAATGCCAGTCCTGGTCGTCGCCCTGGTTCGTCGTGATCCCGTCATTCTTTTCATCGGGAATGTTGCGCTTCTCCCAGGCAGGGAGCGCCGCATCGAGCTGCCGGGCGTCGGTGCCGGGCCGGAGCGTCAGATAGACCCAGCCCGATTGCCATCCCCAGGCGGTGAGGAAGTCCGGGCTGTCCGCGAAATAGCTGTTGAAGTCGACTCTCAGGATCGCGTTGATCTTGAGGTGCGAGTTCTTCGGAATGTCCTTGAAGACGCCGGTGATCTTGTAGTCGCGAGGCTCGCCGTGCGAGACAGCGGTGAGCGTCTGACCGACAACCTGGTCGGTGCCGAACTGTTTCAGGGCTTCCGACTGAGACAAGACGGCCGTTTGAGCCGCCGGCAGACCCGTCCCCTGGAGCATCGGAAGCTGCACGACCCGCAGGAAATCGTCGTCTGCGATGACGTAGTCCTGCGACGTCGAAGCCTGGCCGTCCTTCAAGAGGGTCGGGCTGCCGCTAAGGATGTAGCCGACGCGCTCGACCTGCGGAAAATCCTTCTTGACCATGCCCTTGGTCACATAGGCGGACATCTGGCTGAACATTGCCTCGCCGTCCTGGGGATGCGGATACCAGGCCTGGAACTGGTAGGTGTTCTCGGCGTTCGGCAGCCACTCGTCGTAGTTTTGCTCGTTGCGGATGTAGAGAAGGATTAGGATGCAGGCGGCCATGCCGATCGCGAGGCCGGCAATGTTGATGATCGAATAGGTCTTGTTCTTCGCAAGAGCCCTGATCGCCACCGTGCAGTAATTGCGCCACATGTTCACAAGCTCTCCTTCGAGAACGGGTTCAGGCGGCGCGGCGCCGTTCCTGCAGAATCCGCCCGTCCAGCATGTTGACGACCCGGCTCGCGAAATCGGCGTGAGCCGGCGAGTGGGTCACCATCACGATCGTCGATCCTTCGTCGTTGAGCTGGCGAAGCATGCGCATCACCTCTTCGCCATGGGCGGTGTCGAGGTTGCCGGTCGGCTCGTCGGCAAGGATCAGCTTGGGCTCCCCGACCAGAGCGCGGGCGACGGCGACGCGCTGCTGCTGGCCGCCTGACAATTGGGTCGGCCGGTGCTTGGCCCGGTGCGCGATGCCGACCTTGTCCAGGACCCGGTCCACGCGCGCCTTGCGCTCGGCGCCAGGACAATCGTGATAGAGAAGCGCGAGCTCGACATTCTCGCGGACAGTCAGCTCGTCCACCAGGTTGAAGCTCTGGAAGATGAAGCCGACATTCGCCTTGCGGGTCTCGGCGAGCGCGGACTCGGTAAGGCCCGCGACTTCCTTGCCGTCGAAGATGTACGAACCGCTCGTCGGGCTATCGAGCATCCCCATTACGTTGAGCAGGGTCGACTTGCCGCAGCCCGAGGGGCCCATGATCGCGACGAACTCGCCGTCGCCGATGTCGAGGTCCACGCAATCCAGCGCCGTCGTCTCGACAGTGTCGGTGCGGTAGCTCTTGGTCAGGCCAGTCATGCTCAACATCGTGGCGGTCCTTTCTAATCGTCGCTGTCGAAGGTGAGCTGGTCCTTGTCGACCAGCCCGCTGTAGGAAGAGGTGATCACTTGCTCGCCAGGCTTCAGGCCCGAGAGCACTTCGATAAAGTCGCTGTTGCGGCGTCCGAGCTGGACGGAGCGCTTCGTCGCGCTTCGGCCGCCCCTGTCGACGACGAAGATCCAATTTCCGCCCGTGTCGTTGAAGAAGGCACCATTCGGGACCAGGACCGCGCGGCTTGAATCACCCACCGTCAGCTTCGCCTGAATCGTCTGGCCGCGCTGCACGCCTGCCGGCTCGACCCCGTCGAAGACCAGGTCGATCTGAAACTGCCCGTTGCGGACCTGCGGATAGACCTTCGCCACCTTTAGGCGATAGGTCTTGCCGTTGACGTCCGCCGAGGCGGCCTGCCCAACGACAACCCGTCCGAGATAGAATTCGTCGACGTCAGCCTGGAGCTTGTCCGCTCCGGCGCTGTCGACCTGGCCGATCCGTTCGCCTTGCTGGAGCGACTGGCCGAGCTGGATTTCGAACCCGCTAAGCTGGCCGGTGACGGGGGCTCGGATGTTGAGCTGGCCGAGGCTGTTCTGGGCCACGCCCATGCTGGTGTTGAGCGACGA
>JBKPOU010000017.1:0-12262 GCA_046733255.1 Pseudomonadota bacterium
GCAAGCTCGCTCGACCAGGCGGGACCAATGGCGAAGACTGTTCGCGACTGCGCGATCCTGTTGGGCGCGATGGCCGGGTTCGACCCGAAGGATTCGACCTCGCTCGATCTTCCTGTGCCTAACTGGGAAGCTGGATTATCAAGTGATCTCAAAGACAAGCGCGTCGGGATTCCCAAGGAATATCGGATCGACGGAGTTCCCGCGGACATCAACGCGCTTTGGGACAAGGGAATCGAATGGCTGAAGGACGCGGGCGCGGTGCCGGTCGAGATCAGCCTTCCGCACACGAAATACGCGCTTCCGACTTATTACATCATCGCTCCGGCCGAAGCCTCGTCGAATCTCGCCCGCTATGACGGCGTTCGCTACGGGGCGCGCGTCGAGGGCGAGAAGAGCCTCGACGACATGTACGAGGCGACGCGGGCCGCAGGGTTCGGCGCCGAGGTGAAGCGCCGGATCATGATCGGCACCTACGTGCTCTCGGCAGGCTTCTATGACGCTTATTTCACCAAGGCCCAGCGTGTTCGGGCTCTGATCAAGCAGGATTTCGCCAGGGCGTTCGAGCAGTGTGACGTCATCCTGACGCCCACCGCGCCCTCGGCGGCCTTCGCGCTTGGCGAGAAGAGCGCCGACCCGATCGCGATGTATCTCAACGACGTGTTCGCGGTCCCGGCGAGCCTTGCCGGCCTTCCGGCGATGAGCGTCCCGGGCGGGCTGGATTCGGACGGTCTTCCGCTCGGCCTGCACCTGATCGGACCGGAGCTGGACGAACAGGGCGTGCTCAACGCGGCGCTCGCGATCGAGGACCGGGCAGGGTTCACCGCAAAAGCGGAGAAATGGTGGTGAGCGACTATCTCCTCAAAGGCGCGACGGGCGAATGGGAGGTCGTGGTAGGCCTCGAGGTCCATGCGCAGATCACCGCCACGGCTTCCAAGCTCTTCTCGGGCGCTGCTACCGCGTTCGGAGCGGAGCCGAACACGCAGGTCAGCCTGATCGACGCGGCGATGCCCGGCATGCTTCCGGTCCCGAACGAGGAGTGCATCCGCCAGGCGGTGCGGACGGGCATGGCGATCGACGCGAAGATCAACAAATGGTCGCGCTTCGACCGTAAGAATTACTTCTACGCCGACCTTCCTCAGGGCTACCAGATCAGCCAGCTCTATCATCCGCTGGTCGGCGAGGGCGAAATCGAGGTCCTGGTTGACGAGCAGGACGAGGGCAGCGCCAAGCGCATCGGCATAGAGCGAATCCATGTCGAGCAGGACGCGGGCAAGCTGATGCACGACCAGCATGCGACGATGAGCTACGTCGATCTCAATCGTGCAGGCGTCGCGCTGATGGAGATCGTGTCGCGTCCGGACATGCGTTCCCCTGCGGAAGCAGGCGCTTATCTAAGGAAACTGAGAGCGATCCTCCGCTATGTCGGATCGTGCGACGGCAATATGGAAGAGGGTTCGATGCGGGCCGACGTCAACGTCAGCGTGCGGAAGCCCGGCGGCGAGCTCGGCACCCGGACCGAGACCAAGAACGTCAACAGCGTCCGCTTCGTCATGGCGGTCGTCGAACATGAGGCGCGCCGCCAGATCGACCTCATCGAGGAAGGCGGCGAAGTCGCGCAGGAAACGCGGCTCTACGATCCGGACAAGGGCGTGACGCGGACCCTTCGCTCCAAGGAAGACGCGCACGATTACCGTTACTTCCCGGATCCCGACCTGCTCCCATTGGATCTGGACGAAGCGTTCCTGGACGAGTGCGCGAAAAGCCTTCCGGAGCTGCCAGATGCGAAGCGCAAGCGGTACGAGGGGCTCGGGATCACGCCCTACAACGCGAGCGTCCTTACGGCGGACGTGGATATTGCCCGCTGGTTCGACGCGCTCCTCGAGAGCGGGGCCGAGCCAAAGGCCGCGGCCAACTGGACCGCATCGGAATATTTCGGTGCGCTGAATCGGCTTGACCTGACGATCGGCAAGAGCCCGGTCAGCCCCGCTCAGGCAGGCGAGCTTTTGAAGCTCGTCGGCGACGGCACCTTGTCGGGCACGCTCGCAAAGCAGGTGTTCGAGATCATGCTGGAGACCGGCAAGGGCGCCGGGGAGATCGTCGAGGAGCGCGGGCTGAAGCAGACAAGCGATACCGGCGAGATCGACGGGCGAATTGACGAGATCCTCGCCGCCAATGCCGAAAAGGTCGCGGAGTACAGGAGCGGGAAGCAGCAGCTGTTCGGGTTCTTCGTCGGGCAGGTGATGAAGACGATGGGCGGCAAGGCCAATCCGAAGGTCGTCAACGAGCGACTCCGGGCGAAGCTGGACGGCTAGGACCTGGGCGGGGAGGGAAGATGAAGCCGATTGCGTTTGGGTCGGCGCTGGTTGCCGCCTTTGTCTCGGGCTGCACCGCCATTCCTGTTGCCGCGCCGCCTCAACCTTCGGCCGAAACACAGCATTCACCCTCGCCGAAACTCATCGTCGCGATTGCGGTGGACCAGTTTTCGGCCGATCTCTTCGACGAATATCGCGAAAGCTTCAGCGGCGGACTCGCGCGTCTCGCGAACGGCGTGGCTTTCCACAATGGCTATCAAAGCCATTCGATCACCGAGACCTGTCTTGGCCATTCGACGATCCTGAGCGGAATGCACCCGGCGCACACGGGGATAGTCGGAAATATCTGGTTTCAGCCGTCGAGCGCGCGGGGCCGCCAGCCGATCTATTGCGCCGAAGATGAATCGAAGCTTCCGACCACCTACGATCCGGCCAATTACGTCGTCTCCCCGGTGCACCTGAAGGTGCCCGTTCTGGGCGAGCTGCTCAAAGCCGTGTCGCCGGCGAGCCAGTCCGTCGCCGTTGCCGGCAAGGACCGTGCCGCCGTGATGATGGGGGGTCATACGCCCGACGTCCGCTGGTATTATCGGACGCGCGGCGCTTCGGGAAAATTCGAGAGCGATCTCGCCGGCGCGGTTGCAACTCGGGCGGTAGAGGCGATCAACCGGCGGATCGCCAGGGAAATTGGAAGCGAACAGGCGCCCGCCATGCAAATTCCAGCGGACTGCGAGCGCCGTAACGTGCCAATTGCCGTCGACGGCGGGCGCGTAGTCGGCACCGGGCGCTTTGCACATGCTCCGAGCGAGAAGGAGTACCATGCCTCCCCCGCGCTCGACCGCGACACGGTCGATCTTGCGACCGCTCTTGTCGACGAGCGCCAGCTCGGGCGCGATTCGGCGCCGGACGTCCTGGCCGTCAGCCTGTCGGCGACCGATTATGTCGGACACCGCTACGGCACCGAGGGACTGGAGATGTGCATCCAGATGCGTGAGCTCGACCAGCAGCTCGCGCGGCTGTTCGGCGCCCTGGATTCGAGGGGCATCGACTATGCCGTGGTCCTCACCGCGGATCACGGCGGCACCGACATCCCCGAGCGGCTCCGGCTCGCCGGCAACATCGAAGCCGAAAGGGAGCCCGAAACGCTAGACAGCAAGACCATCGGGGACAGGATCGCCGAGCAGCTTCATCTGTCGAAGAACCCGCTTGTCGGCGACGGCGACGTCTATGTGATGCCGGTACTCGACGCGGCGACCCGGGCGCGTGTCATCGATGCGACGGTCGCCGCCTATCGCGCATTTCCCGAGGTCGCGGCGGTTTATACGAAGGCGCAGCTGGGAGCCGTCGCCGTCCCCAGCGGCGATCCGACCTGGTTCACGCTGGAGCAGAGGGCGCGCGCCTCCTTCGACCCTGAGCGCTCCGGCGACGTGATCGTGCAGCTCAAGCGCTGGGTCACACCGATTGCACACCCGGACGATTACTATGCAGCGACCCACGGGAGCCCGTGGGACAACGATCGGCGGGTGCCCGTCCTTTTCTGGCGGCGGGGGATTGAGCCGCAAAGCCGGGAAGAACCGGTCGACACGGTCGATATCATGCCGACCCTGGCCGCCATGCTGGGACTGCCGCTTGGCGATAGGCAAATCGATGGCCGATGCCTCCAGGCCGTCGCTGGATCGGCTTGCCCTGCGCGCTAGCACATTAAAAAGCGTGCCTTTTTCTTCATTTCGCATTCAGTAGCTTTCCCGCATTAGAGTCGCGGGCGAGCCCGGGAGGCGGTGAATGCGCAAGGCTGTAATCACGATTGCTGCGTTTGGCGTCGCGCTCGCAGGCTGCGTTCAGACCCGCCAGTATGCTGACCTGCAATTCGCTCCGCCGCAGGGCGACTACAGCCTGCTCGTCCTGCGGCCCGACGTTACGGTCGGTTCGGTCACGACAGGCGGAATGACTGAGCCCAGGGCCGACTGGACCGAGGCGGCGCGTGCAAACCTGATCGAGGCACTGAAGGCCCAGCAGGCGGCTCGCGGCGGGAAAGTGCACATCGCCGAGCATCGCGGCGATATCCCCAGCGTCGATGCTGAAACCGTCGCCCAGCTCGAGCGCCTCAATTATGTCGTCGACGAGTCGATCGTCCTCCACAAATATCTCGGCGTCTATCTGCCGACGAAGCGCCGCAAGGGTCTCGAATATACGCTCGGCGAGGACGCCGTCTCGTTCGGCAGGAAGACAGGTTTCGACTACATGCTCTTCCTGCACGCAGAGGACAGCTTCGCGTCGACCGGGCGGGTGGCGCTCCAGGTGCTCGGGATTGCCGGCTGCTTCATCGGCTTCTGCGCGCCGAACGTCGGGGGCGGCGGGCAACTCGCTTATGCCTCGCTTGTCGATCTGCGCACCGGTGAAGTCGTCTGGTTCAACGTTCTGACGACCGGCACTCAGATCGCCGGAGTCAACTTGGGCGATATCCGCACCCCCGCGGGCGCGGCGCAGATGGTCGAACGCCTGCTCGGGAGGATGAAACCGGGACATGACGTCCGGCGCGCGCAAAAGGCGCAAAGCTGATGTGCATCCGCTGTGAAATCAGTCGCCGTGCCCTGCTTGCGGGCGGCGGCGCGCTTGCCGCATCGCTGGTGAGCGGACCGGCAGCCGCAAGGATCAAGCCCGCCGACATGGTCCCGCTTATCGGTCCCGGCTTCAAACCCGTCGACCGGGACGAGCAGGGCCTGTGGGAACAGATGGACCGCGTCGAAGAGGAAATCGCGGGCACGAACCTCCTGATTCCGGACAACGGCATCCAGCATTATGTCCAGCAATTGATCGGCAAGGTCGGCGGGCCGGCCGCGAAGGACATGCGGATCTACCTACTGCGGATTCCCGAATTCAACGCAATGATGTTCCCGAGCGGTTTCGCGGTCGTCTTTTCCGGCCTGCTCCTGAGGATGCGCGACGAAGCCCAGCTTGCCGGGGTCATCGCACACGAATCCGGACATTTCCTTCGCCGCCACATGATCCGCCAGTGGCGCGACATGCGCCGCAAGAGCGACCTGCTGTCCATCGGCTCGATGGTCGCCGGCTTAGGGGGAGCGGGGGCCGGAATTTACCTCGGCGATTATGTCCAGCTGGCGCAGCTGGGCACGATCCTGTCGCTGTTTCGCTACAACCGTGAGCTCGAGGCCGAAGCCGACGCCATGGGTCTGCGCCTGATAGCCGAGGCGGGCTACGCGCCGATGGCAATGTCCGAGACCTGGGCGCAGCTGATCGGCGAGCTGGATGCCAGCGCCAAATATCGGCGCAAGCATCGAGACCGCGGCTACGATTTGTTCGAAACCCATCCTGCCGCCGAGAGCCGAATGACCGACCTAAGGGTCAGCGCGGCGGAAATGACGGTACCGGGCCGCCACTACGACACCGGCCGCGACCGCTATCTTTCCACCATAGCCCCCATCCGGCAGATGCTGCTGGACGACCAGGTGAAGCTCAACGACCCGGGCGCGAGCCAATATGTCATCGAGACCCTGGCTCAAGACGGCTGGAACGGGCTTCTGCGCTTCTACGAAGGCGAGGTGTGGCGGCTTCGCAACCGCGACAGCGAAGGGGACTGGACGCGCGCCGCCCAAAGCTACGCGATCGCGGTTGCTTACCCCGATGCTCCCGCGGAGGCGTGGCGCTGGCATGGAGTGGCGTTGATGAAGGAAGGGCGCCAGTCGGAAGCGCGCGCGGCGCTTTCGCGCTATCTCTCGATGCAGCCGCACGCCGTCGACGCGGCCTACATCCGTCAAATGATCGGTTAGGAGTGGCGGAATGAGGCTCAGGACACGGCTTGGGATTGCAGCGGCGCCATTGGCCCTCACCGCCTGCACGGGAATCGGCGGCTACGGAGGCTTTGGCGACTATTATGCGCTTGTCCGGACGCGAGAGGTCAAGGTCGGCGACGGATCCATGGCGGTTACCCCTCCGCGCGAGTGGAACCGCCAACGAAGGACGTTTTTCGACGACATAAGGTGGGTCGAAGACTGGACGCTTAACGGCCCGCTTCTCGACGACATGACGTTCATCAGCGGCCTTCCGCATGGTGAGTATCTGATCCATACCAACAAGCACGACGCCGAGCAGGTCCCGCGCTTCGACTCCGATATGACCGCTCCCGAAATCCAGGCGATGCTGGAAAGCGCCTACCGGGTCCGCGGGGGAGCGGTCGACTTCAAGACGATCTCGCTGACACCAAGGCCGTTCATCGGCTACCCGGGATTCCAGCTCGACTATGAGCATCTCGACGGCGACGAACTCTGGCGGAAGGGAAGAGCGGTCGGAGCCGTCATCGGCGGGCGGCTGTACCTCGTCATGCTCGACGCGGCGCGGTCACACTACTTCCCGGACGAAATCCGGGATTTCGAGGCGATCACCGCCTCGGCGCGATTGCGGAGCTAGGCTTGGCCGATTGGCTGCGCAGGCGCCGGCCCCGGAGGGCTGGACGGCGGCGCAGGCTGGGGGACATCGATATCGGGCCCGACCGGCGGGGTTTCGGGCGGAGCCGGCTGCGGCTGTCCGGGTTGCGCCGGTTGAGGCTGTTCCGGGGGGACCACGGGAGGCGGGCTTGGAGGCGGAGCCTCGGGAGGCTTCTGTTGAATCACTTTTCTCCTCGGACACCAAACGCTGGCTGTCGCAGCGAGTTGCACGGATGCGAGGGCTTGTCGCGCTTGCTCCGCCGTCCAGCCTTGCTATAGGCGCGCCACCTTTCGGAAGCGTCCGCGCGCGCGTGGCGGAACTGGTAGACGCGCTGGATTTAGGTTCCAGTGTCGAAAGACGTGGGGGTTCGAGTCCCTCCGCGCGCACCATGCCCGAGCGCAGGCAGTCCGGCGGACTGCCGAGCATGGGCATCGCGCACAGCGCACGTGGACAGAGCTAAGGATTTTTAGACCGTGACAATCAAGACCGTCGAGACCGAGAGCAAGGGCCTGAAGCGCGCCTTCATGCTGACCATTCCGGCGAAGGACATCGACGCCCGGGTCGAGCAGGAGGTGAAGCGCCTCGCCCCGCAGGTTCGGATGCCGGGCTTCCGTCCCGGCAAGGTGCCGCCGAACCTCATCAGGAAGATGCACGGCGACAGGCTGCAGAACGACGCTTTGAGCGGCGCGGTCCAGGATGGCGTCCAGAAGTTGCTGCAGGAAAAGAAGCTGCGTCCGGCGATGCAGCCGCAGGTCGAGCTCGACGAGAAATATGAGCCTGGCAAGGATGCCGAGGTACGCGTCCAACTCGAAGCGCTTCCGGAAATCCCGAAGCCCGACATCAGCGGCCTGGAGCTCGAGCGGCTAACGGTCGAGGCGGATGAGAAGGCTGTCGACGACCAGATCGACCGGCTGGTCGCATCGAACAAGAGCTGGAAGGACGCGCCGAAAGGCCACAAGGCGGCGAAGGGCGACCTCGTCGTCATGGACTTCGAGGGCAAGGTCGACGGCACGCCGTTCGAAGGCGGCAAGGGCGAAGCCATGTCGGTCGAGATCGGCTCGGGCAATCTCATCCCGGGTTTCGAGGACCAGCTGATCGGCGCGAAGACGGGCGATTCTCGGGAAGTGAAGGTCGCTTTCCCGGGCGATTATCCGGTGGCGAACCTCAAGGGGAAAGACGCCGTCTTCGATGTGACTCTCACGGAGGTGAAGGTTGCTGGCGAAGCAAAAGCCAACGACGATTTCGCAAAGGCGCTGGGCCTGGAGAGCCTCGACCAGCTCCGCAAGATCCTGCGCGAGCAGCAGGAGCAGGAGCTTAACGGCCTGACTCGCACGCACATGAAGCGCCGGCTTCTCGACCAGCTTGCCGAGAGGTCGACTTTCGAAGTCCCGGAATCGATGGTCGAAGCCGAGTTCCAGAACATCATGCAGCAGCTTCGGCACGAAGCGAGCCACGAGGCCGACCCCAAAGCCGCTCTGGCGGAGATCGAGAGTGAAGCCGACGATTACCGCAAGATCGCGGAGCGTCGCGTTCGGCTCGGGCTTCTGCTGTCCGAAATCGGCGCTGCCAACGACATTGGCGTTACGGATGCGGAGATGAACAGGCTGATCGGCCAGGCCGCATCGCAGTATCAGGGCAAGGACCGCGAACGCTTCCTGCAATATGTCCAGCAGGAACCCACCGCTGCCGCTCAGCTCCGGGCGCCGCTCTACGAGGACAAGGTCGTCGATTTCCTTTTCTCGAAGGCGAAGGTTACCGACCGCAAGGCGAGCCGGGAAGAGCTCGAGGCCGACCTGGAGAGCGAAGAGGGCCATGTGCACGGCCCGGGTTGCGGCCACGATATCGGCGAGCAGAAGCCGAAGAAGGCGGGCAAGGCTGAAGCGAAGAAGCCGATGAAGACGAAGGCCGAATCTGCACCCGTGAAAGCGAAGCTGACGCCCGACAAGGCCGCAAAGCCGAAGCCCGCCAAGCCCGTGAAGAGCGAGCCTTCGAACGCGGCGGCGGCAAAGGCGACGGCGAAGAAGGCGCCGGCCAAGAAGGGCTGAATCGAGTGGCCGAAATTGAGCTCGTATGCGCCGAGCTCGGTCCCGCGCTCGACCTCCTGCGCGGGGCGGGCTTCCGGCTCGACGTCATCTATCCGGCCGACGACCCTCATACCGCTGTCCTGGCCAAGGACGGCGCGACTGTCCGACTGACCAGCCGGCCCGACGCTTCGGACATCCCCTCGGAGCTTCCGGCGTTTCGATCCGAGCTGCTCGTCAGCCGGAGCGGAAACGAGCCGGGCGAGGGCAGGGCAGGAATGCTCTACCGCGATCTCATCCCCGGCCGTCTCGGCGGGCGCTTCATCGCCTCCCACATCACAATCCCGCAAGCCGGCGAAGTCTCCGACTGGGTGCACTATCACCGGGTCGCGCTCCAGCTCATCTACGTTCGCGAAGGCTGGGTGCGGGTCGTATACGAAGACCAAGGCGAGCCGTTCGTGATGCAAAAGGGCGATCTCGTGCTTCAGCCGCCGGAGATCCGCCACCGCGTGCTCGAGAGCTCGGGCGGGTTGGAGGTCGTCGAGCTGGGCTGTCCGGCCGTCCACGCGACCTATGCCGATCACGAGATGGCGCTTCCAAATGCCGGCCTCGATCCCGCGCGGAAATTCTCCGGCCAGCGATTCCTTCGTCACATTGCATCCGAAACGCCGTGGACTCCGTTCCTCACCGGCGAGGCGCAGGAAACTGGGATTCACGAGGCAAGCGCGGGCATTGCCCAGGTTCGGACGATAAGGAGCTCAGGAAGCGATCTTGCCTTTCCGCCGCACAGCGGCGAGCTCGTCTTCGGATTTGTCCTCGAAGGTTCCGGCCGCCTCGACTGCCGCGGAAGCCATGAGCTCTACGGCTCCGACGCTTTCGTCATTCCGCCAAGCGAGCGATGGAGCATCTGCGAGCCGTCGGACGATTTTCGGCTGCTTCACGTCGTTACCGCCGGGCTAGACTGAAAATCGGCCTAGCGGCGCGGGACGCATCGCATCTATACCGCCCGTCGTCGGCGGAGGGGGAAAGTTGGATAATCGGCAAAGTCCAAGGGTTGCCGTGCTGCTGCCTTGCTACAACGAGGAAGCGACGATCGGGGCGACGGTCAAGGGATTCCGCAAGGCGCTCCCCGGCGCCACCGTCTATGTCTACGACAACAACAGCGCCGACAAGACCTGCAAGGTCGCTGCGAGGGCGGGGGCCGTTGTCCGATCGGAACGCCAGCAGGGCAAGGGCCACGTCGTCCGCCGAATGTTCGCGGACATCGACGCCGACGTCTACCTGATGGCCGACGGCGACCTCACCTACGACCCCCAGGCCGCGCCGGAAATGGTTTCGCTACTGCTGAGCGAACGGCTCGACATGGTGGTCGGAACTCGAAAGCATGAGGAGAAGGAGGCCTATCGAGGTGGCCATGTCCTCGGCAACCGCGTCTTCACTGGATTGCTGGCGCGGCTCTTCGGGCGAAGCTTCAACGACATTTTCTCTGGTTACCGGGTCTTCTCCAGGCGCTACGTGAAGAGCTTTCCGGTCCTGTCGGAGGGATTCGAGATCGAAACCGAGATGAGCGTCCACGCGCTCGAGCTGAGGATGCCGGTCGGCGAGGTGGAGACGCTCTATCTAGCTCGTCCCGAAGGGTCTGAATCAAAGCTCTCCACCTACAGCGACGGATGGCGGATCCTGACGACGATTGGGACACTCTACCGGGTCGAGAGGCCGACCCTGTTCTATGGTATGATCGGTGCCTTTCTCGTGGCCGCAGCTCTCGTCCTCTCGATCCCGCTTGTGATCACCTACCTCCACACCGGGCTTGTACCGCGGGTCCCGACCGCAATCCTCGTCACCGGAATGACGATCGTCGCCGTGCTATGCTTTTTCACCGGACTGATCCTCGACACGGTCACCCGCGGAAGAAGGGAAATGCGCCGGCTCGCATATCTGGCGCTCGACGCCCCTAACCAAGGATAGTGTAAACCGTTTGCATCACTTGCAACAATATTGTCGCATCATGTGACGGATTGGCTTCCACGGCTGTTCCCCCCGAATTAGCATCAGCCCATTCCGCGGCGAATTCGCCGTCGGGGCCTTCAGGGGGACAAACATGAAGCGGATTGAACTCGCCCTTCGCTCAAGCGTCGCGCTCGTCGCGATCGTCGCCGGAACTTCAGTCGCTCAAGCGCAGAGCACGGTCCCGCCACCGGACGTTGCGCAAAACTCCGCGTCGACGAACGATCAAGAGAGTCCAAAGGGCGAGATCATCGTCACCGGTTCGCGCATTCGCCACAATCCGCTCGATCAGAACGCGCCGCGTGTCTTCGTCGACCAGGAAGATATTGCGAAGACTGGGCTCAACTCGGTCACCGACGTTCTGCAGCGGTTGCCGAGCGCGGCGGGCGGCCTCAACACCAAGTTCAACAACAGCGGCAACTTCGGCAACCCGCCTGACGGCGGCGGCGTCGGCGCCGGTGCGGCCGAAATCGACCTGCGCTACCTCGGCTCGAAGCGGACGCTCGTCCTCGTCGACGGCCTTCGCTATGTGAATGCCGCCTCTGCCAGCGGCGTACCCGGCTCGGTCGACCTGAACTCGATACCCGAAAGCATGATCGAGCGCGTCGAGGTTCTTCAGGACGGCGCTTCCGCCATCTACGGTTCGGACGCGATCGCCGGCGTCGTGAATATCATCACCAAGACCGGGCAAAAAGGCCTGATGGCCAGCGTCCAGGGCGGCGGTTACCTCGAGGACGGCGACGGCTGGACCCAGAATTACCAGATCAGCTGGGGCAATAGCGATAGCGGCCCAACCCAGTTCGTCGTCGGTGCGAACTATGTGAAGCAGGGTCCGATAAGCTCGGGCGATCGCGACATTTCGCTGTTCCCGACACCAGGCGCGACGAGCTGCACTGCCGGCGGTTGCAGCTCGGGCACGCCGTTGGGGCGCTTCGTCGTTCTGGGCAACGACCTTACGCTCATAGCGCCAGTGATCGGCAGGGCGCCGGTATTCGGCGGGCCCCTCGATACGACCGACGATTTTCGGGGCTTTGCGGGGGACGGCTCCGACAGCTTCAACTTTGCGCCGTTTAACTATATTTTGACGCCGCTCGAGCGGTTCGGCGCATTCGCCCATCTTCGGCAGGAGATCACCCCAAGCATCAATTTCAACGCAAAGGTCCTGTGGAACCGGCGCAAGTCGAAGAACCAGGCTGCTCCGCTGCCTCTGTTCGTCGGCCCTGCCGCAGGCAACGGAAACCTGCTCGACCGGATCACGATCGATGCAAGCAACCCGTTCAATCCCTTCGGGACCCTCGAATCCGGTCTCAACCTAGACGGGACGCCAAATGGCGCCACAGCAAACTACGATTTCATTGGGCGGCGCGTCGTCGAAGGTGGACCCCGCCGATATTTTCAAACCGTCGATACGCTCTACGGCACGGGCACTTTTGACGGGCAGTTCCAGCTAGTCGGGCACGACTGGTACTGGGACGTGAACGG
>JBKPOU010000018.1:0-3521 GCA_046733255.1 Pseudomonadota bacterium
GACCACCTCATTGAGGAAGTCGCGCCAGCCATGCGGCGGCCTCGGCAGTCGAAAAAGCATGGAAAGCCCCCTCGCGCGGGAGGCTAGGCTGCGCGCCAGTCAGGTCAATGGCGCGACATGCCCTTCGGCACTAAGGCGGACCGACGATGACCGCGCACCGCATCTACAAGACGAGCCTCGCCAGCGTGTATCCGCACTATGTCGCCAAGGCCGAGAAGAAGGGCCGGCGGCGCGGCGAAGTCGACGAGATCATCTGCTGGCTGACCGGCTATTCGACGCAGGAGCTGCTGGCGCGGCTGCACGGCGGCGCGGACTTCGAGACCTTCTTTGCAGAGGCGCCGGCGATGAATCCGGCGCGGAGCCAGGTCGGCGGAACGATCTGCGGAGTCAGGATCGAGGAAATCGAGGAGCCGCTGATGCGCGAGATCCGGATCCTCGACAAGCTGATCGACGAGCTTGCCAAAGGCAAGGCGATGGACCGGATCATGCGAGCCTGAGCGGGCTCCGACAGAGAAGAACCTATTTCGCGGCCCGGTGCGCGAAGCTGAGAACCCGCGACAGCTTCCAGCTTCCGTCGGGCGCGAGGGCCCAGACCATCGCGAAGCGGGCGCGGCCCGCGAGCTTTTCGGCCCCGTCGACGCCGTGCCGCTCATAGAAAGCATGGTCGCCCGCCTCTATCGCGCCATGGCCGGGGATCGGATCGACGGTCAGGCTGTCGGCGACCAGCTCGCGCCGCGATCGCCAGGCGGTCGGGTCCGCGCGCGATGCGCAATTCGCCTTGTAGGCCTTCATGAAATCGTCGGCCGAACGGGAAACGAACCCGTCCTTGTCGTGATAGAATTCGACGTCGTCGGCGAGCATGCCGCGGAAGCGCGCCTCGTCGCACGGCTTTACGAAGAAGAGGTCGAACAGCTCCGAATCCGCGCGCCGGATCTGCTCGGTCAGTTGCGGCTGCGGCGGGACCGTCACGGGAGAAGCGGCGGCGGCGGTCATGGCGAGGATGAACGGGCTCATGGTGTATTATTCGTATAATACACAAGGATCGGCGTCAACCTGCGTGGAATCGCCTTTCGGATCCACAAAGCGCGGGTCGCGAGCGCGGCGGACGCGATCGCCTGCAATCGGTCTGTTAGTTTGCCGTTTACCGCAATGCTTGCGCGCATAGGCCGATCAGAGCAAAGTGACACGATCGAAGCTGGAGAAACCGTGTCCCGGATCTTTCTCAGCTATGCTCGGGATGATGTCGACGCGGCCAAACAGCTCGCGGAGGGCATCGCCGACTCCGGATTCGAAGTTTGGTGGGACCGGAATCTCCACGCGGGATCCCGCTTCTCCGACGAAATCGATCGCGCTCTCAAGGAAGCCGAAGCGGTCGTGGTGCTTTGGTCGAAAGCGTCCGTGCAGTCCGCCTGGGTGCAGGACGAAGCCGCGGAGGGCCGCGATTCCGGGCGCCTCGTTCCAGTTTCAATGGGCTCGGCCAAGCCGCCGTTGGGTTTCCGCCAGTTTCACACCATCGACCTTGGGTCGTGGGACGGCCGCGGTCGTCCCAATGCACTCGAAGAGCTGTGCGATGCGATCAACCGAACGTGCGGGTCCGACGCGCGGCAGGACAGGGCCGACGCGCCGGAGGTACCGGCGACGCGCGTCAAGGCGTCCATTTGCGTCCTTCCATTCGCCAACATGAGCGGGGAGCCGGAGCAGGAATATTTCAGCGACGGTATCAGCGAGGACATCATCACGGACCTTTCGAACGTGTCCGCGCTTTCGGTGGTCGCCCGGAACACGTCGTTCACGTTCAAGGGCCAGTCGCACGACGTAACCGAGGTCGCGCAGAAACTGGGGGTCAGCCACGTGCTGGAAGGCAGCGTTCGCAAGGCCGGAAACCGCGTCCGGATAACGGCGCAGCTCATCGATGGCACAAAGGGCGATCATGTCTGGGCGGCGCGCTACGACCGCGACCTCACGGACATTTTCGAGATCCAGGACGAGATCTCCAAGGCAATCGTCGACGCCTTGAAGGTGAAGCTGCTGCCGGCAGAAAAGAAGGCGATCGAGAATCGCGGCACCAGCAATGTGGATGCCTACAACCTCTACCTCATGGCGCGGCAGCAATGGATCAGCGGCAGCCAGGGTAACCCGCGCCGCGAGGAGTCGATCGTGCGGCTGTGCCAGCAAGCCGCGAGCCTTGACCCCGACTATGCGGAAGCGTGGGCGCTGATGGCCCTCGCCCAGGCGGAGCTTCGATTCTGGCATGCTCGAAATGAAGATGCGGTCCCGGCCGCAGAACGGGCGATCCAGATCAACCCGGGACTGGCAGAGGCGCACTGCGTGAAGGCGCGATACCTGGAGGAGGAGGGCCGAGCCGAGGAGGCCGAGAAGCAAGTGCGGACGGCGCTGAAACTCGATCCGGATTCATGGGAGGTGAACCGCGAAGCTGCGCGCATGCTGTTCCGCCACGGAAACGTTCGCGAGGCCATTCCCTTTTTCGAGAAAGCCGGCTCGCTGATGGATACCGACTGGAACAGCCCGATGATGCTGACTACCTGTTTCAACGCGATCGGCGACGAGGCGCAGAAACGGAGGGTCGCCCGCATCTCGGTCGACCGGGCGGAACGGGCGATCACCCAAGACGCTACCAACGGCTCTGCCCTGGCGGCCGGAGGAATTTCACTCTCAATCATCGGTGAAAAAGAGAGGGCCCGGGAATGGGTCCAGCGGGCCCTGCTGCTCGACCCGGACAACCTCAACATGCGCTACAATGTCGGTTGCTCGCTCGCCTTTAGCGGGGACACCGACGAGGCAATCGACACGCTGGTGAAGTGGTTCGAAGCGATCACCAGCGCGACGCGGGTCCGGCACGCGGAGGCCGATCCGGACCTCGACACAATCCGCGACGATCCGCGCTTCAAGGACGCACTTGCCGCGGTCAAGGAGCGCCTCGGCATGCAGGTCCCGGCCGAGTAAAGCGGCGAGGACTTACTCCGCCGCCACCCCGCTCGCCTCGAACATGTCGGGGCCGTCACCGGACGCAGCGACGCCGTCGTTCGCAGCGTCGGCCTTGGCCTTCATGCGGCGATCGAAATTGTCCCACACGTCGTTCCAACTGCCCCGCGTCGCGCCCTTCGAATATTCCGTCGCACGCGTTTCGAAGAAGTTGGCGTGCTCGACTCCGTTCAGAAGCGGCGCGAGCCAGGGCAACGGGTGCTCGTCTACCATGTAGATCGGCTTGAAGCCGAGCTGGCCGAGGCGCCAATCGGCGATGTAGCGGATGTACTTCTTGATCTCCTTCGGGGTCATTCCGTTGACCGGCCCCTGTTCGAACGCGAGGTCGATGAACGCATCCTCGAGCGCGACGGTGTGGTGGCAGACGTCGCGGATGTCGTCCTTCACCGACTTGGTCAGGCAGTCGCGTTCCTTCACGAAGGTGTGGAAGAGCTTGATGATGCCTTCGCAGTGAAGGCTCTCGTCGCGGACCGACCAGCTGACGATCTGGCCCATGCCCTTCATCTTGTTGAAGCGCG
>JBKPOU010000019.1:0-29187 GCA_046733255.1 Pseudomonadota bacterium
CTGCGCGCGACGACGTTCGCCGAAAGTGCTCCCACGACGAACCAGATGATCGTGTCGTTATCGAGCGGCCCCGAATTGTGAAAGGCGATGTGCACGACATAGGGGATGAAGAAGAGGAGATAGGCGCCCGCATTGCGCAGCAACCGCATGAGGACTGGCACGAAGAGCAGGATTCCGATTCCGTAGAAGTTCAGCATGCTCAGCACGTAATTGTGCAGGTCGTTTTCCTGCGCGCCGTGGGCCGCGCGCATCATGTAGAGGTCGGTCCAATATTTGGTCCAAAGGTCGTAGGGCTGGAACACCAGCCCGTATCCGAGCGGGTTATCCAGGAAAAGACGGAGACCGTAATAAGCGAAGACTAGGCGCGCGGCGGCCGAATTGTCGTCGGTTCTCGTAAGTCTCGGCGAGGTGCTCTGGATCGTCTCCATCAGCAGCGGCCAGCCGAGATAAACGAGCAGGCCGCCGAAGATGATCGTCATCGCGATCCACCAGGCGCGGCGCAGCGCAGCATAAATTGCAAGGAATATGAAACCGCCGAGGATCGGGGAGCGCGTCGCAGTCGCCAGGCATGCCGCGAAGAAGACCAGCAGAGCGAGGATGACGGCCGGGTCGGACGTCTTCGTGGCCCCCGTCGTTACGCTGCGTTCCTTCTCGCGGGCCGCGGCGAAAACCGCGAAAGCCAGGGTCAATTGGGTCGCCAGCTGGATCGGTGAGAAGGAGAGCCCCATCGGCCGGCGGTTGCCGAAGAACTCCAGCTCCTCGAGCGCCTGGTGTTGCAGATGCGCGAACGTAGTGCGCAACGACCAGGCCGCATCGACATCCAGCATTTGCAGCACCGCCACGACAGCGCTGACGGCGATCACCGCGATGGTGGCGATCACCGCGGCTCGAAGCCCGGAAATTCGGGCGACGACGGCTGCCGCGAGGAGGACGACCGCTGCCTGTACGTGGATGCTCACCACGGCAAAGAGAATCTCATTAGCCGGCGTCCCGTACACGAAGCTGACGAATGCCCCCTCGATCGCCAGGCCGCCAAGCAGGGCGAGGAGGAGCCCCTGCCGCTGCAGCGCCGCCCAGGCGTCATTGGTGTAGAGGATGCCGAACAGGATCAGCAGCCCCACCGGAAGGATCGCGCGCATTTGGACGCCCGCCACCGTATAGGCGGGCAGCATCACCGCGCCGGCGAGCATCACCGCAAAGCAAACGGCGGCGAACGCACGATGGACAAAGGCGTGGTCCGCGGCGAGGTCCAGATGCACAGGCTGCGCGCGTCCAGCTCGAACGAAGTCCATCCGGCTGGCGGTCGCGACAGTCATGCCCCGGTCACTCTACTGGCTGATCGTCGTGCTGGTACGTGTAGTAATCGTAGCTTCCGTACCTGACTCCGGCGGCTTTCGCGTCGAACTTGGTGATCACTCCGCCGAGGATCGTCGACTGCGGCAGCCGCGAGAGTGCGAGATCGAGCTCGTTCACATGGGTGCGGTTCGCTTCGACGACGACCAAGATGGAATCGACGCTTCGGGCAAGCAGCACCGCGTCGGCCAGGCCCATGACCGGCGGCCCGTCGATGATGACGATGTCATGGTCGGCCGCGAGCCGGTCGAACACACCCTTGATCTTGTCGGTCGCGAGAAGGCCGACGGGATTCGAATTCCGGTCGCCGGCCCGGACGAGGCTGAACCCGGCCTCCCTGTTCTTTTCCACGGTCTTGTCCGCGGCAGCCGAGCCGGTGAGGATATCCGACAACCCCGGCTTCGAACGCTGCCCTTCGGCTTCCGAGAAGTTGACGAACGCCTTCGAAGAGGAGGGCCTCCGCAGGTCGCCGTCGATGAGCAGGACGCGCTTGCCCATTGCGCTGAGACTGCGCGCAATTCCGATCGCCGACGTCGACTTGCCTTCCGAAGCCGTGCTGCTCGTGATCAGCAGGGTCCTCGGCAGCGTTCCCGACGCTGCGTCCTGGAGAGCCACGGCAATGGAATGATAGGCCTCCGCCTGCGCGGAATGCTCGTCGTCGAGCGCGCTCCTGACGTCCTCTGGGCCGGTCAGCTTCGGCACTACGCCGAGCGCCGGAACATTGAGCTTGCGCTCAAGGTCGTCTGTCGTGCGAATGACGTGATACATGCGCTCGCGGATCGATCCGACCAGCAAAGCGAGGATGAGGCCCGCCATTCCCGCAAGCGCCATGTTGCGGCCGATGTTGGCCGGATCCGGCACGCTCGGCGGCCATGCGCGGTCGAGCATGGTCACGTTGGCCGCAGTGACTCCTGACGCCGCGGCGATCTCCTTGTAGCGCTGCAGGAGCCCTTCGTAGAACGCCTTGTTGGTCTCCACTTCGCGGCTCAGCGAATTGTAGCCGACGCTCCGTTCGCGCTCCGACATCGCCGCGCCCTTCATCTGGGCGACGGTCTGCTGCATCTGCCGCTCCTGCTGGGAAGCAGCGAGATACTGACCATAGAGCGAGGACTTGATGCTCGATGCGAAGCCGTTGATCTGGCCGTTCAGTTCCTTGATCTTGGCCTCGGCTTCGCGGACCGACGGATAGGCTTCCGTATGTCGTTGCCTCTCTTCGTTGAGTGTCGCCTCCGCCTGCGCCTTTTGCGCAACGAGATCCTGGATGGCGTTGTTGGTCTGCACCTCGGGAATCGCCAACGCCGACGTGCCCTGCACCTGCGCCCAACGCTGCTGCGCGTCGATTCGGCGAGCCGTCGCCTGGGCAAGCGAGTCGGTGAGGAGGCCGAGCTGCTGCGAGCGCAGCGAGCCGCCGCGATCATTATCGCCGCCGGCCACGACGGTGGTGGTCAAATCAGACTTGCGCGCATAAGCGAGCATCTGCGTTTCCGAGCTTTCGAGCCGCTGCTTTGCTTCGCCGATCTGCCCAAGCAGATACTTCTTGGCTGCATCCGACGTATCCAGCTTCGACTTGACGTTCTCCTCGGCAAGAGCGTCGGCAAATCCGTTCGCAATGTTCGCGGACACCTTGGGGTCGCCGCTCGTGTAGGAGATTTGGGCAACGCGCGTGTTCAGGCCGAGAGCCGCCTGGATGGTTGCCTGGAGCTGGCTGATGACGAGCTGACGAGTATCCACCCCGCTTACCGGCTCCACTCCGATCGCTTCCAGCGCCTTGGGCGACTTTTCGAGTTGCAGCTTTTCGTCGACCGCTTCGGCAACGCTGCGGCTGCGGAGCAGGTCGAGCTGGGTCTGCAGGAAGCGCGCCGCATCCTGCGGATTGGGCTCCGGCTCAAGCGTGGCATTCTGGATTACTTGCGGCGTCTGCTGCTCGAGCTGGACGGAAGCCACCGCCGTATAGCGATTGGGCGAAAATACCGACACCAGCAGCCCGATGAGAAGCATCGAGCCAAGGCATATGCCAATCACCAGCCGCTGGCGGTAAATGGCCGCCAGGATTTCTTGAAGCGGCGTAATTCGCGGCGTTTCTCGCTGCACTGGAATCATTTGCAGGTCGGCAAATGAATTCGACGCAGCTGGCACAAGATTGTTCATAACGACTCCCTGGGTCGGCGAGGCACTGCTACGGCAGGACCCTCCAGATGCTGAAAGAGCTCATGGTATCGAGGATGTCGCGCCAGGCGGTCTTGAAGCCCGAGCTTCCAAGGGAGATCGTGTCTCCCGAAAAGACCTCGGGGTCGTTGGCCTTGCCCTTGGCGATGGCATCCAGGTTGAAGCGGGCGGTCTCTCGCTTGCCATCGCGGCTGCGGAAGATGAACGCCTGGTCGAGCGAAGCAACGCGGGACGGGCCGCGCGCCAGGGCGACGGCCTGCAGAAGCGTCATCCGGCCTTCCATCGGATAGACGCCCGGCTGCATTACCGATCCGGCGACCGTGATCTGACGGCTTGCTGCCTGCTTCAGAGAGACGGAAACTTCTGGATAATAGACATAGGCCTTGAGCTTGCCCTCGATTTCGGTCGCGAGCTGCTGGTTGGTTTTTCCGGCCGCCATGAAGGATCCGATGAGCGGCAGTGCGACATGCCCGCTTTCGTCGACGGTGACGTCGGTCGCGGACAGGTCAGGCTCGCGGAAAACGACGACGTCGAGATGGTCGAGCGGCGAGATCGCAGCGTCCGCGCGCGGCGCGGCCGTATCGACCGCCGGTACGGAAACCGGTTGAACCGGGGCGCCCTGCGCGGACGCAAGGCTCGGAGCCGAGGCTGCAATCGCCGCGGCGAATACCCATCGCATAAGTCGCATCGTTCCACTTCCACTTCGATGTGATGAAATTGACTGCATGGGGCCGCTCCTCATTCGTTCAGCCCGGCAAGTACGATCGGCACCGTCCGCCAAAGGATGGCGATATCGGTGGCGACGGACTTGCTTCGTGCATATTCGGAGTCGAGGCGAACCCTCTCCTCGTAGGAGAGCGCGTGGCGGCCGCTGATCTGCCAAAGCCCGGTCAGACCGGGCCTGACGGCGCAATAATCGGCGAATTGGGGCCCGTACCGGTCGATTTCGGCAGCGACGATCGGCCTCGGTCCGACGACGCTCATCTGCCCGGCAAGGATGTTGAAGAGCTGGGGGAGCTCGTCGAGGCAATACCGGCGCATGAACCGGCCGACGTGCGTCACTCTGGGATCGGGATGAAGCTTTTGCAGCGCCTGCCACTGCTGTCGGGCGGCGCCGCTCTTGCGAAGCAGCTCCTCGATCGCGGAATCGGCGTTGCAGACCATGGTCCGGAATTTGAGGCAGGTGAACTCAACGCCGTTTCGGCCGATCCTGGCCTGGCGGAAGATGAGCGGACCGGGTCCGCTCAGCCAGGTCGCGAGCGCGCAAATCGCCATTAGCGGCCCGACCATGACGAGAAGCAGGCCGGCAACGATGATGTCGAGAGTTCGAGTAGCCCATTCGGCCACTTCGGGCGGCGGTTCCGTCAGGATGATAGTTTCAGGAGGTGGATTCGTGGCCAGGATGAATGGTGAGTTGACCGCAGAAACTTCGGTGACCGCGGCTCCCGAAGCCCCTTCAATTTCGCAATCAGGCTTAAGCGCCTCAACAGAGTGGTCCATACGCAGCTCCCGCGGTGCAAGGTCACAAGACCGAGCTCGCCGCCGTGATAACTTTGCCTAAGGTTCTCCGGCCAAAGGCAAAGCCGTACTACCCACCCCGTGTTGCCACCCCTCTTGCCACGGATTGCGCATCGCGCTCCCCATGGCCTTAACGAGTCGGGATAAACGGTAAGTTAATCAGCAACTTTAGGCAACCGTTACCTAAGAGCAGCGTCGGAATCTGCGATTCCGTCCCAAATTGGCACAAAACTGCCGTGAAATTTGACCCGACCCAACGCTTGACTGGCGAAACGGCCAGGGAGTTTACTATGGGTTAACCGCGCGCCTTTCGGGGCCGATTCACGAACTCGAATCATGAAGAGAGACGGCATATTTCCGACTGGGCGGAGCTGAACGAAGCAAACATCGTCATCGAACTCACTGGCGAGCAACAGGACCGCAATCGCCGAGCCGAGGCGGCGGCCGGTGTTGAAGAAGCGCTCGAGGCCACGTGCTCCGCGCTTGCGGGGACCTGGTTCGCGGGGTTCGAAAAGTCCCGGCTTGTCGAGGATTATTCGAGCAAGAGCACCACCGTCTGGCTTCGCGCAACGACGCCGCGGCGCTCGAATGCCGGCGCGCAAGACGCTGCAGATGGCGCTGTCCTGCGATATCTGGCGCGCGGCACGTTGGCCGTGCTTGCATGGTTCAACGCGCCCGATCCCCGCTTCCCCGACCTTCGCCGCACGATGAAAACATTGGCCGAGGGAACATTGCCCGACGACCTGCAGGAAGTCGTTGCGCCGACTTCCGCCGGCCTCGTAAGGGCGGTGTCGGCCTGGCGGAGTGCGACGGACGCGCTCGGCGACAGGGAAAGCGTTCGAATCATCACCGCGCGCGGCGCTGCCCAGGTCACCCCGCGGCCGCCGTTCCACGATCCGGAATCGCTGCTCGCCGCCACCATGTTGGCGAGCCCTGCCACCGAGATCCTGCTCGTCGTCGTGAGGCCCGATTATGATTCGACGGGGCGCTGGCTTCTGCATCACGGCGGCTCCCGAATACGGGTCGGCACCGAATCCGCGAGGTTGTTCGATCGCTTCTACAGGCGCGAAATGGACATCCGGCCGGGCGACGGCCTTCGAGTTCGCGCCACGTTCGAGCGATTGTACGGGCCGGACAACGAGTTGCTGTCGGAGCGCGTGAAAGTCGTGGAAGTGCTCGAAGTCCTCGCGCCCCGGAACCCCTCCCGGCCCGGCGCGCGGCCTGTCCAGCAGGCCGCCGAGGAACCGGTTCGCGAGCCGCGAAAGACAAGCAATGTCCTCGAGAAGATCGAAGGCGACTTCGGGATCCTGACGCTCCGCGAAATCCCGATCCACTGATCTGGGCGACCGATCCTAGGCCCGGACCGGCGCGCGCTTCCGAGATTCGACCGCCCGAAGCCTTCGGCGGATATCCAATACCTTCCTCGCGAGCCTGACCGTGCGGACAATGGTCCGGATCGCGAAGGCGACGAAGATGAGCATGGCGACGCCGGTCCAGGTCGCCCAGCGCTCCGCTGAAATTCCCAGGGCGCCATTCGGCTCGACGAGGGCGGCGACCGCGGCAAAGATAACCGCGGCAATGCCCAGCAGGTTTGCACAGAAGAGTAGAGCGAGCCGTGAGGCATAATAAGGCTGGTCGGTCGCGCAGCGGAAGGCCTGCCGGTGAGCCACCATGTGGCCCCGTCGAACCGCAGCAGCAAAGGATGTTCGCCGACAGCGCTTCAGAAACCACCATGCGCGCCGCGCCGCTCTCCAGATGAAGAACAGGCTTCCGAGCAAGGCGAGAATGCCGACGGCAGCGAAGAACGCTATTGGGATGTGCCGCCTCCTACCCCGCTCGGGATCGATCGCGAGCATCTGGACGGCCACAATCCTTGTCAAGCGTCCAGGGAAACACCGGCAGTCCAGAGCCGTTACCGCGCCGTAATGCCCGTAATGCTGCCGCCGCCCGAACCTCCGCACAGCGCAATCGTCGTGACCGGACAAGCGCTTCCGGATCCTGCAGCGGCGCGGGCCTACGACATCGAGACGATCGGGCGCGAGCGGCTGACCGACGCGCCGACTCACCAGCTTGACGAGATCCTGAAGAGCGTGCCCGGGCTGCAGCTGTTCCGCCGGTCGGATTCGACGAGCGGCCATCCAACCAGCCAGGGGGTCACCCTGCGGGCGCTCGGCGGCAATGCTTCCAGCCGGGCGCTTTTGATCCTCGACGGTGTGCCGCAGGCGGACCCGTTCGGCGGGTGGGTGAACTGGCCCGCCTACGATCCGGACGGGCTGGCTGAAGTGCGCGTGGTCCGTGGCGGCGGTAGCGTGACCTCCGGCCCCGGCGCGCTTGCCGGAATCATCGAGATGAGCAGCCTCACGAAGGCGGGCGCCACGGCGTCGGTGGAGACGGGGAGCCGCGAATCTGTCGACGGGCACGTGTACCTTGGCGAGGACGTCGGGACGGCCCTTCTCACCGTCGACGCGCAGGCCGCGCGTAGCAGCGGCTTCATTCCGCTGACCGAAGGAACCCGTGGCCCGGTCGATCGCCGCGCTCCGTACGGCGAAGCAAGCATTCGCGCACGATTGTCGGCGCCCGTTGCGAACGACCTCGAGCTGCAGGCGAGCGGGCTGGGCTTTGTCGATGTGCGCGAGCGGGGACTTCCGTTCACTCGGAATCGCACGCGCGGGGCGGATGCTTCGCTTCGCCTCGTCGGCAGCGGCCGCTGGCAATGGTCGGCGACAGGCTATGTGCAGTGGCGCAACTTTCGAAGCGGCTTCGCAAGCGTCAACGAAGACCGGACGGACGCGCAACGGGTTGCGCTCCAGGACGCGGTGCCGTCGCGGGGACTTGGCGCGAGTGTTGAGATCCGCCCGCCTGTGGGAGGCGGGTTGGAGTTGCGCGTGGGAGGCGATGTCCGGTTCACGACAGGGGAGACGCGCGAGCTCTTCCGCTATGTCGACGGCGATCCGATGGGCCGAAGGATCGCCGGCGGCGACAGCGCGACCCAGGGGCTGTTCGCGGAGGGAAGCTGGACCGCGGGACGGCTTACGCTCACCGGCGGCGCTCGACTCGACCATTGGAGCATTTCGGGCGGCCGGCTCGTCGAGCACGAAATCGCGACCGGCAACCTGTCCCGCGACGATCGCTTTGCGGACCGGAGCGGCTGGCGCCCGACCGCGCGCGCCGGCGCCGTGCTGGACGAAGGAAGCGGGATCAGCCTTCGCTCGGCCGCCTATCTCGGGTGGCGGATGCCGACGCTGAATGAGCTCTTTCGGCCGTTCAGGGCAGGACCCGACGCAACCGCCGCCAACCCGCAGCTCGTTCCGGAGCGGGTGGCCGGAGTCGAAGCTGGGGCGGGTTATCGGCACGGCGCGCTCGACCTCGAGCTGACCGGATTCGTGAACCGCCTGTCCGACGCGATCGCCAATGTGACCCTTGGGCATGGACCTGGACTTTTCCCGGGCGTCGGTTTCGTCGCCGGAGGTTTCCGGCAACGGCAGAATGTCGATGCCGTGCGGGTTCGCGGGATCGAAGCGTCCGGGACTGTCCGTCGCGGCCCCTGGCAGATCCGGCTCGGAGCCAGCTTCACGCACGCAACAGTGGAGGCGAGCGGAGCGGCCGCAGAGCTCGACGGATTGCGCCCGGCCCAGACTCCGAACCTCGTCGTCAGCAGCGAGCTTGGCTGGAGCGACGGGAAACGCTCGGCATCGATTCTCGTCCGCCACGTCCGCGCCCAATATGAGGACGACCTCAACCAGCTGCGGCTTCCGCCTGCGACGACGATCGGCGCGTTCGTCGCCTGGCCGCTGACCGAACGGCTGCAACTCATCGCCCGCGCCGACAATCTGCTGAATGCGACGGTGGTTGCCGGCGCAGACACGGACGGAAGCATCGAAAAGGCGACTCCGCGGACGCTGTGGATCGGCTTCAGGCTCACGGATTTCTGAACAAATTTTTCCTAACCTGAAGCAGCTGTGTGAACTGCCGTTGCTCCAACGCGTTTGCAGCGTGTCGGAAGCCGCGGATAGCGGCCCGTCACGGAGAAAAGCGATGCCACAATCACGAAGTGGGGGTTCAAAGCGAGGCTTTGCGGCCATGAGTCCGGAAAAGCAGCGTGAAATCGCGGCCAAGGGCGGCCGAGCCAGCCACGGCGGCGGACGGAGGCCGGCAAGCGCAAGCTCGGCAACGACGGGGCGTACCGGTCGATAACTGGGCGTAACGAAACTGCCGTCCGCCACCGGCGTTGACGGACGGCATGTATCGATCCGATCTCAACGCACGGGACAAGAGCGGTGCAATCGCGGCCGTCGTCGCCGTGCATGTCCTCCTGTTCTTTGTCCTGCTCAACCTGTCTGGGCGGGTGGATCTCCCTGGCGCGCAGGACGTGATGCAGGTCTTCGACATAAACGAAATGCCTCCACCCCCGCGCGAGCCTATCCAGCCCCAGCCTGCGCCGAAGGAAAAACCAAAGCAAAAGGAAGGCGCCGCGAGCCCGAAGAATATCCGAAGCCAGGCGACGGAGGTCGTGGCGCCCCGCCCGGAGATTTCGCTTCCGGTCCCGGTGCCGATCGAAACGTCGAAGACCCCCAACCAGGGCGTCGAAGCGACCCAGGGCGCTGCCAACGTCGTCGGTCCGGGGACGGGCGCGGGCGGAGCCGGGACCGGTACGGGCAGCGGCGGCTCTGGAAGCGGTACGGGCGGAGGCGGAGCGGGCGGAGCCGTCAGCCCGCCCCGCCTCGTGACGCCCGTTCTCCGCGGCCGCGATTTTCCGCGCCAGCTGCTGGAAGGCTGGCCGCGCGGCTCGACGATTTTCCTGCGCTTGCGGGTGGACGCGCGCGGCTTCGTCAGCGAATGCGAGGTCGACCGGGGCACGGGAGTGGCTGCAATCGACTCGGTGATGTGCAATCTGGCGCACGACCGGCTTCGTTTTCGGCCGGCACTGAACCGAAGCGGGCAGGCGGTTGCCGGATGGTTCGGATACGCGCAACCGCCGCCGCGATAGGAAGCCGCAGATGATCGAAGCAGAATGGTGGGACTATGACTCGCCCGATGAAATGGCCGACGCGGTCGCAGGCGACGTCGGCTTCATCATCGACAGCGCTCTCGACGCGCGCGGCTCGGCGCTGATCGCCCTCCCGGCCGACGAGGCCGCGCTCGCGATTTTTCCCAAGCTCGCGGACAGCGATCGCCAGTGGCGGCAGGTGATGATCATTCCAACCGACGACCGAATCGTCGCCGTCGACAATGAACGGAGCAAGGCGCGCGCGCTCGCCAAGGCCTTTCTCCCAAAGGGTGCTCGGGTGGTCCCGATCGTCACCCCGCTCGACGACTACAGGCTGGCCGGCAATAGTGCCGATGCCCGGCTCCAGGACCTGCCCTGGCCGCCGGACCTCGTCTGGCTTGGCGTGGGCGAAGACGGGCGCGCTGCCGGAATCGCCGCGGGCCCGGACCTGCAGGACGCGCTCGAAGCACCCAAGGCCCGTCGGGCGGTGGGGATCATGGCAGAAAGCGGAGAGCCGGAAGTGACGCTCACGCGCGCATCGATATTGGCGGCGCGGACAATCCTCCTCACGCTCCGGGGCGAAGAGAAAAAAGACATGGTCGAACAGGCGATCGCCGACGGGCACAGCTCGAGGCTGCCGATCGGGCGCGTGCTCGCCGAAGCGGAGCAGCCCATCGACATCCACTGGTGCCCGTAAGCTAGATCTCGTCGAGCTTGCGGCCGCGCGTTTCCGGTAGGAACAGCAGCGAGACGAGCACCGAGATTCCGGTGAACACCACCGAGTACCAGAGCCCGGAATAAATGTTCCCCGTCGCCGCGACGATGGCGACGCTGACTGCCGGAAGGAATCCGCCGACCCATCCGATCCCGAAATGATAGGGGAACGACATGGCCGTATAGCGCACGCGGGTCGGGAACATTTCGACGAGCGCGGCCGCCTGCGGACCATAGAGCGCCGTCGCTCCCACCACGAAAAGCAGCAGCAGGGCGATCAGCACCGGCAGGTTCATTGCGGCGGGGTCGGCGCTTTTCGGATAGCCTGCAGCCTCCAGCGCCATTCCGATCGAGCCGCCCGAGCTTGTCTTCAGCGCTTTCAGGTCCGCCCCCGACAAGCCCTCGCCGCCGCTGACCGGCACGGCGTTATCGCCGACCAGGACCCGCGTTTGGCCGTCGGCTGAAGCGCGCGTCGAATAGGAGATTCCGCGGCTGATCAAGGCGCTCTTCGCGATGTCGCAGCCGCTGGTGAACTTGCCCGTCCCGACCGGGTCGAACTGCGCGGAGCAGCTCGCCGGATTCGTCTCGACGATCACCGGAGTCGTCCGCTGCGCATGCACCAGCGCTGGATTGGCGGCCTCGGCGATCCAGTGCGATCCGGGGAAATAGAGCAGAAGCGCAAGCGCCATTCCGCCGACGATGATCGGCTTGCGCCCGATCCTGTCGGACCACCAGCCGAAGAAGACGTAGAGCGGCGCGCTGACAACGGTCATGAGGACAAGCAGGAGGTCCTTGGTCGCAGCCGGCACGCCTAGCGATTTCTCGAGGTACACCTGCATGTAGAAGAAGGTGAAATACCAGACGGCGCCCTGTGCGAGCATGATCCCGAAGAAGGCGATCAGGACACGCTTCAGATTCTCGCTTTCGCCGAAGGCTTCGCGAAGGGGGGCCTTCGTTACGCGGCCCTCTTCGACGAGCCGCGCGAATTCGGGGCTTTCGGACAGCTTGAGGCGCATCCAGAGCGAAATCGCGAGCAGGAACACGGACACCAGGAAGGGAATCCGCCAGCCCCAGGCGGCGAACGCCTCCTCGCCCATCCAGGTTCGCGACAGGAAGATCACAAGCATGGCGGCGAGCAGCCCGAACGAGGCGGACGACTGGATCCAGCCGGTGGCCATGCCGCGCTTGTCGTCGTCCGAATGCTCGGCGACGTAAATCGCAGCGCCGCCGTATTCCCCGCCGAGCGCAACGCCTTGCAGGATCCTCAGGAGGATGAGGAGCGCAGGCGCCAGCGCGCCCGCCTGGGCATAGGTCGGAAGGAGGCCGATCAGGAACGTCGCCCCGCCCATCAGGCTGACGGTGACAAGGAACGCCCCCTTGCGGCCCATCCGGTCGCCGACGATGCCGAAGATCAGCGCTCCCAACGGCCGGAACGCGAAGCCGGCCGCGAACAGGCCGAGCGCGGCGATCAGCGCCGGAGTCGGGTCTAGCGCTGAAAAGAAGGCATGGCCGATGACCGGCGCCAGGCTTCCGAAGATGAAGAAGTCATACCACTCGAACGCCGTTCCGGCCGAAGAGGCGATGACGACGCGGGTCATCGACCAGGGCTTGTGGTGCCGTTCTTCCGCTACGCTTGCCATCCAACTGTCCCTCCCAGGCGAAGGGATAGCGGCGCTCTCCTTCGGCGCAACCCACGGGCCTATCGAAAGCCGTATGTCGGCAGCGCGGCTATTGGATTATAAGCATGTTGGTCCTCAAATGCGTTTGGAGGGCAGGCGGCACGTTCGCCAGCTAGTGGTGCGGTCCCATGACGATGGGGGAGACTCCATGGCCGACGAAAAGGTTCTTTCCCGAGCGGACGAAAGTCCTGAATCCGGCGAAATCTATTCCGTGGCGTGGTGGCACAGCCGCACGCCGGATGAGCTTCGCGATATCATAAACCGCGGTTTTGCGGGCGGCGACGCGTTCGGCGCCGCACTCGCCGAGAGCGAACGGCGGGCGAGGCAGGAAATGATCCGCCTTCGAGAGGAGGCCACCATCCCCGTCGAGCGCTCGTGGCGAATGAAGTTCGCCGCGCTCAGCGTCGCGATCGTCGCGCTCTTCGCTGTTCTTACGGTCGCCGCGTGGTGGTTGGTGCGCTGACTGGCGCCTATTGCCGCCCCGAAAGCAACGCTTCGACCACCGACGGGTCCGCAAGAGTCGATATGTCGCCGAATCCGCTGGTCTCGCCTTCGGCAATTTTCCTCAGAATCCGGCGCATGATCTTGCCCGACCGGGTCTTGGGAAGTGCGGGCGTGAAGTGGATCTTGTCGGGCGCCGCGAGGGCGCCGATGTCGTGGCGGACTTCCTGGTTGAGCGTCTTGCGCAATTCGTCGTCGCCCTCCTCGCCCGCGTTCAGAGTGACGAAGGCGTAGATCGCCTGGCCCTTGATCTCGTGCGGGTAAGCGACGACCGCGGCCTCCGCGACCTTCGGGTGCGAGACTAGCGAGCTTTCGACCTCGGCGGTTCCGATGCGGTGGCCCGAGACGTTGATCACGTCGTCGACGCGGCCCGTGATCCAGTAATAGCCGTCCCCGTCGCGGCGGCATCCGTCGCCGGTGAAATAGAGGCCGGGATAGGTAGTGAAATAGGTCTGGAAGAAGCGCTCGTGATCATTCCAGACGGTGCGCATCTGCCCCGGCCAGGAAGAGGCGAGGCAGAGGTTGCCGCTCGCCGCTCCCTCGAGAACGTTGTGCTCCGGATCGAGGAGCAACGCCTCGACTCCCGGTAGCGGATGCGCCGCGGACCCGGGCTTCATGTCGGTCGCGCCGGGGAAGGGCGAGATGAGGATCCCGCCGGTCTCGGTCTGCCACCAGGTGTCCACCACCGGGCAACGGCCGTCGCCGACGACCCGCCAGTACCACTCCCAGGCTTCCGGGTTGATCGGCTCGCCGACGGTCCCGAGGAGCCGGATCGACTGGCGGCTGTGCGCCTTCACCGGGCCGTCGCCCTCGCGCATCAGCGCCCGGATCGCGGTCGGCGCGGTGTAGAAGATCGTGACTCCCAGTCGGTCGACGGTTTCCCAGAAGCGCCCGAAGTCGGGATAGTTCGGGACTCCGTCGAACATCACGCTCGTCGCGCCCATCGCGAGCGGTCCATAGACGACATAGGAGTGGCCGGTGATCCAGCCGATGTCGGCGGTGCACCAGAAGACGTCGTTGCTTCGATAGTCGAAAATCCATTCGAACGTGGTCGATGCCCAAACCGCGTAACCGCCGGTGGTGTGGACGACGCCCTTGGGCTGGCCCGTCGATCCGGATGTGTAGAGGATGAAGAGCGGGTCTTCAGCGTTCATCGCCTCGGGCTCGCACGCCGTTGAAAGCCCGTCGCGAACCGCGGAGTAGGAAATGTCGCGGCCGTCCTTCATCGGCACATCCGCGCCGGTCCGGGTCACGACGATGACCGTCGGGACGTCGCGGGCTTTGAGCGCCTCGTCGACATTGAGCTTCAGCGGGATTCGCTTGCCTCCGCGAACGCCTTCGTCGGCAGTGATCACCGCGCAGGCATCGCAGTCGGCGACCCGGCCCGCGAGGCTTTCCGGCGAGAAACCGCCGAACACGACCGAATGGATTGCGCCGATCCGGGCGCAGGCGAGCATTGCGGCCGCCGCTTCCGGGATCATGGGCATGTAGATCATGACCCGGTCGCCGCGGCGAATGCCCCGCGACTTCAGCAGGTTGGCGAAGCGGCAGGTCTCTTCGTGGAGCTCGCGATAGGAGATCCTGCGGCCCGCGCCCGGCTCGTCGGCTTCGAAGATGAGCGCGGTCCGGTCGCCGTCCTTCTCGAGGTGCCGGTCGAGGCAGTTGACCGAAAGGTTCAGCTTGCCGTCTGCGAACCACTGGATGTGGAATTCGTCCTCGTCGAACGACCAGTCGCCGGCCATTGCGGGGAATTCGATCCAGTCGAGGCGCTCCGCCTGTTCGAGCCAGAATGCATCAGGGTCACGTTTCACCCTCTCGCGCATTTCCGCCAGCTCTTGCCGCCCGATCTTCGCCTGGAAATCGGCGGGCACCGGATGGATGCGGTCAGGCATCGTTCGCGACGCCGCGGGCGCGCTGGAGGAGCCGCCTGGCCTGGTCGAGATGCGGACGGTCGACCATCTTCCCGTCAACCGCGACCGTGCCCGCATGCGGGTGCGACTTGAAGGCCGCGACGACGGCTTCCGCGTGGGCGACCTCGTCGCTCGACGGGGTGAAGGCGGCATTGATGATCGGCACCTGCGCGGGGTGGATCGCGAGCTTGCCCGTAAAGCCTTCGCGCCGAGCAGCCTCCGCTTCGCGCTTCAGGCCCGCGGAGTCGCGGAAGTTGGCGAACACGCCGTCGACCGGCTGGACCGCGGCGGCGACGGCCCCCGCGAGGCACAGCGACCGAGCCAGCTTGTAGGTGAAGGCCAGCTCTCCGTCAGAATCATATTTGGACGATGCGCCGAGCGCCGCCGACAAATCCTCGGCTCCCCAGCTCATCGCCACCAGCGGCGACTTGGGATCGCTGTAGGAGAGCAGGTTGAACAGGCTGGCCGCGGTCTCGGTGACGATCGCGTGGATGGGGATCGTGCCGGTGCGGTGCGCAACCTGGACGATGTCGGCTCCGCTTTCGGCCTTGGGAAGAACGATGCCGCCGAAATCGGCTCGCGAGATCAGTTCGAGATCGTCCTTGTGAAATTTGGTCCCGACCGGATTCACGCGGACCCACCAGTCGGGTCCGCCCTTCCTTTTCGGCAACGCTTTGAGGATGTCGCGTGCCGCTTTCTTGCGCCCGGCGACAACACTGTCCTCCAGGTCGAAGATGACCGCGTCCGCGTCGGACTCGATCGCCTTCGCGATCTTCTTCTCGCTGTCCGCCGGCACGAACAGCCAGCTTCGCGCCTCGTAGCTCACCTGGATTTCTTGAGGATGAGCGCGGTGCGCGTGCATTCGCACACGACCTCGCCGCGCTGGTTGAAGCTGCGGTGCGCCCAGGTGACGATCCCGGCATTCGGGCGCGATTTGCTGTCGCGGGTTGCGATGCACTCCGTCTCGCTTCGAAGTGTATCGCCGATGAACACCGGGTTCGGGAACTTCAGCGCGTCGTAGCCGAGGTTCGCGACCAGGGTACCCATCGTCGTGTCCGCGACGCTGACCCCGATCATAAGCCCGAAGGTGAAGACCGAGTTGACGAGCGGCATTCCGAACTCGGACTGCGACGCGGCCTCATGATCGAGATGCATGGGCTGCGGATTGTGCGTGAGCGTCGAGATGAGGACGTTGTCGGTCTCGGTGACGGTGCGGCGGACGGAATGCTCGATCCGGTCGCCGACCTTCCACTCTTCGAAATAGCGTCCGGCCATGCGCGCTGCTCTAGGCGAGCGCCGGCCCGATTGCCAAGCCGAATGCGGCTGCCGGCGACTGCCAGTCCCGGATCGCATCGCTCGGCGCGAGCAGCATCCAGATGTTGAGCGCGAGATTGTCACGGATCACGAATAAAGGAACGAGCTCAAGCGCCAGAAGCAGCAGGATGCTCGCCCACAGCGGCAGCTTTCGAGCAGCGACGAAGCCGAGGATCATCATCACGACGTCGCTCATCGAATTGACGATGGTATCCCCGGTGTAGCCGAGCGCCGCTGTCGCGGTCCGATAACGGTCGATCACCATTGGCGTGTTCTCGATGATCTCCCAGCTGACCTCGACAACGAGCGCGACCAGGAACCGCCACTCGACCGGCGACCGGCGGAGCACGAGCCACAGGATCGCGTAGAAGAGCAGCCCGTGAACGATGTGGCTCGGGCTGTACCAGTCGGCCAGCATCTGGCTCTGCGTCGGCCCGACGGGCCCCCACAGCGCGACGGTTCCGCAAGTGCAGACCGGCGGCCGATGCATGGCCAGCAGGATCGCGAGGGCAATTGCGAAGACAAGGACGGTGGCCAGCGCGGCTCGCGAACGACGGGTCATGGCCGATGCGTAGCAGAGTCGCCGAGCTTGCAAAGAACCGCTGTTCGGCGGACACACTCTGACATGCTGCGCGCGTATGGTCCGGGATGCGAAGGGGAGCTGGTCGACGCGACGCGCGACAAGATCCCGGAGCGCGCGACCTGGATCGATCTCGAGGAGCCGACGCGCGAAGAAGAGCTGCTCGTCGAGCGCTGCCTCGACGTCGCCGTCCCGACGCCGGAGGAGATGGCGGAAATCGAGCCCTCCAGCCGTCTGTATGCGCGAGACGGGACGCTCTATTTGACGTTGAGCGTCCTTTATGGAGTCGATGCCGATTGCCCGGCGAGCTCGCCGACCGGATTCGTCCTGGCCGAGAACAGGCTGGTCACCGTCCGCTATGTAACCCCGAAATCGATCAGGGCCTTTGCCGAGAGCGTCCGCCGGGAACCCGGACTGGTTGCGGATTCCCAGACTGCGCTTTGCGGGCTGCTGGATTCGATTGTCGACCGGCTCGCGGACGAGCTGGAAAAGGTCGGTTCCGAGATCGAGAAGATTTCGAGCCATATCTTCTCGCCGACCGTAGATGCGCGGCGAATTCCGGCACAGAGGCTGACGGCGCTGCTTAACCGGATCGGCAAGACCCAGTCCCTGCTCGCCAAGATCCGCGAAACCGAAACCAGCATGAGCAGGCTCTTGAGCTTCCTCTATGCAACTCCGCGGCTGCGCTCACGCAAGGCCGCCGACGCGCGCGAGCATATCCGAAGCCTTTCGGACGATACGTCATCGTTAAGCGACCACAGCACCTTCCTCGCCAATCACCTCTACTTCCTGCTCGACGCCTCGGTCGGCCTGATCAGCATCGAGCAGAATGCGGCGATGAAGCTCTTTTCCTGGGCCGCACTGGTGCTTCTGCCGCCGACCCTGATCGGCGCGATCTACGGAATGAACTTCGAGTTCATGCCGGAGCTTCACTGGAGATATGGCTATGCCTTCTCGCTCGTCCTCATGCTCGCGAGCGCGGTCTTGCCTCTATGGTATTTGAAGCGCCGGGGCTGGCTCTAGGAGTTCGTCCGCGACGGCTTCCGTCGAAGCCTGGCCCTTCCGCCGCGCGAGAGACGCATAAGCCAGCGCCAACTGCCCCGCAATCTCGGAGTCCTCGCCTTCCTCGCGACGGAAAGCGGCCGTACGGGCCTCGGCTGCGCGTTGGCGAAAATAGTTGGTGTCGTGAGCCACGCGCGGATCCCCTTTCCGTAATGCATCGACGTTTAGCGTCCCCGCATTACGGTTTGGAGTCACCGATCTTCGCCTTGTCCCGAACTATTGTCGCCCGAACGCAACCGTAACGAGCCGCGTGGAATTTCCAGTTGCGACCTGTTTGGTCGCAACGTCATTGAACCCACACTTTGCGGGTGCGTTGCCCGGTTGCTAAGGGGCGCACGCCGCCATCTGCGGCGCAACTGCAAAGGCCAAGGAGCCAGGATGACGCCGACCGGCACGAATAGCCTCGACACCCGTTCGACTTTGACGGTCGGCTCCCGAAGCTTTGCTTATTATTCGATTCCCAAGGCAGGCGAGACGCTCGGCGATGTTTCGCGCCTGCCTTTCTCGATGAAGGTCTTGCTCGAGAACCTGCTTCGCTTCGAGGATGGCGAGACAGTCACGGCCAAGGACCTCCAGGCGATGGCCGAGTGGCTGAAGGAACGGAGCGTTGCCCGGGAAATCCAGTACCGGCCCGCGCGCGTGCTGATGCAGGATTTCACCGGAGTGCCGGCCGTCGTCGACCTCGCCGCGATGCGCGACGCGATGACGAGCCTCGGCGGCGATCCGCAGAAGATCAACCCGCTGGTTCCGGTACACCTCGTCATCGATCATAGCGTGATGGTCGACGAGTTCGGGACTCCCATGGCGTTCGAGAAGAACGTCGAGTTCGAATATGAGCGCAACGGCGAGCGCTACGAGTTCCTCAAATGGGGAAGCAAAGCGTTCGACAATTTCCAGGTCGTGCCGCCGGGCACCGGAATTTGCCACCAGGTGAACCTCGAGCATATCGCGCGCTGCGTCTGGACCAGCGAGGGGGACGGCGAGATTCTCGCCTATCCCGACACGCTCGTCGGCACCGACAGCCACACGACGATGGTCAACGGCCTCGGCGTCCTCGGCTGGGGAGTCGGCGGAATCGAGGCCGAGGCGGCGATGCTCGGCCAGCCGGTATCGATGCTGATCCCCGAGGTGGTCGGGTTCCGTCTCGACGGCCAGCTCAACGAAGGCATCACCGCGACCGACCTCGTCCTCACGGTCACCCAAATGCTCCGGCAGAAGGGCGTCGTCGGCCGGTTCGTCGAATTCTACGGGCCGGGCCTCGACAACCTGCCCCTCGCCGACCGAGCCACCATCGCCAACATGGCGCCCGAATATGGAGCGACCTGCGGCTTCTTCCCGATCGACGAGCGGACGATCGATTATCTCCGGCTCACCGGGCGCGACGAGGAGCAGATCGAGCTGGTCCGCGCTTATTGCGAGGCGCAGGGACTGTGGCGCGGCGCCAACATGCCCGACCCTTTGTTCACCGATACGCTGGAGCTCGACATGGGCTCGATCGAGCCGTCCCTCGCCGGGCCGAAGCGCCCGCAGGACCGCGTGCTGCTCACCGAGCTGGACGACCAGTTCAACGACGAGCTCGAGAAGACCTACCACAAGCAGAACGACCCGCGCGTTCCCGTCCAAGGCGAAAGCCACGATCTCGGCAACGGCGACGTGGTCATCGCCGCGATCACCAGCTGCACGAACACATCGAACCCGTCAGTGCTGATCGCGGCCGGACTCGTCGCCCGCAAGGCTCACGCCAAGGGGCTCAAAGTAAAGCCCTGGGTGAAGACCAGCCTTGCTCCGGGAAGTCAGGTCGTCACCGATTATCTCAACGAAAGCGGCCTGACCGACGATCTCAACGCGCTCGGCTTCGACCTCGTCGGCTATGGCTGCACGACCTGCATCGGCAATTCCGGCCCCCTTCCCGAGCCGATCTCGAAAGCGGTGAACGAAAATGATCTCGTCGCCGTCAGCGTCCTTTCCGGCAACCGCAATTTCGAAGGCCGCGTCTCGCCCGACTGCCGCGCCAACTATCTCGCCTCGCCGCCTCTCGTGGTCGCTTACGCGCTCAAGGGAACGGTGCGTTCCGACATGGTCTCCGAACCGCTCGGCACGTCTTCGACGGGTGAACCGGTCTTCCTGAAGGACATCTGGCCGTCGAACGAGGAGATCCGCACTCTCATCGACGCCCACGTCCATTCCGAGATGTTCCGGCGGCGTTACGCCGACGTCTATCGCGGCGACGAGCGCTGGCGGAAGATCGAGGTCACCGGAGGCGACACCTACAGCTGGCCGCCCCAATCCACCTATATCCAGAACCCGCCCTATTTCACCGGCACGACGATGGAGGCGGCGGCGCCCGGGGATATCGACCGGGCGCGTCCGCTGGCGGTGTTCGGCGATTCGATCACGACCGACCACATCTCGCCCGCTGGAGCGATCAAGCCGGATAGCCCCGCCGGGCGCTATTTGCTCGAGCGTCAGGTCTCGCGCGGCCAGTTCAACAGCTACGGGTCGCGTCGCGGCAACCACGAAGTGATGATGCGGGGCACCTTTGCCAACATCCGAATCCGCAACAAGATGCTCGACAATGTCGAAGGCGGCTTCACCCGCTACGCGCCGACCGGCGAGACGATGGCGATTTACGACGCGGCCATGCTCTACAAGCAGGACGACCGGCCCTTGGTCGTCGTCGCCGGCAAGGAATATGGCACTGGAAGCTCGCGCGACTGGGCAGCCAAGGGCACGATCCTGCTCGGCGTCCGAGCGGTAATCGCCGAAAGCTTCGAGCGTATCCACCGCTCCAACCTGGTCGGCATGGGAGTCCTCCCGCTTCAGTTCAAGGAAGGCGAGGGCGCCGACACGCTCGGTCTCACCGGGCGCGAAAAATACACGATCGGCGGGATCGCCCAGCTGAAGCCCCGCCAGGACGTCGAGGTGCGCGTGATCCCCGACGATGGGGAGGAGTTCACGTTCACCGCTCGCTGCCGGATCGATACCTACAACGAGCTCGAATATTTCAACGCCGGCGGGATTCTCCACTACGTGCTGAGGAGGCTGGTCGCCTGACCGCAACAGAGATCGCGGTCGAGGCCGCCGGCTGGGGCGGCGCATTGCTGATCCTGCTTGCCTATCTGCTATTGTCGATGGGGCGGCTGACCGGCCAGTCCCGGCTCTACCAATGGATGAACGTGGTCGGAGCGGCGGGCTTTACGATCAATGGTTGGTGGCATGGAGCTTTGCCGTCTGCCGCGCTCAATGTGGTGTGGATGCTGATCGGGGGATTTGCGCTGTGGAGGATATGGGGAAAACGCGGCACGTCGACCTGAGCCATGTGATCGAGGAGGGCATGACGACCTACAAAGGTCTGCCCGGTCCGCACATGTGCGACTTCTGGACGCGCGAGGCGTCCGCGGCGAATTACGACGACGGGTCGAGCTTCCACATCGGCCGGATCGACATGGTCGCCAACACCGGGACCTATTTGGACAGCCCGTTCCACCGCTACGCCGACGGCGCGGACCTGTCCGAGCTGAAGCTGGAATCCCTCGCCGATCTTCCCGGCCTCGTCATCCGGCGGCCATGGGAGAACGGCCTCGCGATCGACGAATCGCACCTCGACGGCCGCGACGTGCAGGGCAAGGCCGTGCTGTTCCACACAGGATGGGACCGGCACTGGCGGACGGACGCCTATTTCGGTGAGCATCCGTACCTCACGCCGGAAGCCGCGAACTGGCTTGCCGAACAGGGCGCGGCGCTGGTGGGCATCGACAGCTGCAACATCGACAACATGCACGTCCGCGCGCGGCCCGTTCACACGCGGCTGCTGGGGGCAGGCATTCCGATATGCGAGCATATGACCGGGCTCGGCAGCCTGCCGGACGAGGGCTTCCGCTTCTCTGCGGTGCCGCCCAAGATCAAGGGAATTGGTACCTTTGCAGTGCGCGCCTATGCGGCGCTTGCCTGACGCAGCAGCTCGAGGTTGACCTCGGCCCGTTCGCGGCGGAGCATCGAGAGGATCTGCTCCCGAAGCCGCTCGAACTGCGGATCACCTTTCAGTTTGGCGAGTGCCGGGTCGAGCGCGAGATCCGTAAGGAGCAGCGGCGGCTCCGGCACAAATCCGCGGTTCACCGCGCTCGTCAGCAGCGAGAGCGCTTGCTGCTTGCGACCCTGGACCGCATCGAGACGGGCGAGCAGCACAAGTGCTTCGGGGCTGTTTTCCTTCAGCAGTTCGGCCCGCTCCGCCTCCGCAACCGAGAGCAGGTCGGCCGCCTCGGTTGCATGCCCGCTGCCCTTGAGGGCGATTGCAACAAGCGGTGCCACGTACAGGAAGTGGCTAGGGTCGTCGGACAGGTCCTTGAATTCCTGCGGCGACATCTTCAGCGACAGGTACAGCTCGGCCAGCTTCGCACCGCGTCCGCTCAACACGTAGACACGGCCTGCATTTTCGGTGAGCGGCGCAATCGCGAAGAAGGACTTCGCGTCGATAGGATATGTTTCCATAATATCGAGGCCCTTCGGATCGTTGCGCCAGAGATAAATCGCAAAATCCGGCGCTGGCGAGGCCCGGTCCGCTTCCTCCGCAAACCCGAGCTGCAGGAGCACGGTCCAAAGCACTATTTGTATCGGCAATCGGCCTTCTTTGCGCCCGGTCTTCCAATACGCCAGGCCGACATTCGCCGCTTCGCCGAAATCGCGTTTGGAAACGAGGTCGTTGATGTGGATCGCCGTCGCCAGATAGTCGGCGCCGAGCCGCTTTTGCTCCTCGATCATCTCGCGGATCCCCGCTTCGTCGTGGAGGTCGCGAAGAAGCTCGAACTTGTTGAATACCGCCGGCCAGAAAAGAGGCTCGATTCGCGCTGCGCGGGTATAGGCTTCGAGCGCCTCCTTCTTGTTCGCCGACATATTGCCCAGCCACAGCAACGCCTCATAATCGTTCGGATCGAGGGCGACGGCGCGTTCGACCTCGGCGCGCGCGATGGGGCCGGTCAGGTGAAGCGCGAAGGCAAGCGCCGCGTGACCGGCGGCAAGGTTGGGCGCGAGGTCGATTGCCTTGCGAGCATAGGCTTCGGCGTGGCTGGTCAGGTCCCAATTCTTCTGTGACGGCGGGATTGCGTCGGCCACTTGCGCCAATGCGGCCCAGGCCGGTGCAAAATTGGGATCCATCTTCACCACTTGCTGAAGCTGCTCGTGGGCCGCCGGATAGGCATCGATGTCGCGTCGGCGAATTTTGGCGCGCGCATCGGCGTAAAGGGCATAGGCCTCGCCGGTGGTGGCGATATGCTCTGGCGTGACGCCTCCTTTTGAGGCCAGCCGGCCGCGTATTCGCCCCTCGATCTCGCGAGCAATGTCCGACTGAAGTGCGAATACATCGTCGAGCTTGCGGTCGAAGTTTTGGCTCCAAAGCTGGACACCATCCTTGGTGCGCACCAGATCGGTGCTGATTCGAATTCGATCGCCGGCCGTCCGAACCGTCGCCTGCACCAGGTAATCAGCGGCGCGCCTGGCCGCGTCGTCCCCCTTCGCGGCAAGCTCCTGCGCGGTGTTGGGTCCAAGCACGATGAGCTGCGGGTTGCGGCCGATTGCCTGCCGAGTGTCTTCCCACATTCCTGCGACAAGGCTCTCGTCGCGCGAGTCCAGGCTGGTGAACGGAAGCACCGCGAGCACCGGTTTCCGGTCATCGGCCGGCCGCAGGAAAAGCGTGACCGCGACTGCGACTGCCATGACCGCGGCCAGTGCCGCCGCGGCCCGGGCGCGATACCGCCGGAGCCGGTCCCACAGCGAAGAGGAAGATACGCGCTCCCCCGGTCCCTCCTCGCCTGAAACCAGAGCGGCCACGCTGCTCCTAAGCTTCGACCAACCTACATGCGAGGGCGACCCCCGCCAGCCCTTCAGATCGGCGCATTGGATCTGGTTGAAGGGCATCGGCGGAAGCGTCGCGTCAAGCTGGGCCTGCACCAGCTTTCCGGCGTTCCTTGCGAAATCGGCCTCCGCGCGAACCCACTGCGATTTCGCAGCCGTCGCCGACCACAGCACGACGACCGCTTTCGCTACTTCGAGGTTGCGTTCGATGACGTCGGAGTAGGCGCGATGGGCAGGAAGGTCGGCGTCCCACCAGACGTCGAAGCCCGCACCGGCGAACGCCTTGGCTACGCGACGCGCAACAGCTTCATCGCCGCGTGCATAGCTGAGGAACACATCCGCCAAGCCTACGCCCCCCGGAATGAACGGCCGTCGCTATAGCCGAAGTGTCAGCCTTTGTGAGGGGTCAGTGCGGGAGCGAGCCAGCAGGGAACGATGGCGTTGTCGGGAACGGCGTCGACTCGGACGTGCGCGACAGCGAGGCCGATGTCCGGATAGGCGATGCGGACTCGCTCGCCGGATTCTTCGAGGACGACCAGCCTGCGGTTAACTTTTGCGCGCCAGTTCATTCGAGCGGTATTTTCCTGGCCGACGTAGCAGCCCTTGGAGAAGCTCACGCCGTTCAGCTCCGCCGCGTTGCATTCCAGCCAGAGGATGTCGCCAAGCTCGGCCCGGCCTTCGCAGACGCCGAGGCGAAGGCGATGCTCGAGCCAGCCACGAGCCGCGGAATTTTCGGGACCAAGCCACCGTCTTCCCAGCGCTTCGAGGCGGGGGTCGGAAACGCCTTCCCGTGCGTCGGGCGACCAGTGGACGGCGAGAGTGTCGTCGCGGCCGATGTCGATCTTCCTCCTGAGACGATAGAGGGCGAGGCGCTTCACCAGGTCGCTGGCGGCGTCGGCCTCGCAGTCGAGGAGCACATCGTCACCGCCGCTCCAGACGATGAAATCGAACAGGCACTTGCCCTGCGGCGTCAGCAGCCCCGCCCACGCCGGAAGCGCGCCCGTGACGTCGTTCGTCACCAGCCCCTGCAGGAAGCCGCGCACGTCCTCGCCGGAGAGGCGGACGAGCGCTCGGTCGGTGAGGGTGGTAGCGGCCATGACCCTCAGTTAAGGAGCCGCCGTGGCTTTGCAAACGCTGACCATCCGGCGGCCGGACGACTGGCACGTGCACCTACGCGACGGCGAGATGCTGAAGCTTGTCGCGCCGTTCACCGCACGGCAGTTCGCCCGGGCGATCGTCATGCCGAACCTGGCGCCGCCGTTGACTAGCGCGGCCGCCGCGGAAAGCTATCGCGAGCGGATCGTCGAGGCGACGGGTCCCGAATTCACGCCGCTGATGACCTGCTACCTGACCGACGAGAGCGATCCCGAGGATATCGCAAGTGGGTTCGACGGGCGCGTCTGGGTCGCGGCGAAGCTCTATCCTGCGAACGCCACGACTAACTCCGCGTTCGGAGTGACCGACGTCCGCAACATCTACAGTGCGCTTGAGCGGATGCAGGCGATCGGCATGGTCCTGTGCGTGCACGGCGAAGTGACCGACCCGCAAGTCGACGTGTTCGACCGGGAGGCCGTCTTCATCGAGCGCGTCCTGGACCCGCTGATGCGCGACTTTCCCGGGCTGAAGATCGTGCTCGAGCATATCACGACGGCCGAGGCGGCGGATTTCGTGCAAACCGCCGGGCCGAACCTGGCCGCCACCGTCACTCCGCACCATTTGATGATCAATCGCAACGCGATGTTCGAGCGCGGGCTTCGCCCGCATGCCTATTGCCTTCCCGTCGCCAAGCGCGAGAAGCACCGGATCGCGATCCGGCGCGCGGCGACGTCGGGCTCGCCCAAATTCTTCCTCGGCACCGACAGCGCTCCGCACGCTCGGCATGCGAAAGAATCCGCTTGCGGCTGCGCGGGCATCTTCAACGCGCCTTTCGCGCTGGAAGCCTACGCCACGGTGTTCGAAGAGGAGGGCGCTCTCGACAGGTTGGAAGCCTTCGCCTCAGTGAACGGACCAGATTTCTACGGCCTGCCCGTGAATGACGACACGATCATCCTGCAGCACAGCGCCACGGAGATCCCCGATGCACTCGGTGTCGGTGAAATCGAGCTTGTGCCGTTCCTCGCCAGCAGCGAATTGCCGTGGAGCCTCGCCGACTGATCAGCCGCGGCCGCCGCTTCCACTCTCGCCAATTGCCTCCGCGAAATGCCGTTCCACCGCCTCGTAGCATTCGCAGGCGCGCCGCTTCAGACCCGTCCGGTCGGCAACCTGGATCGCGCCGCGCCGGCTCGTAATCAGCCCTTCGTCCTGCAATATCCGGACCACGGCGTTGACCGTCGTTCGCTGCACCCCAAGCAGCCCCGCGAACGCTTCCTGGGTCAGCTCGATCCGGTTTCCCGCGCGGTCCTGCGCAGTCAGAAGCCAGCGCGCTGCCCTCTGCTCGATCGTATGGAAGGCGTTGCAGGCGGCAGACTGCATCACCTGCGCAAGCAGATAATCCGAAAAGCGGCAGAAGAGGTTGCGGATATGTCCCGACTGCGCCTTAGCGTCCTCAAGCGCGTTCATCGACACTCGAAGCGCCGGTCCCCCGACCAGTACCTGCGCGCGGGCGAAAGCGGGCGCACGGCCGCAGCTGACGATCCCGCCCACCGCGCCTTCATGGCCAATCGACGCCGCCTCAATGGTTCGCCCTCCCGACATGTCGACGACGAGCGCCACCATTGCCGGTCCGAACAGGAAATAGGTCGCCTCGACATCGGCGCCGCTGGAATGCAGGATATCTCCCACGTCGAGCGCGACGACTTCGCCAAAGGGCTCGATCAACGCCCGGGCATCGGACGCGAAGGTCGAAAGCAGCCGGTTCTGTGCAAACGCTTCGTCAACACGGTCGAGCTCGTCGGTCGCTGTTCGGTTCATCGGCGCTCCAATCCGGTCAAGAGAGTCGCGGGACGCCGACTTTGTTCCCTCGCCGTAACGCAACCTATCTTAGGGATTGCGTCATCTCACGGCTTCCGACGAGCAGGCAGTCGGCGACGAGGCGAAGTGGTCGCACGTCGACGTCGCTGCGGCGCTCGTCGATCAATTCGACGAACCGGCGATAGATGTCCGGATATTCGCCGATCCCGCTGGTTGCCTGCGGTTTGCCGTCGATGCTGAGCTTTGCTCCGCCGTCCGAAAGGACGACTTTGCGCCCCTCCCCGGTTCGGACCACGATCGTCCATTCCTCGCCTTCGCTTCGCCGCCAGTCGAGGCTGCAGGTAAGCGGGCCGTTCGAATCGGGGCTTTCGAAGCGGATATCCGCCGCTATCGGCGTCTGAGCGCCTACCGGGATGCTGAGCTTCGCGCCGCCGACGAACAGCCCGCCGGGAAAGATCGCCGTCGCGATCGAGAAGGCGTTGATTCCCGGATCGAACACCCCGAACCCGCCGGCCTCCCAGATCCACTGCTGGCCCGGATGCCATTTGCGGACATCCTCGTGCCAGCGGATCTCCATCGACTCGACGGTCTTCCCGGCAAGCGCCTCCGCCGCCGCTGCGACTCCGCCATTATGGCGCGCGTGCCACGTCGCAAACAATGTCCGCTGCTGCGCTTCGGCGATGCAGGCGAGGTCTTCGACCTCCGAAAGAGTGGCGCAGGGGGGCTTTTCAAGCAGGACATGAAGCCCGCGCTCCAGGCATTCGCGAGCGATCGCATAACGCGGCTTTGGCGGCGTGGTGATCGCGACCGCTTCGAGCCCGTCGACTGCGCGCAGCATCTCGCGCCAGTCGGTGAATACCGGATCGACGCCCTTGCCGGACCGGCTCGACGACGCCGCGAGCTCGAAGCGATCGTTGGCCGCGATCGACGGCGCATGCTGGTCGGCGGCGATCTTGCCGAAGCCGATGATTGCAATCCGGAGCGGCTTCATTTGCGCGACGCGTCCACGTAGGCGCGCGCCTTGTCTCTAGTGTCCTCCGCCGACTGCCCGGGCTTGTAGAGCCCGCCGCCCAATCCGAATCCGTCGGCGCCCGCTTCGAGCCAGCCGCGAATGCTGTCGGGCGTGACCCCGCCAACGATCAGCACGGGCAAGTCGTTCGGCAGCACGGCGCGCATCGACTTTACGACTTTGGGCGATGCAGCCTCCGCCGGGAAAAGCTTGAGCGCGTGCGCTCCGGAGCCAATTGCCGAGAAGGCTTCGCTGGGGGTGAAAAACCCAGGCATCGACACAAGGCCGGCGGCTACAGTCGCGCTGATGATTCGGGGATTCGTGTTCGGAGCGACGACGAGCCGCCCGCCCGCGTCCTTCACGCGCTCGACGTCGCGGAGATCGACAACGGTGCCTGCCCCGATCAGCGCCCGGCCGCCAAGCAGGCCGGCAATGATTCGGATGCTCGAGAAGGGATCGGGCGAGTTGAGTGGCACCTCGATGATTCGGATTCCGCTGTCGAAGAGCGCCTGGCCGATGTCTGCGGCCTCTTCGGGTTTCACGCCGCGGACGATCGCCACCAGCGGGCACTGGTCGAAGTACTGGCGGAAAACCTGGATGGTCATTCGATTCTCTCCGCAATCTGCTTCGCGCCGGCGATAAAGGCCCCTTCACCATCAACCTCGTCGGTTGCCACGCCGCACTCGGCAAGGGCCGCCGAATAAAGTCCGGTCAGCTCGGGCCTCCCCATCGCGATTACCCGCGAGCTCGCCATGTCGTGCAATCCGACCCGGACATCTCCGCCGATCAGCAGCCCGCTGACGAACGAGGCTCCGTCGTCATTGCCGAGGTTGCCCAGCAGGAACCGGGCCCGCGCTTCGAACAGCTCGGCCGTGAGTCCGGCGCCGGAAAGCCCGCGCTTCACGCCTTCGCAAAACGCTTCCCCGGCGACAGCCTGGCCGGAAATGACTTCAGCAAGGATGCTCCGCTCACGAAGCAGGTTGAAAAGCTCGCCGGTCATGACGGTCCGGAAGCTCTCGATCCGCCCCGCGGAGACCCGCACCCATTTGTTGTGTGTGCCCGGGTGGCAGACGAGGCAATCCGCCGGAATCTGCCCCGACGCGATTGCGCCAAGGAGCTGCACTTCCTCGCCGCGCATCACGTCGTAGCGCCCGTCGCTGAGGCTTACTCCGGGAACGATGGCGATATCGTCTCCGATGCGCACCAGGCCGTGGGCAAGCTCGTCGAGCCCGGCCGGGCAGGGGACATAGGGCACTTCGATCCAGCCCCGGTTGGAGCCGACCATGCCGGCGAGAAGCATCGGCTTCTCGCCAAGCCTCTCGCGGACCTCGCGAACCGCAGCCTCGAACTCGCCGCGCCCGACCGACAATATGCCTCGGCCGTCCTCGAATTCGCGGTCGCAATCGCCGTTTTCGCCGATGAGATATGCGCGCCGGTTGGTGGTCCCCCAATCGACGGCGATGAAACCTTCTGCCCAGCGTGTCATTTGCCTGTTTAACTGCGGGAGAGCGACATGGCTCCGCCAGAGGCGGGAAATCATCGAGTGCAATGCGTTGCGGACGTCCAGGCGGTGCTCGGCGAAGGACCCGTGTGGGTCGAGTCCGAGCAGGCGCTTTACTGGGTCGACATCAAGGGCC
>JBKPOU010000020.1:0-4830 GCA_046733255.1 Pseudomonadota bacterium
CGGAATGGTAACGCCCAAAGCAACGTCGGTGCTCAGCTGGCTTGTCGGCATGGCCGGTAGATAGGGAACAGCCAGCGCGCTCTCAACTCATGCCGCCTCGGCGGGAACCTCATATTCCGCGGCAGCCGCCGACAACCGGTCCACGAACTCGCGGACGTGGCTCTCTTCGATGATGAGCGGCGGCAGCACCCGCATCACATTGTCGCCGGCCGCAACCGTCAGCAGGCCGCGGCTTCGGAGCCAGTTCACGAAGGCCCGGCTGTCCGTCTTCATCTTGATGCCGAGCATCAGGCCCATGCCGCGAACGCTCTCGAACAGATGGTCGTGGTTGGGGATCATCTGCTCCAGAGCCGAGCGAAGCCGGTCGCCCATCTGCCGGACGTGCGCGAGGAACTCGTCGTTGGCGACCACGTCGAACACCGCCTGCCCCGCGGCCATCGCCAGCGGGTTGCCGCCATAGGTCGATCCGTGGGTGCCGATCACCATCCCGCCCGCGGCTTTCTCGGTCGCAAGGCATGCGCCCATCGGGAAGCCGCCGCCAATGCCCTTCGCGCTTGCGAGGATATCCGGCTCGATTCCATATTGCTCGTACGCATAGAGCGTACCGGTGCGAGCCACCCCGCACTGGACCTCGTCCAGGACCAGCATCAGGTCCTTCTCGTCGCAGACTTTCCTCAGGCCGGCCATGAACTCCTTGCTCGCCGGCCGAATCCCGCCTTCGCCCTGAACCGGCTCGACCAGGAAGCCGGCCGTATGCTCGTCGACCGCCGCCAGCGCCGCTTCGAGATCGTCGAACTCCACCACCTTGAAGCCCGGCAGCAACGGCGCGAAGCCGTCGCGAAGCTTCTCCTGGTTTGTCGCGCTGATCGTGGCCATCGTCCGGCCGTGGAAGGCGTTCGAGAAAGTGATCAAATCATGCTTTTGCGGATTGCCCTTGGCATGGTGATAGCGCCGGGCCGTCTTGATCGCGCACTCGACCGCTTCCGCGCCGCTGTTGGTGAAGAAGACGGTGTCCGCAAAGCTGAGGTCGCAAAGCCGCTTGGCGAACGCGTCTCCCTGGGGCGAGCCGTACAGGTTCGACACGTGCATCAGCGTCCCCGCCTGCTTGCAGATCGCACTCACCAGATGCTCGTTGCTGTGCCCCAGCAGGTTCACTGCGATGCCGGCCGCGAAGTCGAGATATTTCTCGCCGTTCTCGCCATAGAGATAGACGCCTTCGCCCCTAACCGGCCGCACTTCGCAACGCGTGTAAACGGGCATTAGCGGCGTGATGGCCATCGGCGACTTCTCCTGTTGATTTGGCGGGTTCGGCTTCGCGCGCCGCTATAGCCAGAGCGGCCTCAAAAGGAAAAGGCGCGCCGGACATCTCCAGCGCGCCTTCCTTGGCTTGGGCGAAGTTTCGCTTACCAGCTATAGCCCCAGCGGCGTCCGTCGCGGACTTCGTGCTGGACCCGCTGCTCGAGGCGGGCGATCTGGCGCTGCGTCTTGTACAGCTCGCGCTGGGTCAGGCCGCGCCCGTCGCGGGCATTGTGGCGCAGATCGCGTTCGACTTCCCGGGAGTCCTTGGTCAGGCTGCGATACTCGCTGGGCGTGATCATCCGATGCTGCGCAAGATTCGAGATCTGCCGCTGAATGGCGTCGACACGGACCTGGAGGTTGCGGACCGCGCCATAGCCGTAGCCGTAGTTCGCGGGTGCCCGGTATCCATAGCCGTAGCCGTAGGCGGGGCCGAGATTGCCATAGATCTGGGCGGAAGCCGGAGCGGCAACGGCAAGCGCCGAAGTGGCGGCGGCGAGAGAAATCAGGACTTTACGCATCGTTGCTCTCCTTTCGAGCGGTTGATGCACCCTGATTCGCACATCCAGCCTATTGCCGCGCTGAACGCCGCCGTCAGCCGCCGTTCAACGTTCGTTTCGCTGGCGTTCAGGTCCGCCGGCAGGCGCGGGAAGGACCTTGAATCAAATCGAAATCTCCCTATCTTATTGATATGCTTAAATTTATTGGGGGCGCCGCGCTCGCGGCCATGCTGGCTATTGCGCCGGCGGCAAACAACATCTCACACCCGGCGGAGGCCCAGGCGCACGCAGCATCCGTGACCGTTCCGGCCCGGTTGGCCGTGCCAAAAGTGGAAGCGGACTTCGATCTTTCCGCGACCGATTCCGGTCTCGCGCCCGGCCAGGCGCCTGCCGACTTCCGTTCCTGGATCGGCGCCTCGGCCGAGAATCGCGCGAAGCTGACGGATTTCCGCAATTACCTCGCTGCCCAGGGCGTCGAATCGGTCGTTCCGCTTTGGGAACTGACCCGCACCTCCTCCTCCTGGCGGGAATGCGGCGCGGAGCCGTTCGAAGCACCGCCGCGCGACAAATGGGAGCATGTCGTGACGACTCTCAAGTTCGTTCGCGACGACGTGGTCCCCGCGATCGGCAAGGTCGAGGTCCTGTCCGGCTACCGCAACGAGAAGCTCAACGCTTGCTCCGACGGGGCGCCCAAGAGCACTCACCGCGAATATTACGCGCTCGACATGACCCCGATGAACAAGGCGGTGACTCGCGCCGAGATGATCCGCTCGGTCTGCGCCGCCCATGCGCGCGACGGCATGGCCTATGACGCCGGCCTGGGTTTCTACACCGGGCGCCGCTTCCACGTGGATTCGTCGAAGTTCCGCAAATGGGGCCCCGACGGCAAAGGCGCGACCAGCCCCTGCGTGACCCAGGCCTGACGTTCAGGCCAGCGAACGCGCTCCGCTTCCGGCGCTGAATATCGCCACGACGAAGCAAAAGGCGAGAAGCAGGATCGAGACGGCTAGCGCCGGGGCGGCCGCGGCCCATTCGACGACTACGGGTGACCGCGACAGCAGCACCAGCGCCCCGGCGATTGCGGCGACCGCCACAAGCTCCTTCCAAAGCTTTGCGATCAGGACACGCCGTTCGCTCGCGAGCCGTTCCTCGAGCCTGATGTGGGCTTGGACCCTGGCTACGAAAGCGCGATCCGCTTCTCCCGGCGGGGGCGCCAGGGCCTGCTTCAGGAAGCTGTCGAACTCGTCAGGCACGATCGCCTCCGGTCCATAAATCTCTGCACTTCGCCTTTGCCCGCGCCACAGTCGATTTCAACGTTCCGAGCGGCACCGCCAGAAGCTCCGCAGCCTCGGCATGGGTCCAGCCATGCCCCTCGCAGAGCACCAGCGCCGCCCGTTCGGAATGGCTCAGCCTCGAAACCATGTCCTGCACCTCGTCGGTTGCCAAAGAGCAACTGGCTTCGGGCTCGACCGCGGGCGGGCGGGTTCGCCGGATCTGGTCGAGGTGGCAGCGCCAGGCAATCCGCGTGAGCCAGGTCGAATAGCGCGCCCGCCCGTCATATTGGCCTGCCGCTCGCCAAGCCTTGAGGAACGCCTCCTGGGCGATGTCGTCGGCGCGATCGGGACCCGCGCAGCGGGCGAGAAAGCTTCGAAGGGGCGCCTCATATTTCTCGACGAGCATTGCGAAGGCGCCGCCGTCGCCGCTGGCGGCGCGGCGCGACAGAGCGAGGTCTTCCTCATTCTGCCCGTTCACGCCGCTTCGCCCGCTCCGCCGCGCGCGACCGCAGCCACAGCGCCGTTCCGACGAGCAGCGGGAAAAGCGCCGCCCCGATCGCAAGGCGGATCATTCCCGGGTCGTCGACCGCGATCAGCGGAGCCACGGCCATCGCCACACCGATCGCGAGAAGGACAACCGCGACACGGTCGTCTCGAGACTCGTCCGGGGCTGCGCTGAACCTTTCGACCAGGCTTTCGGCCAGCTGCGGATTGCTCTGCACCGCCTGGCGGATGGTCCTGTGTTTGATCAGCGTCGAAAACAGACGCAGTAGGGCGATCGCTAAAAGCACGCCGGCGGCAAGCATTGCGATCATCACGACCATTTCCGTCAATGGCATGTCAAAACTCCTTCAAATCCGGAGCTTAGACGTCGCCGGGGAGCTGGCTGGATGACTCCCCCCGAGTTTTTTTACGCCTTGATCTTCCAGCCGCTCTTCAGGAGCGAATAGCAGACCGCCCAAAGCATCAGGTTGAGGGCAAGCAGCCCGCCCGCGCCAATGAGGATCGGCGAATCGCTCGTCCCCAGGAACCCGTAACGGAAGCCGGAGATCACGTAGAAGAACGGGTTGGCGTGGCTGACCGCCCGGAAGGACGGCGCCAGCTGCTCGACCGAATAGAAGGTGCCCGACAGCAGCGAGAGCGGAGTGACGACGAAATTCGTCACCGCCGCCGCATGGTCGAACTTGTCCGCCCAGAGCGAGGTGATCAGCCCCGCGAAGGCCAGCATCAGCGCCCCCATCAGCCCGAACCAGAAGGCGAAGAACGGATGGGCGATCGCCACCGAAACGCCCGGCCACAGAAGCATCGCCAGCCACACCGCGAAGCCGACGAAGAACGCCCGCGTCACCGCCGCTCCGACCAGCCCGGCGATCAGCTCGCCGGTCGACAGCGGCGGCAACAGATAATCGACGATATTGCCCTGGATCTTGCCGACGAGCAGCGAGAAGCTGGCGTTGGCGAATGCGTTCTGGAGCATTGCCATGACGATGAGGCCGGGAGCGATGAAATCGGCGAACGGCACGCCCATCACCCGCTGCCCGCCACGCCCCAGCGCCACGGTGAAGATGATGAGATACAGCAAGGTCGTGATCGCGGGCGCCCACACCGTCTGGAGGTGGACCTTGAAGAAACGGCGCACCTCCTTGATATAGAGGGTCTTGAGCCCTTCCCAGTTGACGCCGCTCAGCACCGGGTCGCCCGGTTGCCGAACCATCCATGGCGAAGATTGGGGACTGACCTGTCGCTCGTTCACTTGGGCC
>JBKPOU010000021.1:0-14040 GCA_046733255.1 Pseudomonadota bacterium
AGATCGACGTTCCGGCGATCGACGCGATCGAGGCGGTGACGAAGCACGACGTGATCGCCTTCCTGACCTGGGCGGGCGAGAAGCTCGGGGACGAGAAGCGCTGGCTCCACCAGGGGATGACCAGCTCCGATGTGCTCGACACCGCGCTCGCGGTGCAGCTGAAACAGGCGTCGGACATCCTCCTTGCCGATCTCGACCAGTTGCTCGAAGTCCTCAAGCGCCGTGCGTACGAGCATAAGCTCACCCCGACCATCGGCCGAAGCCACGGGATACATGCCGAGCCGGTCACCTTCGGGCTCAAGCTGGCCGGGGCCTATGCCGAATTCTCCCGCAACCGCGACCGCCTCGCCGCCGCCCGCGACGACATCGCCACCTGCGCGATCTCCGGCGCGGTCGGCACCTTCGCCAACATTCCGCCCGAAGTCGAAGAGCATGTCGCGCGCGAGCTCGGCCTCAGGCCCGAGCCGGTCTCGACGCAGGTTATCCCGCGCGACCGCCACGCGATGTACTTCGCCACGCTCGGAGTCATCGCTTCCTCCATCGAGCGCGTCGCCACCGAAATCCGCCACCTGCAGCGCACTGAAGTCCTTGAAGCGGAGGAATATTTCTCGCCCGGCCAGAAGGGCAGCTCGGCGATGCCGCACAAGCGCAACCCGGTGCTCAGCGAAAACCTCACGGGGCTCGCGCGCATGGTCCGCGCCTATGCACTTCCGGCGATGGAGAATGTGGCGCTGTGGCACGAGCGGGACATCTCCCACTCGTCGGTCGAGCGCTTCATCGGCCCGGACGCGACCATCACGCTCGACTTCGCCCTCGCCCGCCTCACCGGAGTCATCGACAAGCTCCTCGTTTATCCGGAGCGGATGCTGAAGAACCTCGACCGAATGGGCGGCCTGGTCCACTCGCAGCGGGTCCTCCTCGCGCTGACGCAAGCGGGGCTAAGCCGCGAGGACAGCTACGCATTCGTCCAGCGCAATGCCATGAAGGTGTGGGAGAGCGACGGCCAGCTGTCGCTTCTGGATCTGCTGAAGAATGATCCGGACGTCACATCGCGGCTGTCGGACGAGCAGCTCGAAGCACTCTTCGACCTCGATTACCACCTGAAGAATGTCGACGCGATTTTCGAGCGGGTGTTCGGGGAATCGTCATCCCGGCCTTGAGCCGGGACCTCCCTTTCTTCGAGGGCAGTCACGACAGGCAGACACCGGATCAAGTCCGGGGTGATATTCGCGTCAACCGCCCAGCATATCGCGGACCCGCCCGAAGAATCCCTTCGCAGCCGGGCATTCGTCGCCGGTCTCCGTAGCGCGGAATTCCTCGAGCAGCTTCTTCTGCGCCTTGCTCATCCTGGTCGGCGTCTCGACGAGGATGCGCGCGACGAGGTCGCCGCGGCCGCGGCCGTTCAGGACGCTCATCCCGGCGCCGCGCTGGCGAAGCTGCTCCCCGGACTGGACGCCCGCAGGCACCTTCATCTCCACTTTCTCGCCGTCCACTCCCGGAAGGGTGATCGAGCCGCCGAGCGCCGCCGTCGTGAAGGTCACCGGGCAATCCGCGACCAGCGTCGTGCCTTCGCGGGCATAGACCGGGTGCCGCTTCTGGTGGACGAATATGTAAAGGTCGCCGCTCGGCCCGTTGCGGAGCCCCGCCTCGCCTTCGCCTGCGACGCGGATTCGGGTTCCCTCGTCGACGCCCGCCGGAATCTTCACGGTCAGCCTGCGCTTGTTCAGCGTCCGGCCTTCGCCTTCGCAGCCGGGGCAGGGATCGGATATGACTTCGCCTGCGCCGCGGCACGTCGGGCAGCCGCGCTCGACGACGAAGAAGCCCTGCTGGGCGCGGACCTTGCCCATTCCTCCACAGGTCGAGCATGTCCGGGCGCAGTCCGACAAATCGGTGCAGCCGCGGCCCTGGCATTTCACGCAGGTTGCGAGAGCGTCGACGGTGACGGTCGCTTCCTTGCCGGCGAACGCTTCTTCCAGCGTCAGCTCGAGATCGTAGCGCAGGTCGGCTCCGCGCGCCGGATTGGCCCTCGCTCCACCCGTGCGGTCCATGAAGTCGCCGAAGATGGACGAGAAGATGTCGGAGAAGCCCTCGAAGCCGCCCGCTCCGAAGGGGTCGTGGCCACCTCCGTTCTGGAATGCGGCCTTGCCAAAGCGGTCGTAGGCGGCCCGCTTGTTCGGGTCGCGGAGGCAGTCATAGGCCTCGCTGATCGCCTTGAAATGCGCCTCCTTCTCCGAACAGCCGTTATGCTTGTCCGGATGGCATTCCTTCGCGAGCTTGCGATAGGCGGCCTTGATCGTGTGCAGGTCCGCGCCGCGGGAAACGCCCAGCAGCTCGTAATAATCCCGCTCCGCCATCATTTTTCCCCGAAACCCGTCACCCCGGCCAAGGCCGGGGTCCCAGCGAGATTAGGCACTGCCATTGTTCCCCGAGGTCCCGGCGTGCGCCGGGACGACGTCAGTTTCATCAGCCCTTCTTCTCTTCATCGACTTCGGAGAATTCCGCGTCGACGACGTCTTCATCCTGCGCCGCGGCCTCGGCCTCGCCCTCGCCTTCCGGCGGGGACGTGCCGGCCTCCGGACCCGCGGCGGCTTCGGTCTCGGCCTGCTGCGCCTTGTACATGGCCTCGCCCAGCTTCATCGCCGACTGCGCAAGCGCGTTGGTCTTCTCGGTCATCTGGTCAGGATCGCCGCTCTCCACCGCCGACTTGGCCTCTGCGAGCGCGTTCTCGATTTCCGACTTCACCGATGCGTCGACCTTGTCGCCATGCTCGGCAAGCTGGCGCTCGGTCGAGTGGATCAGGCTCTCGGCGTTGTTCTTCGCCTCCGCTCCGGTACGGCGCTTCTTGTCCTCCTCGGCGAACTGTTCGGCTTCCTTGACCATCTTTTCGATGTCGTCGTCGTTTAGGCCGCCGGATGCCTGGATGCGGATCTGCTGCTCCTTGCCGGTGCCCTTGTCCTTGGCGGACACATTGACGATGCCGTTGGCGTCGATGTCGAACGTGACTTCGATCTGCGGCACCCCGCGCGGAGCGGGCGGGATACCGACCAGGTCGAACTGGCCCAGCATCTTGTTGTCCGCAGCCATCTCGCGCTCGCCCTGGAAGACGCGGATCGTCACCGCGCTCTGGTTGTCATCGGCGGTCGAGAAGACCTGGCTCCGCTTGGTCGGGATGGTCGTGTTGCGGTCGATCATGCGCGTGAACACGCCGCCCAGGGTCTCGATGCCGAGCGACAGCGGAGTGACGTCGAGAAGGAGCACGTCCTTCACGTCGCCCTGGAGAACGCCGGCCTGGATGGCGGCGCCCATCGCGACGACCTCGTCCGGGTTGACTCCGGTGTGCGGTTCCTTGCCGAAGAATTCCTTCACGACTTCGCGGACGCGCGGCATGCGGGTCATTCCGCCGACGAGCACGACGTCGGCGATGTCCTTGGCCTCGACTCCGGCATCCTTGAGCGCCTTTCGGCACGGCTCGATCGTACGATCGATCAGGTCCGCGACCAGCTTTTCGAGGTCGGCGCGAGTGATCGTCTCGACCAGGTGGAGCGGAGTCGTCGTCCCGCCTTCCATCCGCGCGGTAATGAACGGCTGGTTCACTTCCGTCGTCGAAGCAGAGCTCAATTCGATCTTCGCCTTTTCGGCGGCTTCCTTGAGCCGCTGAAGCGCGAGCCGGTCGGTGCGGAGGTCGATGCCCTCCTTCTGCTTGAACTTGTCGGCGAGGTAATTGACCAGCGTGGCGTCGAAGTCCTCACCGCCGAGAAAGGTGTCGCCGTTGGTCGACTTCACCTCGAACACGCCGTCGCCGATCTCGAGGATCGAAATGTCGAACGTTCCGCCGCCGAGGTCGTAAACGGCGATCGTCTTGCCGTCCTGCTTCTCGAGCCCGTAGGCGAGGGCGGCCGCGGTGGGCTCGTTGATGATGCGGAGCACTTCGAGGCCCGCGATCTGGCCGGCGTCCTTGGTCGCCTGGCGCTGCGCGTCGTTAAAATATGCGGGAACGGTGATCACCGCCTGGGTGACCGTCTCGCCAAGATAGGCCTCGGCGGTTTCCTTCATCTTCTGGAGGATGAAGGCGGAAATCTGCGAGGGGCTGTAGTCCTTGCCGCCGGCCTCGACCCACGCGTCGCCATTGTTGCCTTTGACGATCTTGTAGGGAACGAGCTCCGTGTCCTTCTTCGTGATCGGATCGTCGAAGCGGCGGCCGATCAGGCGCTTCACCGCGAAAATCGTGTTGTCGGGGTTGGTGACCGCCTGGCGCTTCGCAGGCTGGCCGATCAGGCGCTCTCCGTCCTTCGTGAACGCGACGACCGATGGGGTCGTGCGCGCGCCCTCGCTGTTTTCGATGACCTTTGGCTTGCCGCCTTCCATGACGGCAACGCAGCTGTTCGTGGTGCCGAGGTCGATTCCGATCACCTTCGCCATGCTTTATCCTCTTCCATTGCCCCCGGACGCGCGAAGGCGCCCGCTAATCAGGTTTCGGAGGCGATATAGGTGGCGAGAATCTCACGACAAGGCATGGCCGCGCAGCCGTTTCCGGCGGGCCGCTGTTCGTCTATTTCTGTCCGCGAGGGGGAAACGCATGGGCAAGCTGACCAGCGGGGAGTGGCTGACTCGCGAGCGCGTGACGATCTTCGCCGCGGCAAGCGGCCTTGGCGCCCTTGTTCTGCTGGGCGGGCTGTTGCTCACCTCCCGCGGCACCGTCGACGCGTTCGGGCGTCCGATTGGCACGGACTTCAGCGTATTCTGGAACGCCGGACGGATGGCGCTCGGCGGTCACGCGCCCGACGCATGGAATCCGGAGCTATTCAACTCGGCTGCGCGGCACTTTCATCAGCACAGGGTCCCTGACTCGGCGTGGCTCTATCCGCCGGTTTATCTCTTTGTCGCCTGTGCGTTGGCTGCCCTGCCGTACATCGGTGCGCTGGTCGCGTGGCAGGCGGTCAGCCTGGCGCTTGGCTGGGCGACACTTCGGCTGGTTCTGAAAGACACAAGGGCGACGCTCGTGGCCCTCGCCTGTCCGTTGACCGCGATGGTACTCGGGCATGGCCAGAATTCCTTCCTGACGATGGTCCTGCTGGGGGTCGGCCTGCTGTTGATGGACAGCAAGCCGCTTGCCGCGGGCGCGCTCTTCGGAGCGCTAATCTACAAGCCGCAACTGGCGCTCATGCTCGCGCCGCTGCTGCTGTTGGGCCGGCACTGGCGGGTCATTGCCGGCGCAGTGCTGAGCGCCGTCGCTCTTGCCGGAGCGTCAACGATGATCTGGGGCGTCGACAGCTGGCAGGCGTTCTTCGGAAGCCTCCAATTCGGCCGGACCTACATGGAGCAGGGATTGGTTCCCTTCTGGAAAAGCGCGGGGCTCTTCGCAATGGCGCGGCTGTGGGGCGCCAGCGTGCAGCTCGCTTATGGCGTCCAGGCGATTGGCATGGTGGCCGCGCTGGTCCTGATCTGGCGAACGAGTCACGCCAGTTCGATGGTTCGCAGCGCCGGCGCTTGCGCCGCAATCGCGCTTTCGACGCCCTATCTGCTCGATTACGACATGGTGATCGTCGGCCTCGGCGCAGCCTTCCTTTACCGGGAAGCGGCGGCAAACGATGCTTTCCTTCCCGGCGAGCGCAATGCCCTCGCCTTCATCTGGTTCGCGCCGTGGTTTTCACGTCCGGCCGAGCAATTCCTGACCCTTCCGTTCGGCCCCATCGCGACCCTACTGCTTGCCTGCATGGCTTTGCGCCGTTCAGGCTCAGGGCATCGCCATTCCGCCGTTGACGTGGATCGTCTGCCCGGTGACATACCCGGCCTCGCGGCTGGCGAGGTAGACGGCAGCCGCGCCGATATCCTCGCCTGACCCCATTGCGCCGATGGGAATGCGCGAAAGGATGCCCTCCCGTTGCTGGTCGTTGAGCGCTTCGGTCATCGCCGAGGTCATGAAGCCGGGCGCGATGCAGTTCACAGTGACGCCGCGGCTTGCGAGTTCCTGCGCGACGGCCTTGGTCATCCCGATCAGCGCCGCCTTCGACGCCACATAATTCGCCTGTCCCGGATTGCCAGTCACTCCGACGACCGAGGTTACGGAGATGATCCGGCCGAACCGCGCCTTCATCATCGGCTTGGCCGCAGCGCGCATCAGCCGGAACGCGGCCTCGAGGTTGATCCGAATGACCTCCTCGAACTCCTCGTCCTTCATCCGCATGAGAAGGTTGTCGCGGGTCACTCCGGCATTGTTGACGAGGATGTCGAGCTTGCCGCCCAACGCCTCGACCGCCGACGGCACAAGCTGGTCAACCGCCGCTCCATCGGAAAGATTGCAGCCGATCGCGACATGATCGCCGCCCAATTCCTCGCGGAATCGCTCCAGCTTCTCGACATTGCTCCCTGAAACCGCAAGCCGGGCCCCTTGCCCCGCCAGCGCCTTGGCAATCGCGCTCCCGAGCCCTCCCGAAGCGCCCGTCACCAGAGCCGTCATTCCCGAAAGATCGAACATTACGCGATCTCCTTCGCCAGCGCTTCGACGTCGTCGATAGTCACCACGCTCGTCACCTTCACGTCGGGGACGATGCGCTTGACCATCGGACCGAGCACCTTGCCGCCGATCTCGACGAAGTCCTCGACGCCTGCTTCCGCCATGTTCGCGACGCTCTCGCGCCAGCGGACCATGCCGGTCACCTGGTCGACGAGGAGCCCGCGGATCGTGTCGGGATCGCTTTCTGCCTTCGCTGTCACATTGGCGAACACCGGCGCTGTCGGAGTCCCCAGAACCACATAGCTCAGTGCATCGCTCATCGCTTCGGCCGCGGGCTTCATCAGCGGGCAGTGGAAGGGCGCGGAAACGGGCAGCGGGACCGCACGCCTCGCGCCCATCTGCTTCGCCATCTCGACGGCTCGGTCGATCGCGCCCTTGTCGCCCGACAGGACCACCTGGCCGGGGTCGTTATCGTTGGCGACCGTGCAGACCTCGCCCTGCGCCGCTGCCTCGGCGATCCGTCGCGCCATCGGCAGGTCCGCGCCGAGAAGCGCGCACATCCCGCCCTTCCCCACGGGCACCGCGGCCTGCATTGCCTGGCCGCGGAGCTTCAGGAGCTTCGCCGAGGTCGCAAGGTCGAACGACCCCGCCGCGCACAACGCCGAATATTCGCCGAGACTGTGCCCCGCGACGAAGCTCGCTGCGTCCGCCAGATCGACGCCAAGCGTCCGCAGCACCGCGATCGAATGAGCCATGATCGCGGGCTGCGCATTTTCGGTCAGCTTCAGTTCGTCGTCCGGTCCCTCGCGCATCAGCCGGAACAGGTTCTGGCCCAGAGCCTCGTCGACCTCGCCGAACACGTCCTTCGCGGCCCTGCTCGCCTCCGCTAGCGCGGCACCCATGCCGACCGACTGGCTTCCCTGACCCGGAAAAATGAATGCGCGCATCGCCGGCCCTGTTCGGTTATTGACGTCGCGGGGCGACTAGGCTGGCGCGGCGCGCTTGCCAAGCGGAAGGGGACTCAATGGCCACGCAGAACGAAGCCCGAATGCTGGGCCCGTGGATGACGCTTGCCCTCGTCATCGGCGGGGTGATCGGCTCCGGCATCTTCTACCTCCCGATCGCACTCGCGCCTCTCGGCGGAAGCGTGCCCATCGGCTGGCTGATCAGCGGCATCGGAATCATGGCAATGGCCTATTGCGCTTCGAGGATCGTCAGCCCCGACGGTGGCGGGCTTCAGGCCTATGTCGAGCATGAGCTCGGCCCGGGCGTGGGCTTCATCGTCACCTGGATGACCTGGTGCTCGTCCTGGGTCGGCGTTCCCGCCGTCGCGCTTGCGGCATCGGCGGCGCTGGGGACTGCGGTCCCGTCGCTGAAGGAGCATCTCGTCGCATTGGCGTTCCTGTTCACGACGATCTTCGCGCTGATCAACCTGCGCGGGATCCGCGCGACCGGTGAGGTCGCCATCGTCACGGTCCTCGTCAAAGTCCTCCCCTTGATCGCCGTGATCGCGATCGCCGCGATTCTCGGGACGAGCGGAGCGCCGCTCCACCCGATCGACGTGCCCCCGCCGACGTTCGGCAATATCGCGACGGCGTCCGCGCTCTGTCTCTTCGCCCTCACCGGCTTCGAGTTCGCGATGTCGCCGGTGGGCAAGATCCGCGAGCCCGAAAAGAACCTCGCGCGATCCCTCCTATTCGGACTGGCGGCCATTGGCGTCCTCTACCTTGTCGTCACGATGGCACTCAGCCTCATCATGCCCAATTCGGCGATTGCGAAATCGATAGCTCCCTTTCCAGAGGCGATCGGGACCTATTGGGGAGGTACGGCCGCCGTCCTGGCCGCCGCGGCCATGGGAATCAGCGCTCTCGGGACCCTGAACGCGGCACTGCTGGCCGTGGGCGAGATGCTCTATTCGATGGCGCTCAGGCGGGACATGCCGGCGATGTTCGACCGCACCAATCGCTACAACGCGCCTTGGGTGGCGCAACTCGCCGGAGTGCTGCTCGGCTTCATCCTGCTGGCGCTCAACGCCGCCAAGGGAACGACGCAGCTGTTCACCTTCATCACGTTGCTTGCGGCCGACGCGGTCCTCTACCTCTATTCAGCGGCGGCGATCGCGGCGGCGATCAAGGATAAAAAGCCGCTGACGACAATCGCGGCGGCCATCGGCCTCGTCTTCGTCGTTTACGCTTTCTATGGATCGGGCCTCGAAGCCTTCCTCCTGTCGCTCGCCCTTCTCGCGGCCGGCGGCGTGCTCTTCTACTTCAGGAAGCCCGAGACCATCCCGCCGCCGGAGGAAATGGAAGCCGCGCCTCGGGGATCATAGCCCGAAGCTTCCTCGCGAAGCTCCGCAGGCACACCTCGCTCGTCCCCAGCGGTCCCGCCACATAGGCAGGCGACTGCATTCCCAGCTGCACCCGCGTGATCAGCTCGGTGTCCTCGGCGTTCACCCGCCGGTTGATCCGCCAGTTCAAATAGCGAGCCGCCTTCATCTCTCGCCGCTCGTCGGGAAGAGCATAGCTGATCTCGCGGATCACCGTCTCCGTCGCGCTGACCGGGAGGAACTGCATGAAATCCACCTGGTCCGGATAGATGTCGAAGGCGACGTTCGGAAACAGCTTGTAATAGAGCCACTTGCGCCGGTGCGAGGCCGGCAGGTGCTTCGCCTCGGGAAGTAGATGCTGGTACGCCCGCTCCGACGGATTGGCGCTGTCCTTCTCGACGAGATCGCCTTCCATCCGGTCGACCCACTCCTTCGCCTCGATCCGGTAATTGCGCTCGAATAGCCGAGTCAGCCCCGGATGCCCGACCGGGATGTGCAGGTGGTCCGAATAATTGTCGGCGATCGTCTTCCAGTTGAGCGGCCGCGGACGAAGCGTCACCCGCCCCATCACCCGCAGCTCCTCCAAGCGATAGGGCGCCACCTCCGCCTCGTAAGGCGCCATCATTTCTGCCACCGGTGGGGCGCCCGGCTCGAGCGTCACGAACAGGAAGCCGCGCCATTGCTCCAGGGGAACCGGGAAGAGCCCGTGATCCTCGGTCTTCAGCCCCGGATATTCCCTTCTGTGCGGAACTCCGACGAGCCGCCCGTCGCGCCCATAGCTCCACGCGTGATACGGGCAGGTCAGCACTTTCGCGCAGCCGCCCGTCCCGTCGACCAGCCGCGAGCCTCTGTGCCTGCACACGTTGGAGAAAGCTCGGCACCTGCCGTCGTCCCCGCGAATGGCGATCACGCTCTCGCCCAGATAGTCCAGGCTGCGCCATTCGCCCGGCTGGGAAATCTCGCTTTCATGACACACGACCTGCGGCGCAGCGCGCAGGAACGCCGCTTTCTCCGCCTCAAAGAACTCGGGATCGAAATAGAGCCACCCGGGAAGGCTCATCCCTTCGAGCGAGTCGTGCTGAACGTGAACGGGTTTCAGGTGTGTCGCCATGGCGCCAATCTAGCATCAACCGTTGGAACTTCGCCACCGCCGACCGGTTGCCCACAACCAAAGGAGGACTCCGCCATGACCCGCAAGATCCCCGTTATTCTGCTGTCGACAGCGTTCGCGCTGACCGCCTGTCAGAACAACAATGCCGCCGGCAACAACATGGCCGCCGTCGACGAGCTCAACACGGTGGACACGAACATGGCCGCGGTAGGCACGACTACCGCGGCAGCGACCATCGATTCTGATTTCCTCACGGATGCGATCAAGGGCGATAACAGCGAGATCGCGATGGGCCAGCTCGCCCAGCAGATGGGTTCATCGCAGGGCGTGAAGGATTTCGGCAAGACGCTTGCGACCGATCATTCTGCCGCCAAGGACCAGGCGGCCGTTCTCGCCCAGCAGGCGGGGTTGACGGTCCCGACCGAGATGAAGGACGAAGCCAAGGCCGGCATCGAAAAGCTCAAGGGCCTGAGCGGCGATGCATTCGACAAGGCGTTCGTCCAGATGATGATCGAGGATCACAAGAAAGACATCGCCAGGTTCGAAAAGGAGTCCGAGGGCAACGGCCAGACCGCCGCGCTGGCCATGGAGACCCTGCCGACTCTCCAGAAGCATCTCGAGATCGCCCAGTCGCTGGCGAAATAACGCCGCGGACCTCATTGCGATTGCGCAACGCCAGCGCCGGAGGCACGCTGCGCGATCATGGGCGAGGTTTTCATCTCGTACGCGCGGGAATCCGCCGGGTTCGCGACGCGTGTCTCGACGGCGCTCGTAGCGGCGGGCCATTCCGTATGGATGGATGACCGGATCCCCGCTCATCGCGAATATGCGGACGAGATTTCGGAACGGCTCGACGAGGCCAAGGCTGTCCTCGTCATATGGTCCGAGTCCGGGACGAAGTCGCAATGGGTCCGGTCGGAAGCCACCCGCGGGCGCGAGTCCGGCAAATTGGTCCAGCTTCGTATCGACGATTCACGATTGCCGATGCCCTTCGACCAGATCCAGTGCGCGGACCTGTGCGGATGGTCCGGCAATGCCGGTGAACCGCACTGGCAACAGGTGCTCGCAAGCATCGACGCGCTGACCGGACGCGGGCCGCAAGCGGCAACCATCGCCACTGGTCCGCACAAGGAACCGCCTTCAGTTGCGGTCCTCCCCTTCAAGGACCTCAGCCCGTCAAAGGACCAGGGCTATTTTTGCGAAGGCGTCGCAGAAGAAATCCTGATGACTCTTGCAAAGCTGCCTGGCCTCAGGGTGGCATCGCCGGGAGCGCTCGCAGAGGGCGCGACCGCTACTGCAGCGCACAGGCTTGGAGTCACGGCGATCCTCGAGGGGAGCATCCGCAAGGCCGTCGACCGCGCACGGATCGCGGTCCGTCTCATCGAATCCGCGTCCGATTTCACGATCTGGGCCGAGACGTTCGACCGCGACCTGGGCGATGTGTTTGCGCTTCAGGACGAGATTGCGCGCGCGGTGGTCTCCGCTCTCGGCCTCACGTTATTGCCCGGCGAAGAGGAGAACCTGGGGGTAGGCGGCTCCGACAATGCGGCCGCATACGACCTTTACCTCAGGGGAAAAGCGCTGGTCCGGCGTGAGCTGGAAAGCGAGCGGCGAAGGGCAGCCGAACTCTTTCGCGAGGCAACTCGGCGCGACCCGCAATTCGCGCTCGCCCATGCGGGGCTGGCCGAAGTGCTTGTCGACATTGCGCGGCAGCATCCCGACGACTGGTCGAGCGCAGCCAAGGAAGCGCAGCAATCCGCACGACGAGCGGTGGAACTGGAACCCAATCTGGCCGAGGCGCACCTCGCTCTCGGAGCCGCACTGCGCCTGAATCACGATGCGAATGCCGCAAGCGAGTATGAGAAGGCCGTCCAGCTCAATCCCCACGACGCCAACGTCCACTATCGGTTCGCGAGGTTCCTTGTAATCGAGGGCGATAAGCGCCGGGCAATCGAGCATTACGAAGAGGCCTTCGCGCTCGCCCCGGACGATTATCGCTACAGCGTCTACACGCTGCAGGAATATCAGGCGCTCGGCGACAAGGAGGGCGAGCGCCGGTCGCTCGAGCGGGCATGGCCGGCTGTCGAGCAACATCTGAAAGTGAATCCCGACGATGTCCGGGCAATGGGGCACGGCGCCGGCATGCTTGCAATCCTTGGGCGAGCCGAAGACTGCCACGAATTCATCGATCGCGCCCTCGCTCTCCGGCCCGACGATTTCGGCAATCTCGTCAACCTTGCATGCGCGTCGATGCTCAACGGCGAGCCGGAGCGCGCGCTAGACCTTCTCGAGCGCGGGGTCGCCAGCGGCCGCGGAGACAAGGAGTGGCTGGTCGAGGACAATGATCTCAAGCCGCTTCATGGCCATCCGCGGTTCGAAGCGATCCTGGCGAGGATGAGCTAGGCCGGCGCGGCTGCGCTGATGCCAAGCCGTTCCTTCGCCCCGTTGAGCATTTCCTTGAACCGAGACGTGTCGCGGATCCGGCAGAAGTCCGGATCGGCTTCGGTATGCCGGATTTGCGAGGCCGTATTCACTTTTTCGAAGTAAGGCTTGATCACGTCCAACGCAGCCTCGTCGTCCTTCAATGCCACGGTCAGCGTGCAGGCCATGTTGTAGCGCATGCTGAGGTTGTCCGGATCGAGCAGGAGCCCGCGCTCGATCCATTCGCGAGCCCGGTCCTGTTCTCCCAGGATCGCGAGTGCGAAGGACGCGTTGGCGATCGCCGAGCCATTGGTCGGCTCCGTGGCGAGCGAGCGCTCCGCCCGCTCGAAGCCCAGTTTTGCCGCCCGCTTCAATCCCTCGGTGTCCCCGGTCGCCTGATAGCAGGTCATCAGCATCGCGGCGTTGTAATAGTCCGAGGTCACCAGCGTGGCGGCTCTTTCGAAATAAGGGATCGACTCGGCGATCTGACCCTGCCGGAAAAGCATCCTTGCCGCCTCGCGGTTGACCTCCCACGACTCCGGATTGCCGGAAAGCGCGGCGTCGATCAGCGTGTTCGCTTCTTCCTGCTCGCCCTGCTCCTCGAGGTACCGCGCCTTCACGCACAAGGCCTCAGGAAGATGAGGCTTGAGCGACAGCGCCTTCTCGGCGGCCGGCAGCGCATTCGCCTCCTTGCCGTGCCAGAAGCGAAGCTCGGCCTGAGCGATCGCCATCAGCGCCCAGGCTTCGGCATAATCGGGGTCGAGCTGCACGGCCTGCTGGCAGATTCGAACGATCGCCTCGTCGCGCTTCACGTCGCCGAAGGTCCCACCGATCCACTGCTGGCGGGCCATCAAATAGAAGCGGTAGGCCTCCGCGTTCGACGTGCCGCGATATTCGATCGCCTTCTTCTCTTCGGGAAGCAGAGTCAGCCGCAGCGCCTTGGCGATGGCGTGTGAAATCTCGTCCTGGATCTCGAAGATATCCGTGAGGTCGCGGTCGTAGCGCTCCGCCCAGAGGTGCCGGCCGGTGTCGCCGGCAACGAGCTGGGCGCTGATCCTGAGGCGGCTTCCGGACTTGCGGACGCTCCCTTCCAGCACGTGGCTGACGTCCATCATCCTGGCGACTTCCTTCACGTCGACGACCTTGCCCTTGAAGGTGAAGGCGCTGTTCCGAGCGACGACCTCCAGCGCCGAGATCTTCGACAAATCGGTGATGATGTCCTCGGTGATGCCGTCGCTGAAATATTCCTGCTCCGAATCGTCGCTTAGGTTGACGAACGGGAGCACGCAGATCGAGATCGGCTCGGGAGCGGCCGGGGCTTCAGTCTTCGCGGCCGACTCGTCGCCCGCCATCTTGGCGATCGCGGTGAGCACCTCGTTTATCGGCTCGCTCTGCCCGTCCTTGTGCCAAGGCGACAGGTCGACGCACTGCAGTTGGCGAAATCCGAGCGGCGGCTTCACCGATTCGAGGATCGCGGGGACCAGCCGCCCCGAATCCCGCCCTTCGGCCGCTTCGTCCTGGACCCAGGCCGATGCGATCGACGCCGGGCTCCACAGGACCATGACGGCCTGCGCATTCTTCAGCTCGCGGTCGATCTCCTCGCCGAAGTTTGCGCCGCCGTGCAGATGGCGGTCCCACCACACGGTCTGGCCGGCGTCGGTAAGCGCCCCGGCAAGCTTCCTCGCCGTTTCGACGTCTTCACGCGCATAGCTAAGGAACACTCGCGCC
>JBKPOU010000022.1:0-9710 GCA_046733255.1 Pseudomonadota bacterium
TCCGACGGCGACCGCCGACCGCTTCCAGGGGGTGTCGGAGAAGAAAAGAATCGCGAGCGTAAGGCAAACGATCATCGAATTGGCCGAGTGACCGCTCGGAAATGACAGCGTGCTCACCGGCACGAGATGCACTTCATCCGCCGGCCGCAAGCGCGAGATCGCATGTTTCTGGGCCTCGACGAGCACGCGGCCGACCGCGATCACCAGGAAAGCGGTGACCGCGGATCGACGTCCCTTGAACCAGGCGAGAAGGCCGATCGCGACGACCACGAACGGAAGCCCGAACGACGAATCGCCGAGGAAGGTGAAGCCGCGCGCGATTGCGACGACCATCGGATGGCCGCCCGCGTAGAGGGTTCGCAGGATATCGTCGTCCGCCGATCCGGTTCCAACCGTCAGCATCGCGAACCACAGAGCAGCGAGCGCTCCGCTGGCAATCGCGACGTGCCATCTACCTTCGCCGGAACGGCCATTTCGCTTGCTCATCGGCCCTATAGCGCGTGGGACCGCCCGGTGTTTCCGCCACCTTGTTGAGGCACTGATGTTCCCGCTAGTCCTGTCCCGATGGTCAGCACGCTCGGTCAGAAGTCGCCGGAAGATGTTGCAGCCGCGCTAGCCAATGCGCGCCGTCTGCTGCCAACCGATCCCCGTCTCGCAGCTCAACAAGTGCGCGAAATCCTGGCGAGGCGGCCCGACGACGCCGCTGCCTTCCGTCTGCTTGGGGAAGCGCTGCGCGAATCGGGCGACCCCGACGGAGCCAATGAGGCGGAGCTCGCCGCGATCTCTGCGTCGAGGCGCGATCCGGAACTGATCCGCGCCGGTGCAGCGCTGGTCGAAAATGATTTGCCCGCCGCCGAAGCGATCCTCCGCCCGCTCCTCAAGCGCCGGCCCACCGATGTTGCGGCCATCCGCATGATGGCGGAGCTCGCGGCTCGCATCGGGCGCAGGGTCGATGCCGAAAACCTGCTCCGCCGGGCTCTGGAGCTTGCGCCTGGCTTCACCGCCGCCAGGGCCAACCTGGCGACGATATTGTACCAGCAGAATCGCTCGGCCGAGGCGATCGCGGAGCTCGAGCGCATCGAACGCGACGGTTCAGCGCACATGGGCCACGCGAGCCTCAAGGCAGCGGCGCTCAGCCGTATCGGCGGGCATGAAGAGGCGCTCGGCCTTTATCGCCAATTGCTCGATGCGCGGCCCGACCAGGCGAAATTGTGGATGAGCTACGGCCACATCCTCAAGACTGTCGGCGAGCAGGCGCAAAGCATTTCCGCCTACCGCAAGGCCATCGCGGTTCAGCCAACGCTGGGTGAAGCCTGGTGGAGCCTCGCGAATCTGAAGACCATTCGATTCGAGGACGAGGATGTCGCTGCAATCCGGGGAGCGCTGGACGATGCGGCTCTCGGTCCGGAAGACCGGTTCCACCTCCATTTCGCATTGGGTAAGGCGCTTGAGGACCGCAGCCAGTTCGAGACGAGCTTCCACCTCTACGCCGAGGGGAATCGGCTGCGGCGGCGACGGCTGGATTACGATCCGGCAGTTATCAGTTCGCATGTCGACCGCTCGATCGGGTTGTTCACCAGCGACTATTTCGCCGGTCGGACAGGCGTCGGCTGCCCTGCTCCGGACCCCATTTTCATCGTCGGCATGCCGCGCGCGGGCTCGACTTTGGTCGAGCAAATCTTGTCGAGCCATCCGGCGATCGAAGGAACCGCTGAGCTTCCGGATATCCCCGCGATTGCCCGTCGTCTCGATGGCCGGAAGCGGAAGGGCGAGGAAAGCGATTACCCGGAATGTCTGGCCGGAATGAGCGGCACTGATCTAGCCGCCTTGGGCGAGGAGTATCTCCTGCGCGCACGAGTCCAGCGCTTCACCGACAAGCGGTTGTTCATCGACAAGTTGCCCAACAATTGGGCGCATGTGGGACTCATCCGCACGATCCTCCCGAAGGCCAGGATCATCGATGCCCGCCGGCACCCCCTCGCCTGCGGACTCTCGAACTTCAAGCAGCATTATGCGCGCGGGCAGAAATTCTCTTACGACCTCAAGGAGTTCGGCCTTTACTACCGCGACTACGTGCGACTGATGCGACACTTCGACCAGGCGCTGCCGGGCCGCGTGCATCGAGTGATCCACGAGGAGCTCGTCGAAAATCCTGAGGCAGAGGTGCGCAGGATGCTCGAGTTTCTTGGCCTGCGTTTCGACCCCGCCTGCCTCGCCTTCTACGAGAATCCCCGCGCCGTCCGGACTGCAAGCTCTGAGCAAGTCCGGCGGCCGATCAGCCGCGAAGGGCTAGAGCTCTGGAAGGCGTTCGAAGCCTGGCTCGACCCCTTGAAGGAGGCGCTCGGCCCAGTGTTGCAGGATTGGCACCACTGACGATTAAACCGCTCGTTCCGCCAGCAACATGATTGACGACGTTCGAAATTAGCGGCTGTTTCGGCGTTCAGGGGGAAGATTGGCATGCAGCACAATCGACATATTTCGCTGAACCGCAGACGCTTCGCGACAGCACTGCTCGCAACGACTTTCATCGCCGCGCCTGGTCAGCTGCTGGCTCAAAATGCACCGGCTCCTGCCACGGACCCTGCAGAGTCCTCGGCTGCGCAGCAGGGCGAGGAGATCGTGGTCACCGCAACGAAGCGGGCCGAAAATCTCCAGGACGTGCCGATTGCGATTACCGCGATCACGACGAAGACTCTGGACGATCTCCAGGTCAACGATTTCGACGACTATGCGCGGCTGGTTCCGTCGCTCTCCTTCAAAGCCGGCGGCAGCGGCGGCAGTGCCGACGGGCCAGGCACCAACAATGTCTATTTCCGCGGAGTCGCGAGCGGCGAGAATGCCAATCACAGCGCGTCCCTGCCGAGTGTCGGCACCTATCTCGACGAACAGCCGGTCACGACGATCCAGGGCGCCCTCGACATCCACATCTTCGACATCGCCCGGATCGAGGCGCTGGCCGGACCTCAGGGGACGCTCTACGGCGCTTCCAGCCAGGCGGGAACGATCCGCATAATCACGAACAAGCCCGACTTGAGCGGCACGTACGGGGATGTGAACCTCGAGCTGAACAAGATCGCTCACGGTGACTGGGGCTATTCAGGCGAAGGCTTCGTCAACCTTCCGATATCCCGCAACATGGCTGCCCGCGTCGTCGGTTGGTACCGGCGCGACGGCGGATATATCGACAACATCCACGGCCAGTTGGTCATGACGGAACATGCGCCGTTCGACGGACCCACCGGCAATACGCTGGTCCTCGATAACGCCCCGCTTGCGGAGGACAATTACAACGACGTCGACACGTACGGTGCGCGCGCCGCTCTCAAGATCGACCTCGACGACAACTGGACCATTACTCCGCAGGTCATCGGCCAGGTCCAGAAAGCGGACGGCTCGTTCGCGGAAGAGCGTGGCCTGGGCCACCTCCAGACCATGCAGTTCAACCCCGAGAAGGTGGATGACAAGTGGTTCCAGGCGGCGATGACGGTCGAAGGCAAGCTGGCCAATTTCGACCTCACCTATGCCGGCTCCTACATGAAAAGGCAGGTCGACTCAGAACTCGACTATTCGGATTATGCTTATTTCTACAACGAGTTGGCCGACTACGGCGCCTATTGGTACGACAATGATTATAATCCGATCGTACCGAACCAGCTCATCCAGGCGGACGACAGCTATAAGAAGATGTCGCACGAATTGCGCATCACCTCGCCGGCCGAAAATCGCCTGCGGGTCGTTGCTGGGCTGTTCTACCAGCGCCAGGAACACAATATCGAGCAGAACTACATCATCCCGGGCCTGGCCGATGCGCTGACGGTTCCGGGCACGCACAATATCTGGCTGACAAAGCAATTGCGCGTTGACCGCGATTATGCGGCGTTTGGCGAGCTCGCATTCGACATCACGCCGCAGATCACCGCGACCGCGGGAGGCCGCTGGTACAAGTTCGACAACTCGCTGAAAGGCTTCTTCGGGTTCGGCCCGGGCTACAGCAGCCAGACTGGCGTGGCGGCCTGCTTCGGACCTCCGGTGGTCGACGGGTCGCCCTGCACGAACCTCGACAAAAGCGTCAAGGACACGGGCTTCGTCCACCGTCTCAACCTGACGTACAAGGCGAACGACGATCTCCTTTTCTACGCCACCTGGTCGCGGGGCTTCCGCCCCGGAGGCGTGAATCGGCGCGGCACCTTCCCGCCCTACAAGCCAGACTTCCTGTCCAATTATGAAATCGGCACGAAGTTCAGCTTCGGTCGCGGCTCGCACTTCAACGTCGCCGGGTACATCGAGGACTGGAAGGACATGCAGGTATCGCTCCTCGGCCAGAACGGCCTGACGGTTGTTCGCAACGTCGGCAAGGCGAGGATCACGGGCTTCGAAGCCGACCTCATGCTGAGACCGATGGAAGGCCTGACCTGGAGCTCGGGCGTCTCCTACAACCATGCCGTCCTGAAGGAAGATTTCTGCTTCGATGAAGAAGCCGTCGACTGCAGCAATGCGGGTTTCTTCGGCGGGCTCGATCTGCTTGCCGAGAAGGGCGACAGGCTTCCGCTGACGGCGCCCTGGAAGGGCAGCACGCAGTTGCGGTACGAGTGGCCGGTCGGTTACGGCATGAAAGCGCACGCGCAGGGCGTCCTGACGTACGAAGGCGAGCGCAAACGCGACCTGCGGCCCGGCATCAACGACATTTACCGCAACCTCGACGCATACGCCGAAGTCGACCTCGGCGCGGGAGTCGACAAAGGTCCCTGGTCTTTCGACCTCTACGTCAAGAACCTCTTCGACGTCCGCGGCCAGCTTTCCAAGGGAATCCAGTGCCGGGAGGAGGTTTGCGGCGACTCCCTCGGTGAGACCGACATCGGCGGAAAGATCTACACCGTCGTTTCGCGCCCGAGGACGATAGGCCTTCGCGTCGGCCGCAAGTTCTAGCTGCCGCCTTGGTGCGAGTGACGCGTCATCCTCATGTGCGAGCGGGCCCTTTGGCGTCGGCTCCGCGACCCTATGGGTCTCGCCGATGATGTATTTCGAAGACCTCGAAGTCGGCACCGAAACCTATTTCGGCTCCTATGAAGTCACTCGCGCTGAAGTGATCGAGTTCGCGGCCAAGTACGACCCGCAGCCATTTCACCTGTCCGACGAAGCGGCGGAAAAGACCCATTTCGGCCGCCTGGCGGCAAGCGGCTGGCACACCTGCGCGATGACGATGGCCGTGATCGCGCGCAAGGTCGTCGAGCAGAAGCAGGCGGGCCTCGGCTCACCCGGGGTCGACGACCTGCGCTGGCTGAAGCCGGTCTATCCCGGAGACACGCTGCACGTGCGCGGGCGGATCCTGGAAAAGCGACCGTCGCGGAGCAAGCCGGAGATCGGCTCCTTTCGAACCGAGACGATCGTCACCAACCAGGATGACACGCCGGTCCTGCGGTTCGTCTCGATCGTACTGATCCGCCGGCGCTACGGAATCTAGCAGAGACTCGCCGCGTCCCGCTTATTCGGGGCGCGTGTCGTCGCTGTGCCGGTTGCGCCGGCGAGAATCGTTGTTGTCCGACCGGCTGGAACGGGTGACCGCTCTTTGAGAGCGATGATCCTGGGACTGATTGCGGGTCCGCTGGACCTGGGACCGGGTCACGGTCCGGTCAGCGGTCGTCGTCCGGTCGCTGCGCTGCCGGTTGAAGCCGCTCCAATTGTCGCGGAGCGTGCGGTTAGAAATTCCGTTCGTCCGGCGCGCGTTCTCCACACGCTGGCTCCAGTAGCGCTTCTGGGAATCGCTCCAGACGTGCGGGCGGCGGTAGCTGTCGTAAACATAATAGCCGCTACCGGGGTAGTAATAGCCGTTGTTCCAGCCCCAGTAAGAGCCGCCGCAGCTGCCGTAGCCATAGCCGCCATAAGGGAAGCCGTAAGGATCGTAGCCGCCATAGCCGCCGGCGCCCGAATAGGGGTCGTAGCAGCCGCCATAGCCATAATTGCCGTAGCTGCCGTACCCGCCATGGCCGTAACCGCCGTAGCCGGAGCCGTAGCCGACGCCGACCGACAGGCCGCCGTAAGGCGAACCATAGCCGCTGCCGTAACCGTAGGCGCAGCCTCCAAGGGCGATCGAGCCGGCGAGGAGAATTGCAAGACGTGCGCGCATAAGTTCCTCCAGAACTCGAGGGGTCCAACTCACAAATGTTTCGGAGGGAATGCGCGTTCCCACATGTAACTGAGATGAATAAGCTTTTTTCTCCTCCACACGAATTCGTGGGAAGGGGGATCGTCCCCGCGCAGAGGGGATGGTGGAGGCGCCCATCAGTCACACCCTGCGGGCGTGCCGCCTCCGCTGCAAAAGCAGGGGTGGAAAGTTACGGGGTAACGCCCGCCTTCCGGCTCGCCCGCGCCCGTTTCGCCTTGTTCTCCGGCGCGATCGGGCCCGTCACCTGCACCTCGCGTTTCGCCTCGGCCCAGATGTTCCGGTAGGCGAGATAGGCGAGGATGGACGCGAACAGCAGGAAGATCGCGACCGAGAGTCCCGCGGCGTGTCGGCTCTCGAGGTTCGGTTCGGCCGACCACACGAGGAAGGCGGCGACGTCCTTCGCCATCTGATCGACGGTCGGCTTGGTCCCGTCCGCATATTGCACCTGGCCTTCGCTGGTCAGCGGCGGCGGCATCGCGATGTTCAAATTCGCGAAATAGGGGTTGTAGTGGAGGTTCGGCGGAGTCTTCGCCGCGGGGAATTCCTTCACCAGCTTCGCCGGCTGCCCCTGGAAGCCGGTCAGCAGAGAATAGACATAGGCCGCTCCACCTTCGCGCGCCTTCGTGATCAGCGACAGGTCGGGCGGAAGCGCGTTATTGTTCGCGGCGCGCGCTGCGATCTCGTTCGCATAGGGCGACGGGAAATGATCGGACGGAAGCGCCTTGCGCGTCGCAGCCTCGCCTGTTTCCGGATTGATGCTCGGGACTTCGGTCTGCCACTGGTTGGCGATCGCCTTGATCTCGGCTTCACTGTAGCCGAGCTTCTCGAGGTCGTAGAAAGAGACGTGGCTCAGGCTGTGACAGGCCGAGCAGACTTCCTTGTAGACCTGGAAGCCGCGCTGGAGCTGCTGCTTGTCGAAATGGCCGAACGGGCCGTCGCTCGCCAGGTGAAGCGCCTTCGGCTCCTTGTGGAATTCCTCTTCCGGAGTCGCCGCAGGCGGGCTCGAGACATAGTCGGACACGCCGACGAACAGCGAGATGAGGAGCACACCGGCGAAAGCGAGGCCGACGAGGAAACCGATTATCCGGACCATGATCTGTGGCTTCCCCTTTAGCCCGCGACTTTGGTGATTTTCCTGCCGGTCTTCACTCCGGCGGGTGCGCTTTCCTGTTCTTCGCCGTGAAGCACCGAGTCCGTGATCGACCGCGGCAACGGCAGCGGCACCTCGTACTTCGACACCAGCGGGATAATGACCAGGAAGTGGATGAAATAATAAGCGGCCGCGAACTGCCCCAGTGCGATGTTGAACGGGCTGATCTCCGCTCCGCCGACATAGCCGAGAATGACGACGTCGACGACGAGCAGCCAGAAGAAGCGCTTGAACACGGGCCGGTAGCTTCCCGACCGCACCGGCGACTTGTCGAGCCAGGGCAGGAAGAACAGCAGAAGGATCGAGCCGAACATCGCCAGCACGCCCCACAGCTTCGCCGGGAGGAGGAAGTCGACGGTGAAGGAGCGAAGGATCGCGTAGAACGGCCAGAAATACCATTCGGGCACGATGTGCGCCGGCGTCGCGAGCGGGTTGGCCGGAATGTAATTGTCCGGATGGCCGAGAGCGTTCGGCATGAAGAAGACGAACAGGGTGTACACCAGCAGGATCGTCGCCGCGAACCAGCCGTCCTTGGCGGTGTAAAACGGGTGGAAGGGAAGCGTGTCCTTCTCGTCGCGCACGTCGACCCCGGTCGGGTTGCTCGATCCCGGGATGTGCAACGCCCAGATGTGCAGGATCACCACTCCGGCGATCACGAACGGAAGCAGATAGTGGAGCGAGAAGAAGCGGCTGAGCGCGGCCTGGTCGGGCGCGTACCCGCCCAGCAGCCACACGCGGATCGGCTCGCCGACCAGCGGGAAGGCCGAGAAGAAGCCGGTGATGACCTGCGCTCCCCAATAGCTCATCTGGCCCCAGGGCAGCACGTAGCCCATGAAGGCGGTCGCCATCATCAGCAGGTAGATGACGAGCCCGAGCATCCACACCAGCTCGCGCGGCGCCTTGTATGAACCGTAATAGAGGCCCCGGAAGATGTGGATGTAGGTGACGACGAAGAAGAAGCTGGCGCCGTTCATGTGGGCGTAGCGAAGCAGCCAGCCGGCGTTCACGTCGCGCATGATGTGCTCGACCGAATTGAAGGCGCTGTCGGCCTGGGCATAATACCACATCGCCAGGACGATCCCGGTGACGATCTGGATCGTCAGGAAGATCCCCGCGAGGACACCGAAATTCCACCAGTAATTGAGGTTGCGCGGAACCGGATAGCCGCCGCCGATCGCTCCATAAACGAGGCGCGGAAGCGGCAGCCGCTCGTCCAGCCAGCGCATGAACGGGTGCTTGGGTTCGTAGGCCTTGGCCCAGGCGAAGCTCATTTTCTCACGCTCTCCCTCAGCCGATCGTGACAGTCGTCGGCGACGTGAATTCATATTCCGGGACGAACAGGTTCTTCGGCGCGGGGCCCTGCCGGATGCGCGCGGCGGTGTCGTACATCGACCCGTGGCACGGGCAGAAGTAGCCGCCGTACGGTCCCTTGTTCTCGCCCTCGCCGATCCCGAGCGGGACGCATCCGAGGTGGGTGCAGACGCCGAGCGTGATCAGCCAGTTCGCATGTCCGGGCTTGGTGCGCTGCGCCAGGCTTTCCGGATCGCGAAGGTCCGACAGCGGCACGGCATTGGCTTCCTGGATTTCCTTCGGGGTCAGGTTGCGGACAAACACCGGCTGCTTGCGCCAGACGGTCTTGATGCCCTGCCCGGACTGGATCTTGGAAACGTCGACTTCGGTCGTCGACTGAGCGAGGACGTCGGCCGGAGGAGACATCTGAACCAGCAGCGGACCAACCACCGCAACTGCACCCACGCCAGCGAAGCTCACCGCAGCGACATTGAGGAAATCGCGGCGGCGAACGCCATCGCCAGCCGTAACCGGAACGTCAGCCATGCTTACCCTATGACAAGTGAAGGCCCGCCCAGCGGGGCCCCCTTAAGGCGATTGGCGGGCCTGATAGCGAGCACATCCGGCACTGCCAAGGGGGCGGTCCGAACTAATGGCTCTGCCGCTCCGAAAAGCCCCCGGGCGACTAGAGGACCATCTGCGCCGGTTCTCCGCCCTTCGCTTCGTGCCGGCCCATCCAAGAAGCACGGAACATGACCGCGGCGGCGTACAGGACGACGACGATCACCAGCCAGCGCAGCATCTCGACCGGCATGGTCTTCACGATGAAGGCGGCAACCAGCACCGCGGGAATTCCGCCGATCGCTAGGCCCAGCACGATGCGAAGGTTGATCTGGCCGATCTGGATGTGACGGACGCTTGCCCCCGCGCCCATCAGCGCCGCGCCTCCCGCCATGATCGGGAAGCAGAGGCGCGGGTCCATGCCCATCAGGCTGAGCATGACCAGCGTCGGCGCATAATTTCCCACACCGAAATTGAGCAGGATTCCGACGACGAAGCAGGCCGCGATCGCAATGACCGTAAGACCGCCGGACAACCCTGCCGCGG